>JBAQYM010000131.1:0-69219 GCA_049300095.1 Syntrophobacteraceae bacterium
AATCAAGTCTATCACTTGCTTGGATACTTGGTTCCGAACAACCGTCGATGTCTTCATGCTCAATGCCTCCATGGTTAAGACCATGAGACATTATAAACGGTATTTTAGTATTTTCCAAGTCCCTAAGTTGTTGAATTCGCACGAAAGGCCCTGGGTTCCGGCTTCCGCCGGAATGACGAAACCGGCATTTTCCAGCTTCTTTCACGCACCCGAAGACCTTTTTCAATAAGCTGAGAATGCCGCTTTTGCGGCATCTTTTTTTGGGTTACTTAGAGAATGCCCTATTTGCATGCTTCGCGGGTGAGGCGAGCATCATGGAAAGTTATGCTCATCATGGAACTCGTGGTGTCCAACGGGGCGGGGGCCAGTGAGGCCCTTGCCAATTCTTCAGAGCATTCGAGGTTTACGCCGTGCGCGCTATGATATTGGCGGCTGGTCTGGGGACGCGGCTGCTTCCCCTGACCCATGTCCGCCCGAAGGTCATGATCCCGGTTCTGGGCACGCCCATCCTCGATTTTTGGGCCGAACGGCTGCGTCAATGCAAGTTCGAGGCGGCAATCCTCAACGCGTACCACCTCAAAGAGCGGGTGGTCGAGGAGGTCGCGCAAAAGACCTGGCCCATTGCGATCGAGGTCCACACCGAACCGATGCTCCTGGGAACGGGCGGTGGGATCAGGACCGCCCTGGAATCGCTGGGCGATGATCCTTTCGCGGTGATAAACGGCGACATCGTCTGCAACGCCCCCATTGACCGCCTCTATGAGGAGCATGTGCGCTCGGGCGCCGAGGTGAGCCTGCTTTTGCATGACTGGCCTGAATTCAATAACGTGGCGGTTGATGAAGAAGGCTCCGTGCTCGGGTTCGGCAAGGAGGCGCAACGGATTCGCGCCGGAAGGAACGGGGTCCGGATGCTTGCCTTCACGGGGATCCATTTCATTAATCCCGCAGCCCTTCGCGAATATCCCCGAGGGGCGCCGGCCGACATTCTCGATTTTTACCGGCGCCTCATATCCTGCGGCTCCCCGCCCAGGGCGCTGTTTTCGCCCGGCCTTTTCTGGCGCGAGATGGGTTCCCTGGAAAGCTACAGGAAGCTTACGAGCGAACTCGGCGGCCTGGAGGAAAATATCCTGCCGCCGATTGTGACGGGACGGCGCGTCTGGATCCACCCGGAAGCGACGGTCTCGCCCGGGACCGAGCTGAAAGGTTCGGTCGTAATCGGGAGGGGAACCAAAATCTTGGATGGTTCGCGGCTTGAAGACGTCATCCTCTGGGAGGATGTGAGGATCGAGGCTGCAAGCTCTCTTAAAGGCTGTATCGCGGCCGACGGGACGGCGATTTCCGGCCGCCATTCGGGAAAAGTGTTCGTGCCGGGGCGCAAATGAAGACGGATTCGCCATACACTTACGGCGCGCGGGTCCTGCTCGAAAAAGCGGAGGAAATATCCGGGGCGCTCACTTTCCCGCCCCAGGGACCCGGTTCCCATGGTCTGTCGAAGAGGTCCGGGATTGCGCCTCTTTTCGGGGACGGTTCGGACCGGCGGTTTTTCCGCATTTTTTCGGGGGATACCACCTTTGTTGCACTTGTCTCGCCCAGGACCAGGGGGGACGGGATCGATGAAAACGATTCCTACCTCAAGATTGGCCGCCATCTCCGGGCAAGGGGGATACCCGCCCCGCGAATTTTCTTCGCGGATGTCGAGAACGGGCGCTTTCTGCTCGAAGACGCCGGGGACCTCCACCTCCAGGGGTTCGTCCAGCGCAACCGGCGGGACCTGGAAAAAATCTACAGGCGCGTGATCCTGATGCTCGCTTCGGTGCACAGGAAGGCCCCCGAAGGTTTTTCACCCGACTTCTGCTTCGATGCGCCCCTGTACGATGCTCGATTCATTTTTGAGCGTGAGCTAGAGTATTTCAGGAAGTATTTTCTAAACGGCTGTCTGCGGCTCGAAATCGACCCGGAAAAGCTCCGCCCCGATTTCGAAAACCTGGCGGAAGCGGCGGGGGCGCGGGACATGCGCTTTGTTTTCCACCGCGATTTCCAGAGCCGAAATATCATGGTGCGCGGCGGCGGGCTCCGGCTCCTCGATTTCCAGGGAATGCGGTTCGGCCCCCCCGCCTACGACCTTGCCTCGCTGCTGGTTGACCCCTATGTTAAGCTTCCCCGCGGCCTCCAGGAGAGGCTTGCGCGGCTTTACCGGTCGTCGGCCGGTAGACTTTTCGATGCCTCGGGCGGGGAGTTTTACAGGACTTATGCGGCGGTAAGGCTGTGCAGGAATATGCAGGTCCTGGGCGCCTTCGGCTTTCTCGGCCTGGTAAAGGGGAAGAGATATTTCCTGGACTATATCCCCTGGGCCTGGGGACAGCTCCGGGAGTGGCTATCCGGGACCTGCCGGGGGCGGTATCCCCGGATCGAGAAACTGGTTGCCCGGTTCGATGGGGAGTTGCGGCCGAAAAACTATAAAATTGAATGACATCCGCGCCCGTATCTGCTATATGGCGGGATGCTGTGCCGAAGAGGCTTAATTTGAATCCGGCGGTTTGTGCGGCCGGGTTTTTGATTTTTCCGAAGGAGACTGAAGATGGGTTCCAAGACTGAAAAAACCGAAAAGATCAGGAACAGGAAAGAAGCCCCCAACAAGCCCAACCTGAAAGCCGAGCAAAAGCGACTTCGAAATACTATCAACGTCGTGGCGGCGCTGGAAAAAGAAAACCGCAAGTAAGCGCCCGACCGTCCTTATCCAATTTAGAGAGACACCGCGCTTCCGCAACCCGTAAGATAGATGTATATTTCTGACGGCGTGGCGGGGTTTTGGTGTTTTTTCTTTTTCCGCCCCCGTGCACATCGTCTGTTTTTGTAAACCGAGGCAGTTGTGTGACTATTCCGCACCAGTGTTGCGGGACAGCGAAACCGATACCAAAGGGGAGGTTGAAACCTGATGGGTGAGCCGGATGATTTTGCGGGCGGCGCCTCGAAGGAGGTGGTTCGGGTCGCGGCTACAAGCGATCTCCACTGCGGGCGCGGTCCCAGGGGCAGACTCAGGCCCGTGTTCGCCGAAATAGCCGAGCGGGCGGATATCCTGGTGCTTTGCGGCGACCTGACGCATTTCGGGTCGGAGGAAGGGATCGACGTATTTCTTCACGAAGTGGCCCCGGCGCTGGGAAAGGTCCCGGTGCTTTCCGTACTGGGGAACCACGATTTCGAATCCGGAAAGCGGGACGAGTTTTGGAGCAAGCTTTGCGACGCCGGCATCATTATGCTGGACGGGAACGATCTGGAAATTCGCGGTATCGGGTTTACCGGGGTGAAAGGGTTCGGCGGGGGATTTGGAGACTTTGCCGTGCAACCGTTGGGGGAATTGTCGGTCAAGAATTTTGTAAAAGAGACGGTGGATGAGGCCGACAAGCTGGACGCGGGTCTTGCCAGGCTCGGTCCGGGACCGCGTATCGCCTTGCTCCACTATTCGCCGATCAGGGACACCATTGCGGGAGAGCCTCCGGAATTGTTCCCCTTTCTTGGCTCCAGCCGCCTCGAAGAACCGCTTGACCGCCACGCCGTCACCGCGGCTTTCCACGGCCACGCGCACGGAGGGCATTACCGGGGCAAGACGCGAGGGGACGCGCCCGTTTACAACGTTTCCGCGGCCGTACTGAAGCGGTGCTTTCCCGACCGGCCCCCTTACCTCATGCTCGAAGTGCCGGTGATGGGATGAAACGATCCACCGCGGAGGCGCGGAGGCCGCGGAGAAAACGCTGAAGATTCATGACTTGAATGAGAGGTGGCCTGGAGGTTTCCGTCTTCATGCTCCGCGGGTGACGCGAGCGCCGTGAAACATTGCGTTCACGGTGTAATTTGGAGTGCGGACGAGAGGGTGCGGGACGAGAGGGTGCGGGACGCCACGCGGGGCGATGGGTTGTGCCGCGCTTCACACATCCGGCTATTACAGCCACTATTTACCGGGAAATTCCATCTTCGCGGCCGTTGTGTTCTTCGTGAGCTTCGTGGTTGGATCACAGCCTTTCAACACGAAG
The DNA here is from genome assembly GCA_049300095.1 of Syntrophobacteraceae bacterium. Taxonomy (GTDB): domain Bacteria; phylum Desulfobacterota; class Syntrophobacteria; order Syntrophobacterales; family Syntrophobacteraceae; genus SbD1. The sequence continues at coordinate 4,029 of JBAQYM010000131.1, forward strand.
AGCACGAAGGACACGAAAGGGTTATTCCCCCTCCATGCAGGCCCCCAATCGATCCTGCCTCACCCCGGATCTTTCCGCTTTCTTGTTTCAGTGAATTCCATCGCGAGCTGCCGGGCAATGAGCGGAGCGTTTCCGCCGGAGCGGTTGTTTATAAGTACGTTGACTTCCTTTCCCTGCCCGACGGCCTCCCACATCAGTTCCGCCGTCCGCGGCGCCATGGCGGGCTGAAGCATTCCTTCGATCAGCCGGTCAAAAGGAAACGCCTTCGCATAGGCATCCTCGTAGCGGGTCCCGAGTGGGGTCATGAGGCGGATGACCGTCTGCCCGCCCGCGTCGATGAAACCGCCGCCCGCCCTTGCAAGCTGTTTCCCGAGGTCCGGAAGCCAGGTCCAGTGGGACAGGACCTGGCCTATCCCGTGCTTTCTCAACACATCGAAAACGGGCTCGCAAAGGTAGGCTTCGGTCCGGAGTTCGACGTGGTGCCGGGAATCCCGCGGAACGGAGCTGAAAAAGGCATCGAGCTCGCTCGCGAGGTCTTCCGGCGGGACGCGTTCAGTTTTTCGCTGGTATTCCTGCTCGAAGATAAACCCTTTCAGGTTCGGGCCGAGCAGATCGACGGCCGGGCGGTAAAACTGCGCGGTGAAAGCTTCCGGGGCAAGATAGTTTTCGTTGGGGACATATTCTTTCCCCCGCCACACCTTCCGTGCAAAAAACATCTGCGGGGTTTTGAGAAAAACGCGGTCGCCCGGTCCCATGTAACGGGCGTATTCCCCGAGTGTGCCCGCGCCGGGTGTGGGTTTTCCCCTGTTGGCCAGGGGCGCGTAAAAGGTGTAGTCGATTTCGAGCACCCGAAAGTGCTGAAAATATTCCCGCACCGAATCTATCGGCAATACCTCCTCGCGGAAGCTGCCTTTGCCCACCCTGTTCGAGCGGCTGGTTATCCTTCCGCTGTAAAGCTCCTCGGAATAGATCTGGCCGATCCACCCCTTGTAGCGGTCGCTTGCCGTTCCCAGGGAAACGGAGGGGTGCAGTCCGCGAAAGAGAAACCTTTCGGGATTAAACGTATTTTCGCTTTCGCCATCCATAAATGCGGGACCTCGTGTGCTTTCCGAACTACGCGCCATGGCCGCAATGTCATTGTAGAGCAAATTGGGATTGTAAAATAGAAATCGAGGCGCGGAATTTTTATAAAGATGGGAAGACGGGGGGGAAACCGGTTCAACCGCAGCCCTGGCCCTTCAGGATCAGTATGAAATAGGGCTTTTGCGGGTCGTTGCAGGTAACGACCGCGGTCTTTTGGGTTTCGCCGTTGCAGGCTTTCGGGTTGAGGTTCAGCGTGATCGTTCCCTCGCCGCCGGGAGGGATGGCCCTGTCGAACTGGGCCACCGAGCTGCCTCAGCCGGGCACCACTTTCTTAATATTGAGAACGGATTCGCCCGTGTTCTTGATGCTGAACCTGTGGGTGAAATCTTTACCTTCGCAGATTCGTCCGAAATCGTGGCTTGTCTCGGGGACGACGACCGCGGGGGACCCGCCGGCGGCCGCGACCGGCTTATCGGCCGTTTCGGAGGCATAGGCCACAGGATCGAGAATGCAGATCTGGGGTTTTTCGGGATTTTGAGCCGGGGGTTTCCCGAGCTTCAGTTGAGCGAGGAAATTGTCGAGATATTTCGATGAGGAATCGGAGACATGCGCGCAACCGGCGACGAGAAAACATGCGAGGACGCAAGCCGTTATCACGACCAGCCGCTTCATCGTTTTTCCCCCCTCTATACCGTGGTCCAAAGTCTTCTATGCCCCCCGCGCGTACGTATGCACGAAAACACGGCATCAAGTCAAGCATATTTGGAGAATGATGGCTGAATCGAGCGCAAATAGAGGTGCGCTCATATCCGGCGGGTGTCAATGGATCGGGAGGACAAGGCGGAAAGTGACTCCCTCCTTGGGGTTATCGATCACTTCGACGCGGCCCTTGTGGGCTTCGGCGATCTTTTTCACAATGGGAAGGCCAAGGCCGGTCCCCTCTTTCTTCGTGGTAAAAAACGGCAGGAAAATGTCTTTTCGCTGATCGAAGGGGATGCCGCAGCCGCAATCGACTACTTCGACGATCAGCCGGGCGCCCTTCCTGAGGCAGTGCAGCTTGACAAAGCGACCCTTCGGCGTTGCCTCGATGGCGTTGATCAAGAGGTTCAGGATCGCCTGCTTTACCCTCGCGCCGTCCATGAGTATCGGTTCGCCGGGGTAGCAGAGATCGACCTGGAGCTCGATGCCTTTCTTATCGGCGATCTGCCTGGCGATATCGAGACTTTCCTGGATCAGGTGGTAGATGTCCTCGGGGGTCTTTTCCAGTTCGAGCGGCCTGGAGAAATCGAGCATATTCCCCACCATGTGTTCGAGGCGGCGGGTTTCCTTGAGCACGATCTCCATTTTCTCCCAATCCGGAGAAGTCTTCGGGGTGTGGTTCTGGACGAGCCTGGCAAAGCCGCCTATCGCGATAAGAGGAGTTTTCATGTCGTGGGCGACACTGGAGAGCGCCCTTCCGATTCCGGCGAGGCTTTCGGCTTCGCCCAGGGCCTTTGCCGAGCGTCCGCGGACCATCAGCTTCCACATTCCGTCCATGAGAAGCGTCAACTGCCGCACGTCCGACTGGTCATAATCCCGTTCCTTGTTCGCAACGATTGCAAGGGCCACGATCCTGTCCCCGTCGAAAACGGGAATGCTGAGCAGCCGTTGCGGGGGTATATCGCCGCAGGGGAGTCCTTTGCCCCCAGATTCGAGCAGGGCGGGGTCATTTATTATGATCGGTCTGCGCTTTCTAACCGCGTCCGCCCAGACGCCCGAATGCGCGATTTCATGGCGGACGGGCGCTTCCTGGAGTCCGCACGAGGGTATGTGCTCCGTGGCCCCGGTATGGAGGTCGAGTATTCTTTCGTCCTCGTCGAGAAAGCCGATCAGGCCGATCTTGCTGCCCGTGAGTTTCACCTGCTGTTCGAGCACGTAATCGGCGACTTCCTCCTCGGAGGACCAGCTCATCTGGCTGAGTTCCAGCAAGGCCTCCAGGCGAATTTCATCGAGTCGAAGCGCATTTTCGGCACGTCTGCGCTCCCGTATCTCCGATCTCAGGACCGCATTAGTCCGGGCAAGCTCGGCCGTCCGCTGCCGCACGCGATTTTCGAGTTCGTCGTGTGCCCCGCGGAGGTCCTCCTCCATCTTTTTCCTGTCCGTAATGTCCAGGATGTATTCGATAATGAGCGAAACCTCGCCGTCCAGGTCGAAAATCGGATGGGCGTGAATCTCCACGTGGCGCGGGGTCCCGTCCGGATCGTGGTGAATGTGTTCGGTAATCAAAGGCTTTTTTGTTTTTTTAATTTCCTGCAGGGGGCAGAAGTGTTCGCTTCCGCTGCATGGCGCATCGCCCTGGTGGAAGAGAGCGTAGCATTTGGTGTTCCGGGGGAGCTTATCGGGCGAGGCCGCCGAGTTTGCCATGACGACGTCGTAATTTCGGGCGTCGAGGACGTAGAAAGGATGGGACAAAGACTCCAGCACGGTATTGAGAAACGTGTTGCGATGGATTAGCTCCTCTTCGGCCCTTTTCCTGTGCGTGACGTCGCGCGCCGTCCCGATAAGACCGGTGATGGTGTTCCCATCGAGCAGGGCGGTCGAGTTGAACTCCAGGGTTATGATCTCACCCGATTTAGCGCGCACCCGGACTTCCGCCGGTTCAAGCGTTTCCCCGCGCAGCGATCTCTCCCTCCTGTCCTGTATGAGCGGAAGGTCGTCGGGGTGAATGAGCGGGGTGTAGTCTTTCCCGATCCACTCGCGGGCGCTCCACCCGGTAATCTGCTCGAAGGCCGGGTTTAACGACAGGATCTTTGCTTCGAGTGATACCGTGTAGATGATATCCAGCGAGTTTTCAACAAGGGTGCGGTATTTCACTTCACTGTGCCTCAACGCCGATTCCGCCATTTCGCGTTCGAGGATTTCTTTTCTGAGCCGCGGGCCTGTCTGCCAGGGCCGGGGCGGTTCGCTCGCGGCCGAATCCTCCGGGTTGCCCTCGTGGGGATCGAGTTCCCGCTCGACCTTCTTCCGCTCGATCGCATACCTGATCGTGCGTTCGAGCACCTCCCGGCTGATTTCGCCTTTTGTCAGGCAGTCAACGGCGCCGACGTCCAGCGCCTGTGAATCGACTTCACCGTCCGGGCCCCTCAGCAAAATCATCGGGGGATCACATCCCTTGCGGCCGGCTTCGGCCAGGAAATCGATCCCAGTACGCTCGCCGAGTGTGTAGTCCACCAGAACGGCATCGTGGCAGGGAAGGCACACCGCTTCCAGCCCGGCCTCGAAGGAAGTCACCCAATCGAGCTTGAACTCCGTAAAAGGGGATTCCGACAGCAGTCCCCTTACCAGGGCGTACTCGCTCTCGTCTTTTTCTATCAACAGCACATTCACTGTTTCAGTCGTGCTCATCGCGGCCCCGCCTTGGAGGGCGTTCATTCCGAAAGGAGCTGAAAGCCCGGAAATCAAGCCATTGCTGGAAGCTTCTAAATGAAGATAGGCATGTGGGTTGGAGAGGGCAATGCGGATCGTGAGCCTTTAAGGAATGAGCAGTGTTGCGCGCCACACTCCACGTTATTGTAATCACAGCCAAATGGTGCAATAGTATCCCGGTCGGCACGAGAGACTGCCCGAGGCCGCGGCGGACCGCCGGGCCGCGGCATTTGCCTCCGGACCGGTCCGGAGGTCGAGTTACCTGGGAATGGGGGATGCATAGATGGATGAGACCGCGCAGTTGTTAAAAGACCTGTCCGAGGCGCACGGCGTGCCGGGATACGAAAATGAGATTCGAGCCCTTGTGCGCCGCCTCCTGGAGCCTTTCGGGGCAATCGACCAGGACCGCGTGGGCAGCCTCGTTTGCCGGAACGGCGAGACAGGGCCGCGCCTGATGCTGGCGGCGCACCTGGACGAGATCGGCTTCATGGTGAGCCACATCACCGATGATGGGTTTCTCAGGTTCCTGCCGCTGGGGGGGTGGTGGGAGCAGGTGCTGCTGGGCCAGCGCGTTCTCATAAAGACCCACAGGGGCGATTTGCCCGGAGTCATAGGCGCGAAGCCGCCTCACGTGCTCTCGCAGGAGGAGCGCAAGAAGCTCGTCGAGCTCAGAGGCATGTACATCGATATCGGCGCCGCGTCAAAAGCGCAGGTCGAGGAAGCCGGAGTGCGGCTCGGGGACCCGGTGGTGCCGGATTCACCCTTTTTGCCGCTGCTTGGCGGCAAGGTCTACATGGGAAAGGCCTTCGACGACAGGGTCGGCCTCGCGCTCATGATAGACACCATGCGGCATTTCTCGCGGGCCTCGCACCCGAATGTACTCTGCGCTACGGGCACGGTCATGGAGGAAGTCGGCCTGCGCGGCGCAAAGACCAGCGCGGGGCTGGTCGATCCGGACGCGGCAATAATTCTTGAATCCGACATTTGCGGCGACGTGCCGGGGATCGAACCCCACGAATCGAGCATAAAGCTGGGCGGCGGACCGTCGCTCGTCCTGCTCGAAGCCCGGATGATTCCCAATCTCAAGTTTCGCGACCTCGCAATCGAGACGGCCGCCCAACTCGGCATTCCCCTGCAGTATTCGGCCTGGCTCGGGGGCTCGACGGACGGCGGGCAGATACACCTTCATGGAATCGGGGTGCCGACGATCGTTCTCGGGGTCCCCGCGAGGCACATCCACTGCCACAGCGGGTTTATCAGCAGGGAAGACTACGACCGCACCCTGCGGCTGCTCATAGCCCTGGTGGAAAAGCTCGATGCGAAGACAGTGGCGGGGTTTACCGGGCGGGATTAGAAAAGGATCACGTTAATAGTCGGGTAGGCAACCGCCATCGTGTACCCGACTATGAGAGATCGTTCCGGTTTTCATATCGTTTTGGCGCCGAGTTCACTCGATGCATGTGTTGGGCGGGGCAGGCTGAAAAGGTTGTTACCCAAAGAAATATTCAAGCTGCGCGACCATTGAGCCGGACGTGAGTCCCCCTCCCTGCGACGGGAAGGGGTAGGGGAGGGTGTTGAATTTTCAGGTACTTACGACCCCCTCCCCCAGCCCCTCCCGCCAAGGGAGGGGAGACCTCCGCCCTGTTTTGGCCACACCTGCCGCAACTTTTGCATTTGGGCAGCAGCCCCGGAAAGCCTGCCCCACGACCGCAGAAATATTCAAGCTGCGCGACCATTGAGCCGGACGTGAGTCCCCCTCCCTGCGATGGGAAGGGGTAGGGGGTGTTGAATATTCAAGTGCTTACGACCCCCTCCCCCAGCCCCTCCCGCCAAGGGAGGGGAGACCTCCGCCCTGTTTTGGCCACACCTGTCGCAACTTCTGCATTTGGGCAGCAGCCCCGGAAAGCCTGCCCCACGACCGCATGCATACTGGAAGCCCCGCTCCCATAGCGACGGCGGCTGGCTGCGCCCTAGCCTTAGGTGAACAATCTTGGCCTCAGAGGAACGGTAGGGAGATTAACCGCTCCCGGGCAGCCAGAGGTAATAGAGGCCGCTTTGGATCGGAGGGATCGCTTCGGCGATTCCGAGATCGATCAGGTTTATTCCCGGCGTTTCCGGCTTGCCGGCGGATGTATTGTAGATGTTGTCGTCGTGATACTCGGCGCGGTGGTAAACCACAACCTTCGCGTCTTCGGGGAGCCCGGACATTCTGGCGCCCTCGCGGAGCGCGTCGTCAAGATAGCCGATGCGGTCGATCAGGCCGAGCCGCAACGCCTCATCGGCCGCGTAGATGCGCCCGGACGAAACCTGTGCCCTCATGTCGCCGCTCAAGCGGCGGTGCTTTACCGCGAGGCCGATAAATCTTTCCGCCATGTCGTCTATGAGCTTTTGCATGATCCGGCGCTCTTCCGGTGTCGTGGCGCGGAAGGGGGAGCCCATGTCCTTGTTCTGTCCGGATTTGTCGACTTCCATGTCCAGGCCGATCTTGCCCATCAGTCCGGTGATGTTGGGTCTTAAAAACACGACGCCTATCGAGCCGGTAATCGAAGTGGGATGGGCCATGATGAAATCGGCGGGAAGGGCCACGTAATATCCGCCGGAGGCGGCAACCGACATCATCATCGCAACGACCCGCGCTCCGCTGCGCTCCCTGTACCGCGTGATCTCGTGGTAGAGCATGTCGCTCGCCGTGACCGATCCTCCCGGTGAGTCTATCTTCAGGATGACCGCCTTGATTTGCTTGTCCTTTTCCGCCTTTTTCAACTGGGACACGACTTCCTGGACCGTGCCGGGCCGCCTGGCGAAAGGCAGGCCGCGCTGGCCGTCGGAGATGAAGCCTTTGACTGAAATCACCAGTATCTTCTCATCCCCCTTGCCCTGAAGGGTGTACTCCTCCAGAGGTTCCGTGCGGTCGGGGAAAACGGTGATCCTGGGTTTGATGCACCCGGCGCCCACCAGCAGGCACGCGGCGACAATCACGGCGGAAAGGGAGCGAATCATCTAAAGCACCTCATCTTCAAGCACTGCAATGCATATCCGGACGATGCCTAAAAGAGTGAACAGTGAAGAGTGAACAGTGGACCGGATAAAGGGGGCTGCTGCCGAAGTCGATTGCGGTAAAACAGTAATGCGTTCATGGTTAAGCCCGGGACCCAAGGATCGTCATTCCCGCAGTGTTTTTGGGCGGGAATCCAGTGTCTTTCCAGATGGTTGCAAGAACAAAGACGCTGGATTCCCGCCCAAAAACGCTGCGGGAATGACGGTTTTAGAGCTTAGAGTTCGCCGCCCGAACCTAAAGTATAACAATTCGTGGCACTTTGACTTGGGCAACAGCCCCTAAAGACTTACGCGCCGTCCTCCGTCCTCCGTCCTCCGTCTACTGTCCTCCGTCCTCTGTTCACCGCCCCACTGATAGCCGAGCGGGCGGTTTTTGGCAAATTCAAAAGGGTTTTGAGATTGTTTCTGTAAATTGCTTCTGGCCCGGCGGCACGGAAATGGTTATCTAGCTAAGAGTTGTTGCCGTTGTTGGGTTTCTCCCCGCTTAATCCCACGCACGTTCCACAGCCGGCAAGCCAAAGAGCATGCCCCGCCGCCTCGGTTAACCGGTGGGAAACCCAACGAGACTATTTTTCCCGGTTCGAGCGAGCCGATGTAACCGGCCGAATAATCGCTCAATCCCGGTATTGGATGCGGATTCCCGCAACCGTTCACCGCGGAGACGCGGAGGGCGCGCAGACGCGGAGGGCGCGGAGATAAAGACAAGTCGGCATATCAGGCCTCAAACGTCGATGCAAGATACCGGGGCCGATGCGGGATACAGGGTGTAATACCTCATCCGGTGTTTTTCTCTGCGTCTCCGCAGTGAATTCTTACAAAATTTTTCGTTACTAATGCGATGGTGGCACAAAGAGTGGTGATTTCGTGATGAGATGGCCTTCCGCGTCGGCGGTTTTTCCCTTTCTTGGCTGGTGGAAACTTGTAAACCGCCAGACCCAGCGGGCGGATTTCCTTGCCGGGATTACGAGCGCGATCATAGTGCTTCCGCAAGGGATCGCATTTGCCGCCATTGCCGGTCTTCCCCCGGAATACGGCCTTTATTCGGCGATCGTTCCCGCCATTGTCGCCGCGCTGTTCGGTTCCTCGTTGCACCTGATCTCGGGGCCAACGACCGCCATATCGCTCGTGGTTTTCGCCAAGGTCAGCACGCTTGCCCAGCCGTTCACCTGGGAATACATCGAGATGGTGCTGGCGCTGACCCTTATCGCCGGGGCGTTTCAACTGACGCTGGGAGTGGTGCGCCTGGGCGCGGTGGTTAATTTCGTTTCCCATTCCGTGGTGGTGGGATTTACCTTCGGGGCCGCAATCCTGATCGCCACAAGCCAGGCAGGCCATTTTTTCGGAATCCCCATCCCGTCCGGCAAATCCTTTTTGCACACCTGGATCGAGCTTGTCAGGCTCCTTCCGAATACGAACCTTTACACCCTCGCGGTCGCGCTCACGACCCTCGTGACGGCCGCCTCGCTCAAATACTTCCGGCCCCGGTGGCCGGGCCTGCTTGTCGGCATGATAGCCGGGGGCCTCATGGGACTGGCGCTTGACGGCAAATCGCACGGGCTGGCAATGATGGGGGCGCTTCCCGCGAGCCTGCCTCCCTTCTCGGTGCCGAACCTGTCCATCGACACCTTGCGAACGCTCGTGCCGGGAGCGCTCGCCATAGCGATGCTGGGGCTTGCCGAGGCCGTTTCCATCGCCCACTCGATTGCGAACCAGTCCAACCAGCACCTCGACAACAGCCAGGAATTCATCGGACAGGGCTTGTCCAACATCGTGGGAAGCTTTTTCTCCGGTTATGCCTCTTCAGGATCGTTTACACGCACGGGCGTGAACTACAACGCGGGGGCCAGGACCCCGATGGCGGCCGTCTACGCGGCGCTGCTCCTGGCCGTGATAGTAATTCTCATAGCCCCGCTCACCGCTTATCTGCCGATCGCCGCCATGGCGGGCGTGCTCATGCTGGTGTGCTGCAGTCTCGTGGACGCGCAACACATAAAGACAATATTCAAGGCCAGCAAACCCGAAACCGTGGTGCTCGCCGTCACCTTCTTTTCCACCCTTTTCATCGAGCTGGAATTCGCCCTCTTCTCCGGCGTCATCCTTTCTCTGCTCCTCTACCTCAACAGGACCTCGCACCCGCACTTCACCACTTTTGCCAACCAGCATGAGGTCGCCTGCGGGAACGGTCACTCGGTAAAGGCGTACAACATTACCTCGCCCGAGTGTCCCCAACTGAAGATAATCCGGATCGACGGGTCCATATTTTTCGGCGCGGCCAACTACATTTCCGAGCAACTGCAAAGTATGACCCAGCACCGTCCCGAGCAGTGCCACATCCTGATCGTCGGCGCCAGCATCAACTTTATGGATGTCTCCGGATGCGAGATGCTCTATCGCGAAGGCCGGAACCTCTATCTCGAGGGCAGGCAGCTATATATGTGCTCGCTCAAAGAGGAAGTGATGGAAATTCTCGAGAGGGGCAACTACGCCGAACCGGGGAGGATAATAATCTTCGCCTCGGTCGAGGAGGCGCTGGCGAAGATCATTCCGGGGATGGACTGGGAGCGGTGCCGCCAGTGCGGCTTGCATCTCTTCAAGAACTGCCCCGAGTTCCCGAAGAAGATCAGCGCGCCGGATGTGCGGGCGGACACTTAAACAACTGCCCTCAGAGGGGTCGCGGGGGCAACGGCGGTATATTACGGCAATCTTTACGCAACCGTTCACCGCAGAGACGCAGAGGGTGCGGAGAAAAAGCGAATTTGAATTCGTTGAGTCCGGAACAGCCTTCAGCTTCTCTGGAGGAGCGTTTTCCTGGAATTTTCCTGGAATTTCATGTAAATCCCGGTTTTCTCGGCGTCCTCAGCGTCTCTGCGGTGAAGGGTTACATCGTTACAAATCCCTCCTTTCGATCCGGTTGCCCGGTAAATTGATTTGACGCGGCTGAGCAGTGTCATCTAAACTTCAAGCCTTATCAACCTTCATGCGCAACGTCCGTTTTGCTTTATCTTCCCGGAACTCGACGGAGGCCAAATGAAAAGACTGATTGTATTGTTGGCCGTTCTTGCCCTGGTGATTGCGTTCAGTGTGGGGGCCTATTGCGCAACAACGTCTTCGGAGCCCGGGACGAAACCTGGGAAAACCATGAAGAGCACCCCCGCGGATAAAAAGAAGGGCGCCGTCAAAAAGCCGGTTGATGAGTTCGGTCCCAAGATCGAGATCGACATGATGGACGACGCCGTCAACAAGAGATATCGCGAGCCCCCGACCAACCAGTCGAATCCGCGGTCCGAACGGCCCAAACCTTTCACGGCGCCGGATGAAAAGCCTGACAAGCCCTCGATCATCCGACTCAATCCGCTGCCCGCGTCGCCCACGCCCGCCATAAAGTGAAAGGGCGGGAAGCGCGCGGGCGAGTGGGAAGCGATTGATGCGAACCCACCCTGGTTTTCCCGTGGATATGGCGCCGATACAAAGGACGCGACGTTGAAACCGATGCTTTTCCTGACGCTTTTTCTTATCCTTTGCATCACCGGCATCTCGGAGGCGGCATCCGTCAAGCTTGCCTGGGACCCGAGCGCCGATCCCAAGGTTATCGGCTACAAGGTTTATTACGGGACCGAGACCGGGAATTACTCGCAAACGCTCGATGTAAAGGGAAGGTCCGAGGCGCGGGCCGTCGTTGATAACCTCGATGAGGGACGGGCGTACTACTTCTCCGTTACGGCGTCCTACGCCGACGGCACGGAATCGGGGCACAGCAACGAGGTGAGCACGGCTTCGGGGAAGAATGCGTCCCGAGACGCAAAAAAAGGCGTGAGCGCCGCTCCGGGGAAGTCGGACAAATCGAGCGTTGCGCCGGGCGCTCCGGGCGTGCCTGGACCGGCTCCCGCCGGGGCCGGGGCATCGAAGGTCCCCCCTTCCAAGGTGTCGAAGGAGACCCCGCAAGGCAAGATACCGCCCTCGAAGACGATCCCGGACGCGCCATCGGGCAAGATACCACCCTCGAAGCAAGTTCCCACTTTGACGGGGGAACCCAAAATACCGCCGTCCAGGCAGTTCTGATCTGCCCTGCGAGCTTAACGGCGCGTCCCGTATTGCCGCTCGATCCACTGAGAGTATTCGCCGCTTTTGATGGATTCGACCCAATCGGTGTTCTCCAGGTACCACCCGACGGTTTTCAATAAGCCCGATTCGAAGGTCTGCCTGGGACGCCATCCGAGTTCGCTCTCGATCTTGGAGCAATCGATGGCGTAGCGCCAATCGTGTCCGGGGCGGTCCTCGACGAAAGTCACGAGCCTTGAGTGGGGCCTGTTGGAAGAATCCGGAAAGATCGCATCGAGGCGGTCGCAAATCATTTTTACGATATCGATATTCGACTTCTCGCAGCGTCCGCCGACGTTGTAGGTCTCGCCGGGACTCCCGCTCTCGAGCACGCGGTCCACCGCCTCGCAGTGATCTTCCACAAACAGCCAGTCGCGTATGTTTGAGCCGTCCCCGTAGACCGGCAGGGACTTTCCCTCGCGGGCATTGAGAATCATCAGGGGGATGAGCTTTTCCGGAAACTGCCGGGGGCCGTAATTGTTGGAGCAGTTTGTGGTGAGCGTTGGAAGGCCGTAGGTGTGGTGATAAGCCCTGACGAGGTGGTCGGCGGCGGCCTTCGATGCGGCGTAAGGGCTGTTGGGCGCATAGGGCGTATCTTCCGTGAACGGGGGATCGTTCGGCCCGAGCGTCCCGTAGACCTCGTCGGTAGAAATATGCAGGAAGCGGAAATTTTGCCGCGCGGGGGCGTCCAGCTTTGTCCAGTACAGGCGGGTTTCTTCGAGCAGATGGAAGGTCCCGACCACGTTGGTTTGAATGAACGCGCCCGGAGACTCGATCGAGCGGTCCACGTGGGATTCCGCGGCAAAGTTGACCACGGCCTCGGGCTGATATTGCGCAAAAATCGAACGGAGCAGGTCGCGGTCGGCTATGCTGCCGATAATGAGACGGTAGTGCCGGTCATGGGCCAGGCATTCGAGGTTCTTGAGATTGGCGGCGTAGGTCAGGCAGTCCAGATTGACGATGTCGGCCTTCCGCTGATTTCTCTGATAAATGATGAAGTTGCTTCCAATAAAGCCGGCCCCCCCGGTTACCAGGATTCTTTTCATAAGTTATCCCGCCTCTTTGAATTCTACGCTCAAGACCCGAATCCCGCATGGTCCGCACGCCGGTGGGGTCGCCCCACACTGCCTGTCACGGGTCCATCAGCGGATTCCATCGCCCAAAACCCGGAATAGTATTTAGCCGCCCCCGGATTGGAAGAAAAGAAATATTTCGGGGGAGCCCGACGAATTGACCGCCGAGGATGCGACGCTCTCACGCGTATTCTACCCGATTCGTAACCGTTCACCGCAGAGACGCCGAGGACGCCGAGAAAATCGGGACTTACAAAAAACTCTTGGTAAAATTTCAAGAAATCGCTCCTCCAGAGAAGCTGAAGGCTGTCCTGGACTTAGAACTTATCCGTAAATAAGCGTGTAAGGGTTTTCGGGGTTGTTGCGCGGATGGCATATCTCAGAATTCCATGCAGTCGCATACAGCTCAGGATCCATGGATCGTCATTCCCGCAGCGTTTCTGGGCGGGAATCCAGCGTCTTTTCGGTCCGTGGCGCAAAGCAAAGCACTGGATTCCCGCCCAGAAGCGCTGCGGGAATGACGGTTTTGACGTCCCGACCCGAACTTCAGTTGAATGGCAATTTGTCCGTATGTGATTTGGGCAGCAGTCCGCAGGGCTGTGATCGCAGCCCAACGAGTTATTTACGGACAAGTCCTTAACAAATTTAAATCCGTTTTTTCTCAGCGCCCTCTGCGTCTCTGCGGTGAACGGTTTCCAGATTTTTGACATCCCGGCCGAACCCGAAGCCGAAGGTCCCGCGGGAGGCGGCTGGATGGAGGCGATTGCAAAAAAGGATAACAATGCAAATATAAAGGACAATGTAAGCACACAGGGTAAAATGGATACCCATTATGTCCCCCTGTAAATACCCCCGCCCGCATGATAGCACATTTAAAAGTGCAATAAGCACTAACATTATGTAAATACGGCTATAATTTCCATAACGGGTAACCGATATACCCTCTTTCTACCCCCTAGAGTCCCCGTTGTGTTTCCAGGCGATCCCTGCAAGATTCCCATCTAAATACATCCGTGCATCACCCGTGAAACATTGATGATACGAATGCTGCTTCAAGGCGGAGAATGTGGATATGAAGTTCGTCGAAGAACATTTGATGGGGGTAAATAAATGCAACGATTCAAGCTTGCCTTAATCGGCTGTTTCTTGTTGATCGGCTTGATGGCTAATGGCGCCATGGCCGACTCCGTCACCTACAACTTTGATATGGTGCTCACAGGCGGAGGTGCTGTGCAGTCAAAGTCATTCGGGACTTTCACATTCACAGACAACGGCAATGCCGTCCTTCTGAACGTCCAACTCAACGATCCGTCCTGGAAACTGCTTGAGTTGGGTTTGAACTTCGATGAGACAAAGTTTAGCAATTCCTCCAATCTCAAGCTCGTTAATGAGACCCTCTCGATATCTGTAAATGGGGTAAAGGCGGACGGCTATTCGGGACTTTTTGACATTCAAATTCCGAGTTCCGGCAACCTTGGGGCCGCGGGCAAGTATTCGAATACCATCACGTGGAACGGCGGGGCCAGTAACCTCGATATTAGCGATTTCAATTTTACGGATACCGGCAATCTTCTCTATACCAGCCTGCATATCGGAAACTATGAAAACGGCTCGTCCATCTGGGTGGGCGGCTCCCCGCGCCCGGTTGCGGAACCCGCCACGCTGATACTGCTTGGATGCGGCCTGGTCGGAATTGCGGGATTTCGTAAAAGGCAACAGGCGCAAGAGCGGGCGAGGGCGGCGGGACCCGTGAGTGACGCGGCCTAGCGCGCCGTCGCGCAAGCACCTTGCCGCAAAGCGGCGCGGGCGACCTCGCCCGTCCTTACCTGACACGCGCGTAAGACTTCCTTTCACACAAGCCCGGAGGGTACAGACCATGATGAAACGTAAAACCGATCCGGACCTGCTTTTCCCGAGCCTTGTCCCGCTCGCCTTGCCGCTTGCCGCGTGTTTTCCGCAAAGTTGGCGCTTGACAGCGGGTCGATTGTCGTTATTGATGAGAACCGGACGGGGAAGCGGCGCCCTTTTCTGGAGGTTGCGATGCTAAAGCGTAGAAAATACGAACGTTTTCAAGGCAAGAGCGGGGCCTTCGCCGCCCTCTTTAGGACAGGCAACCTGCCCGTGGCCGGCAAGATTGTGGACATCAGCATCGGGGGGATCAAATTCAACTATCTCTCCCTGGCCGGACTGGGAGAGGGGCAATTCAACCTCCATGTATTTGGTTCCAAGGAGCGGTTCTTTCACCTGGACCGCATCAAGTGCAAGGTCATCTATAGTTCCAAAGTCCCGGAAAAATCCTGGGGCGACCTCATTTCCTGGCACAGCGGCGTCAAGTTCGAGCGACTTTCCGAGACGACGCTTGCGGAATTGCGGGAATTCCTCTCCGATTTCGGCGTGGCATACCCGCAGCCGCCGTGATCGGACCGAAGCAAGTCCGCCGGGTCTCTGTCACGGGTTCGAGGGGGCTCAGTAAGGAGCGAAATCATTGCCAGGCAAAAATGGCAGGGCCGGAAACGGCGCTGCCATTTTTTTGTGACCGTTCACCGCGGTGAACAGTTGCGTGCTTCCTGGAATCAAGCGCCGATGAGGAGGAACCTCTTGACCTCGGCGGGAAGCAAATTGGCTTTGGCCCTGAGATTTTTCAACACCTGGTCGGCGACTTGCTCGAAGCTTCTCTCCCGCGGGCCGCAAACCGCCGTGTAGCCGGCGAGGAAGGGGTATTCGGGGGCGGAGAGGGACCTTTCGCGGGTCACGTCATACACCGCGTGGGCAAGATGGAGCATCCCGATGTTCTTCCCGAACTCGGAAGGGATTTCAGACGGGAGCGCAAACCTGGGGAAGGACTGGTACTCGATGGTCTTACAAATGACCTCGGGAAGGTTCCACCTTTCGAGAAGCATCGCCCCGATCTTGCAGGGGTCGAGAAGTTGAATAAAAAATGCCAGCTTCGGATTCTCTGTTTCGAGGAGCAGCACAGTGCTCCTGCCTATATCGTGCAGAAGCCCGATGGTGCTTAAAAGCGAGGCCGCGTGCTTGTCGGAAAGCTGGCAGATTTCAGAGGTGATATAGGAGAGCACGATGGAATGCTGGTGGATGTCCCTGAATCTTTCGGAATCCGGCATCGTCCGTCGTATCCCTTTGGATACGAGTATCTGGTAGACCTCGTTGAAACCCATCAGCATGATGGCGTAGTGAAGGTCCGAGATCTTCTGCCGCAGTCCGTAATGGACGGAGTTGACTTCCTTGAGTACCTCCCCGACCAGGGAAGGGTCCTGCTTGGCGAGTTCCGTCACGCGTTTTGCAGAGGAATTGTCGCTAAGGAGCATCTCGATGAGTTGCGTTACATGAATGGGCAACCGGGGGATTCTTTTTATCAGATTTAAAATCAGCTCGGATTCCTCGTACTTCTTCCTGAATCTCTCGGCTTCGACGACCAGTTGATGCGTAAGGGAGGCCCTTTGGGTCTGGGTGGATGCGAGGCTCTGGCCAAGTCCGAGGATTCGGGCGCTGTAGACGGCGCCGATGTGTCTGTGAAGTGCGAGCTGAATGTCCGGGGCGAGGGTATTGAACGCGGCCGGACTCAGGATGAGCGCCCTCGACGGCTCACCGGCCAGAACGGCCGACACGGAAGGATCGGAATCAAAGAGGGCCTGCTCATAGATCAGATCGCCCTGCCCGAAATGTATGCCCCCCCGTCCCCCATGGGTCGTCATCACCTCGAATGAGCCGTTCAATACGAGGCTCAACCCCGGCGGTCGCTGCGCCCTTTTCAGCAACGCCTGGCCCTTGGAGAGGACTTGGATCGTACCGGCATTGTAGATGGCGATGCGTTCCTTTTTGCCAAGCACGGCATCAAGGTTCGTGAGGTTCGCATGTGGTTCGATCATGGCTATTCCCGCAAATATAAGAGGCTGAAATCAATTCCCGGAAACCTCTGTGCTTGAAGCAAACTCGATGCCGGTTCGGCCTGTGACAAAGTGGGGATGCCACCCGGCAACGGGTAGAGACGGCAAATCATGAAATACGGACTGTCCTGTAATTGTAACTCGACGCCGTTCGCCTGAAACGGGGCCGCCCTCCGTGCCGCCGTGGCCTTCGCTTTGGCTGAATCCCGGGAAGTTTACCAGAATTTCAGCGACCGACAAAGGAGGAACTGGCCCGAGGGTCCGGGCGTAAAGATTGCGACCTGTCGGCGCGTGGTTTGCCCCGCGATGAGTTCCGCAAGGCGACACTCGTATTACGAAACCGTGATTACCAAGTGTAATCCACAATTTCGATACCGAAATACAAAGCTGTAATTCGAAGGGTCCTCGTAACACCGAAGAAGGGGCCAACTTCACCATTCTGCTGCACTATATAGCTAATATTACACGATATTATCAGATTACCCCTTCCCGAATTCCACTCCTGAAAAAGTGACATCGCCGCTGGTATCGTTCTTGCCTTATGTACTCGTTAAGGTGGCGCGCTGTCGCGTCATCAAGGGAGCGGACCGCGCGGAAGCGAGGGACGCAAAATTATCGGCCCAATTCTTGGAGCAAACAATGTCCCTCACACATACATTCGGCAATAACACAAAATCATTTATGGGTTTCGGCGGAGAAATGAACGATCCGGGGGCTGCGGAGTTCAGCGAGAGGGCTTTCAGAAAAACTCTCCTCCTCGAACTCAAGAGGACGGCGATATCAAAGCGGCCGTTTATTCTCATGCTGGTGTCGCTTGCAGACATTCCGGTCGGCTACAACGGACACGGCCCGCGAGGGAAGGCTGTGGCCTCGCTCGCCTCGGCAATCAGGGACACGGACGTGGTCGGCTGGTACAGGACGAACCATGTGCTGGGTATTCTCTACACCGAAATCGGCAGCTCCGCCAGACTGGCGGTCGATTCCATCATGGAGAGGGTCAATGAATGCCTGGCCTGCTGCCTCAGCGCGGAAGACATGAAGCGGTTGAGCATGGCCGTTTACCTGCTGCCGAAGAAGCACCTGACAAAAGACAGGTCAAAGGGCGGTGCGGCGTATCCCGGGTTCGTCGAGGCGCATTCCCCTCAGGAAAGCGATGTGCTGCCGGAGGCGCAGTCATTCCATTAAGGAAGGGATCGGCGCCGGAGCCACGAAACAAGCGAAGACCCCGCAGCCGGGAGAACGGGAAGCAAAACACGGGCAAAAGAGGGCGCATTCAGGCTTGCACTGAAGCGCCCTCTTACTTTTTGATAAGAGTGTAATCTCTTCATGCATGCCACGAACATTGGGGTGGGAGCGGCTTTCAGCCTCGATTGCTTTGCGCCCGGTACGTCACTCGCGGCTGGAAGCCGCTCCCACGGATTGACTGGTAAGTTGGCTCCGATTCCGCACCACTCCAACGTGATTGCAAGTGCCGAGACCAATACGGACCACTTAAAGCACATACGGCTTAAAGCACATACGGCGGGCAAGCCCGTGGGGCTGACTGGCGGGCATCCAGCCTGCCGGCCGATGCTGAATGCCCGCACCCCGCTCCGATTCGGGGGGACCACGGGGAACGACTCTCCGGGAACGGCACAAAAAGAAGCGAGCACGGAGGAAAGGGCTCCGTGCTCGCGCGGGGTGTTACGGGGTGGTTATCGGTTGGTTGGAAACCGGGCGCTACTTACACGGAACAGGTTTGAGCCTCTTGCCGAATAGCGCCACACTTATCAGGCCTATGCCAAGGAGGAGCAGCGTGCCCGGTTCGGAAACCGGGACCGGGCTCGAAGTGGCTCCGAGCCACACGGAAGACCCTCCATCCAGGTTCCCCACATGGATGGCGGCGAAGAGTTGATTGAGCGTATCCTGGAATGTGAGATCGGCTATGCCGAGATGGGAAAACCCATAATTCCACTTCATGGTGCCCGAGTATTTGCCGTAGGTCCCTATGTTGCCATGCGCCGGAATTTCGATGTCGAACTTTCCGGCATAGCCGTCGGCCTTGACGGCATTCTTACTGATGTCCAGGCTCTGGTTGGAGAGGGTCAAAACCGATGAGTTCGAGAACTTCGAATCGTCGAAATTCAGATCGACCGCGAGAATTTTGTAATTGGGGTTGGTGAGGTTAACGCTCAAATTCACGAAATTGCCGTTATCGGTAAATGTCAGGGTGCCAAATGATGTCACGGACGTAATGCCCGAACCCGATGCGACGGTATCGAGATTGAATGTAATTGAATCGGCCTCGGAGCGGGTGGACGTAAACCCGATCGCCATAAGCAAAGTCATGAGAATAATTAGTTTTTTCATTTCGCACCTCATATCCGAAAACACTCTGGTTGTGATCTGCTCACCAACTGAACTCGTCTTGAATATACCATTTGGCAATTCTCGTGCCTTACCGGTATATCCTTGCCTGGGGCCGTTTTGTGGGACTCCGCGTCCTGCTCGGGAAGAATTCGGGTTACCGTTTTGAAATTCGCAGTACGTAATCCGAATTCGAGTCCCAACCGGGTGACCGGGCGACGGACCTCAGCGTCCCAAGGGGCGTGGGGACCGGATTTGACGGAGGAATACCTCAATGGCGGAAAGAACGGGATAACTATTCGCATAAGCGCCTGGCTGCTGGATAGTAACCAGTAGGCTATAAGGGGGGGGGCAAGTTTGAATTTACGGTTAAACAGCGTGGTTGATCGTAGAGAAGAATTAAGATGGGGAAGGAACTGTTACTGCGGGATGGGGCCGAAACGGGAGCCGGTTGCGCCTATCTATAAGTAACCGTATGGTGTTCGGCCGGGGCCATGGCGAAGGCGGAAAAATGAAAGTGCCGGACAGAGGCGTCCGGCATCGCACGCCGATACTGCAAAAGGAATTCACGGGATAGTGCGCCGGGAGCGAAGTACATGCGGCGCGGGTGGTTGGATCACGTTCTATTCGGGATCGGCGGCGACCTTTCCGGGCGTCCGCATCAACCGCATACTTTGAGTCATCGAATAGTCCGACGATTCGTCCATCTTGGAGGATGAACGCTTCTTGGGCAGAACGATTTCGACGTTGTCGTATTCTTTTTCCACCAACTCCACTATCAGGTCGTTCATCGTAACGTTAAGGTCGGCAGCCAGCAGCCTGAGTTTTCGGTGGGTCTCCTCAGACAGTCTCAACTGAAGCTGTTTACGTTTATCATCTTCCATTGCAGTTCCTTCCTTTCAGCCTTCCGGATTTGTTTTTTGGCATAGTCCGCAGAGCTTATAAAAATACATTATCGCCGACATTGGTGTCAATTACTTTAGCTCGGCGGCGGAAGGCGCGCCGAATTCCCGCCGCGGTCGCTCACGGGTCCTTGCGCATAATGCCGCACGGGTGGCGGCCGGTGTTTTCCTGGTGTCTGTTCCGCCCGGGGCGGCCGGTGGACGGATTTGCGCTCTTTCAAAGGCGCCCCCGCCCCGTGGCTTGATTTTACTTGTAGGATGAGAAATAGGGCAATAAGATAGTAACATCTACGGGAAGGTATCAATATTTCCCAACAGACCGCCCCCTTTACCGGCCAAACCAAATTGTATATTATCCCGAGTCACATTTTGCTCAATTTTGGGGAAAAATGTGACGATTTTGGAAATTAGCGGGGAATGTAATCGAGTTGGCGGAGCTGTATCATCGGGCGCCGCCGCGCTGGTTCGCGCGCCGTCCCGGCAGCATTCCCCGTCGTGCCGGCCGTTGAAGGCGCGTGAAATGGTTCCGTTGCACTCGAATATTTGAAACCCCCGCCCGCGTTGCGACCGGCATACGGGGTGGAAGCAGTCCGCGGGGGAGATCAGCCGCTTATGGAACAGGTCGATTGATATGAATACAACATCGGATTATATATGTAGCCGCGGATTCGTACGTATATTATTAGTCTCGTTATGCATATTGTTTGTCTGCCTCTCGTCATGTTATGCGGATTTGGGGAAGGTTGTTGAAGTTCGGGAAGGCGACCTGCTGATGATTGCTACCAATGGGACAACGCAAAAAATCCGGTTATATGGGGTCATGTGCCCGGTTAAGGGGCAACCGTTCCATGAAGATGCGCGCATGCTGACGAATTTCCTGTGTTTGCAGAAAAGTGTCGATTTTACCCCGATGTATCGCGCCGCCGACGATGTGGTGTATGCCCTCGTAAGAATCGACGGGACCAAGTATTTCTTGAATGAGCGCCTGATGGGCTACGGAATGGCCTGGGTCAAGCCGACCGAGTGCAAGGCGTCGTTATGCAATGAGTGGAGAAAACTGGAAAGAATCGCCCGGGAAAATGCAATCGGACTCTGGGGGGCGCCGTCTCCGGTTCCGCCCTGGGAGTGGGCGAGGGAAAAAAGAAAGGACATGTATCATCGAAGCCGCGAGGCCCCTAACAAGCAGGAATGATTACTCGTTTGTACCTGCATTGGGTGTTTTTTCTCCCCCCTCCGACTATCTTATTGAAAGCAGGGGGGAATTACCCTATAATCGGTCCAAACTCCGCCCTGGACTGATCTAAAACCCTAAAAATGCAGGTAAAAAATGAGATTGAGAACGTTGCTGCTTCTTGTTCTTTCACTTTTGGTTTACTGCTGCGGGCCGTTTAGCGAAAACGCCAAGAAGGTGGGGCTTCCGGGCACTGAGGTTCCTCCGATGGAATCGGAGTACCGGATCCGAGTTGGGGACAAACTGTCCATTAAGCTTTTCTACAATCCGGACCTCAACCAGGAGTGTATTGTCAGGCCGGACGGGAGAATTTCCCTGCTGCTGGTGCAGGACATAAATGCCGCCGGACGGACCCCGCGAGAGCTGACGGTGGAACTCAACCAGATTTATGACAAATATCTCCAGCAACCCGAGGTTGTTGTGATTGTCAATTCGTTTGCTGGGCACAAGGTTTTTGTGGGCGGCGAGGTGAACCTGCCCGGCGCCAAGGATATTTCCGGACCGACAACGGTTCTCCAGGCCGTCTATCTTGCCCTCGGATTCAAGGACACCGCTCGCCTGAACGAGGTGGTGCTTATCAGGAGAGGACCGGATTTCAAGCCCTACCTCGTTGCTCTCGACATTGAAAAGGCGATGAAAGGCATTGACATCAAACAGGACGTATTTCTGCAGCCTTATGATATAGTGCTTGTCCCACGGTCCAATATTGCGGATGTGAATCTTTGGATAAACCAGTATCTCCGCACCCCTCTCAGCGTGCCTCGCGATTTTCTCTATTATTACCAGTTTGGAGAGGCCGTGAGAGCGGGGACCGTTGGTACGTCCGGTATTGGTGGTTTTTAGCGCATGACAATTCAAGACAACAGTCAAGAGCAGCCAAACATGACTCAGACTCAAATTCCGGATCGGAACTCAAGTCATCAAGCTCAGTTGCCGCCCGCGCGCCTTTTGCCCGCGGCACAGGTTAAGCCTGCATTTAGTATCCGCGATTATCTTGGTTTGTTCTTCAAACACAAACTTGGTATCCTTACCGCTTTTTTGACGATTATCGCCGGCGCCGTATTCTTTGTGACGTTTATTTACATTCCGAAATACCAGGCAAAATCGCTGATGCTTGTGAAGTTCGGCTGGGAGACTTTTAGTCCCGACCTCTCGCTGGAGGGTAAGAATAAGCCCATAATCAACCAGGCCGAACTTATTCAGTCGGAAGTGCGCATTGTGCACAGCAGGGACTTGCTTGAGAAGGTCGTAAATTCATTAAAGCCCGAGAGCATTTACCCGGAGTTGATTCGCCGTCCTATTCTCGGGATGACCAACACCGAGGCGGCCGTTTCTCTCATGGACAAAGATCTGACCATAGGCGCGGCGCGAGGCAATATTATTGAAGTTGCATATACTTCAGAATATCCCTCTGTCGCAGCCTCTGTTGTTAATCAGCTTGTTAATTTCCATATTGAAAGACGTAATGAAATCTTTAAGGACCCGAAATCAGTTATTTTCCTTCAGAAGAAACTCGATGAATACACGCAGAAACTTGCGGACGCTGAAAAGAAGCTGATGACATTCAAGAATGATACGCAGATAGTTTCTTTTGATGACCAGCGTAAACTTCTACTAAACCAGCAGTCGAACCTTGTTAAAGCGCTTCAGGAGTGTGAAGGCCAGAAAAAGGAAAACTCGGAGAAGGTTATCGAATACGAAAGGCAAATGAGCGTAGTCCCAAAGATGGAACCGGGAAGCCCTGAGTCCATAGCGCTTCGAATTACGGGTACCGAGGCAAAGCTGCTTCAGCTCCGGCTCAACGAAAGAGAACTTCTTGCCAGGTACAAAGAAGACAACAAATTGGTCGTTGGCGTTCGGGAGCAGATACAGATAACAGAAAAGTACCTTGAAGCTCAATCCAAGTTGAAACCGGCTGAAGCTATTAATCCCACTTGGCGTCATGTTTATTGGGCATTTATAACAAACCAGGCGGACCTTAACGCTGTGAATGCCAGGGAAGCGATTGTGAAGGCGCAGCTTGGTGAACACAATGTCAAGCTACAGGCTTTTGAGGATTTGGAGACGAAGAATAATGAGCTTTCCCGAGAGGTGGTGAACCTTGAGGAGAAATTCCGCAGCTACCAGCAAAGGCTCGAGGAAGCAAAAATACAGGATGAACTCGAGCGCCAAAAAATGACCAGTGTCAGCATTATTGAACGCGCCGCGGTGCCGGGAATTCCCATCAACCCGCTCAAGCCCGGCATACTCATCCCGGGCATTATCGCTTTTGCGGTTATAGGAAGCCTGGGATTTGGTTTTCTGCTTGAATTCTTGAGCCATGGGGTGAGCACCCCCACTGATGCGGAAAAGCGATTGCAACTCCCGGTATTGGTTTCAATTTCGATTAAAAATTGATAAAGCTTTATAAAATATGTACCTTGATTTCTTTAAGTTAGAGAAGAGCCCTTTCCACATAACTCCCGACCCGGAGTTTTTGTTCCTGACCTCAAGTCATAAGGAAGCGGCCGCGTCGATCAGCTACGGCATTGAACAAAGGAAAGGATTCATCGCCATTACCGGTGAGGTCGGGGTAGGGAAGACCACGATCCTGCGATCGTATCTGCGGATGCTGGACCCCGAAAAGAACAAAGTTATTTATATATTCAACACTTCTCTTACGTTTCAGCAGCTTTTGAAGCAGATTTTCTTCGAATTGGGTTTTGCAGTCGGAAATGAAGATGATCACGAACTCGTAAATCGGCTTTTCCGATTCCTTATCAAGGAATACAGAGAGAAGTTCAATATTTTGTTGATCATCGATGAAGCTCAAAATATGCCGATTCCGACTCTCGAACGGCTCAGGATGCTGTCGAATCTGGAGACAGCCGAGGATAAGCTGCTGCAAATAGTAATGGTCGGGCAGCCCGAATTTGATGTCACCCTGGATAAGCCCGAGTTGCGGCAACTCAAGCAGCGAATTGCCGTGCGCGCGCGTATT
This sequence comes from Syntrophobacteraceae bacterium, assembly GCA_049300095.1. GTDB lineage: Bacteria > Desulfobacterota > Syntrophobacteria > Syntrophobacterales > Syntrophobacteraceae > SbD1. Next base: position 28,109 of record JBAQYM010000131.1, read on the forward strand.
GCGCCTCTCAGCCCCGAGGAGAGCAGGGCGTATATTCTCCACAGGCTGATGAAAGCTTCGTCTTTTTTTTCGCCGATCTTTACAGAAGGTGCGCTCGACTTGATCATTTCCAAGGCGAACGGAATCCCGCGGGTGATCAACATCCTGTGCGACAATGCCCTGATAACCGCTTTCGGATACCAGCGAAATCCCGTCGATCCCGGGGTGGTCCGGGAAGTGGTTGCCGACATCAATGGCAGCGAGAGACCCAAGCGCGCTTCACTTTGGCATAGGATCCTGTGGTTTTTGCCCTCTTTTTTCCTTTCGCGAGGCAAGCCTGCCCGGCAGGCGGGCTCATTAGGGGAAAGCGCCCGGCCGCTGTCCGGAATGAGCGAACCCGAGTCTGTTGCTCGCGGAAGAGACAGGTCAAAATAGGGCGGAACCTCTAATACCGAGTTGCGTTCAAAATCCCCCCTGCCCCCCTTTAGAAAAGGGGGGAACTTGGTAATGTCCAGCGGATTCCCCCCTTTTCTAAAGGGGGGCAGGGGGGATTTTGTGAGGCGCGGATATCAGCACCATCTCTTGTGAAACTTACCGATTGGAGAAGGATTATCGGATCATGCAACTGAAGTTTCACCCCCGTTCAAACCGCGTCCGAGGACGTGGCGGCGGCGCTTGAGCGCAACTTAGTATAAGGGACCAAGGGTTGCAGTCCAAAACTCTTTTTGAAAGAACCATGATATGAGTAAAATCTACGAGGCATTGCAGTACGCCTACAAAAAAAAGGGCCAGGGGGCAATCCCGCCGTTTCCAATTACCTTGGAAAGCGCGAGTCCCGCGCGGTATGCCGTGGCCGAGGCGGCCACGGAGGATCTCGAATTCAAAGAGGAGATGTTGGGCCTCTACAAGATGATCGATTCCCTGCTGCCCGATGCCAAGTCCAAGCTCATTCAGTTTATCGGTACCGGGAGAGGAGAAGGCACCTCCACGATAACGCGGGAGTTTGCGAAGGTGGCCGCGGACGAGATCGGCCAATCCGTGCTCCTGTTGGATGCGGACCGGCATCACCCGTCTCAGCACCTCTTTTTCAAAATTCCGGGCGATTTTGGTTGGATAGAGGCGTTAAAGAAAGGGGACAGGGTCCAGGACGCATTGCATCGTGTAGAGCATTCGAATCTGGTTGTTAGTCCTTCGATAAACGCGGCCGGTTCCACACCGGAAATTTTCAATTCTCCCGTGTTCGACAACCTCTTACAGACCTTTAAAAATGACTTCGAGCTGATTCTTATCGATTCCGCTCCTTATTTCACCTCGCCCGACGGTTTGGCCATCGCTTCCAAAGTGGACGGTATCGTTTTGGTGGTCGAGGCCGAGAAGACCAAGTGGCAGGCGGTAAAGATGTTGAAAGAAAAGGTCGACAGGGTGGGAGGCAATATACTGGGCGTCATACTCAACAAGAGGCGCTTCTACATTCCCCAGTATATTTATAAATACCTGTAGATACGATAATTGTGCCGGCAAAGACACAAGGGTTTAAAGTTTCGCATGATCTCCTTGCCATGATCGACTAGGGTTCCCAAAAGCTCTTTGAGCCTGATGGTTACATTTGTGTTTCGAGGGAAAACCTGTTTAAAAATCGATATTTGAAAATATGAGGACCACTAGGCGGAAATTGCCGGTATCCCTGTAAAATTACCCGCATTGGATAGGTAGGCTACCTTTTATATCCCCTGCAAAATCATCCTTTTCTTATCGCTTGCTCTTAGTTATCATGGCCCAAGTACCCAATAGGATAATGAGTATCTAGTGATAGTGCTTTCGATATGGGGATCTATCGCTGATAGGGATGTGTCGCCATGACGTTCTTCCCCGTAAATGCTTTACGGCTCTTAGAGTCTGCCATGAATGCTGGAAAAGGGAGATTAGCGACAATGGAACTTGATTTTCCAAAGATGGGCGATGGCCTCTCGGACAGTTTCCAGGGAGCAACCGCCGATCCGTCGCCATTCGTCTATGATGAGCGCTCGTTTAACAGGATGCTCGCTCGCGAGCGCAAGCGGACCGAGAGATCAAAGAGGCAGTTTATCCTGCTCCTCCTGTCCCGCTCCGAAATTCCCGTGGGGGAAAACGGCAGAAATCCCTATAACAAAATCCTGTCCTCCCTTGCCGCTTCCATCCGGGACATAGATGTACTGGGATGGTACAAAGCGGGCAGGTCACTGGGGATCATCTGTCCGGAGATCGATGATTCCGCCAAGGGACCGGCCGCAAAGTCCATTCTCGATCGCGTGAATTCCAATCTTGCCGCCAATCTCGTCCCCGAGGAAAGGGAGAAGCTCGAAGTATCCATGTACCTTTTTCCGGAAGCCAACGGCGTGCCGGATTCCACGGAGGACCTTGCGCTCTATCCCGATATTCAGCGTCTGCGTGCCGGTCAAAGAATTCCTCTACTGCTGAAAAGACTCATCGACATCGTCGGAAGCCTTGGGGCGCTGATTGTGTTTTCCCCTCTTTTTCTGGCAATTTCGATCATGATAAAGCTCACCTCGGATGGGCCTGTCCTTTTTCGGCAGCGTCGGGTGGGGCGGTACGGAAAGGTGTTTACCTTTTACAAATTCAGGTCGATGTATGTTAATAACGATCCCGCGATCCATCGCGATTATGTCAAAAAGCTGATATGCAGTTCAAAAACGGGGGCTGGGGAAAACGGCGGTTCACAGGAAAAAGTGTTCAAGATTAAAAACGATCCCCGGATCACCTGGGTCGGCAGAATCATAAGGAAGACCAGTCTCGATGAGTTGCCGCAGTTTATCAACGTTCTCAGGGGGGAGATGTCGCTTGTCGGCCCGAGGCCGCCTATTCCCTACGAGTGCGAAGACTACGAAATATGGCACAAGAGGCGGATATTCGACATGAAGCCCGGCATCACCGGACTTTGGCAGGTGGCGGGAAGGAGCAGGACAACTTTTGACGAGATGGTGCGTCTTGATATATACTACGTGAGAAACTGGTCCCTCTGGCTGGATCTCAAGATTTTGCTCCAGACACCCTGGGCGGTCGTAACCAGCAGGGGGGCATACTAAGATAGTACGATCTTCCGGGTTCCGGTGTTTCGAGGCTAAGGGGGAGGGATGCTCCGGATTGGCATAGTGGGCTTCGGATACTGGGGGCCCAATATCGTTCGCAATTTCTGCGGCCAGGAGAGGTGCCGGGTGGCGAGAATTTGCGAACTCAGTGAGGAAGCACGGAACCGGGCCGCAAAGGCCTATCCGGCAATTGAGCTGACTTCGGACTGGCGTGCGCTTGTCACGGCCCCCGACCTGGATGCAATAGCCATAATCACTCCGGTTTCCACCCACTTCGAATTAGCCAGGAAGGCCCTCGAAAACGGCAAGCATGTCTTTGTCGAAAAGCCCTTTACCGCCACCACCGCGCAGGCCGAACAACTGATCGAGCTGGCCGAGCGCAGGAACCTCAAAATCATGGTGGACCACACTTTCCTGTTTTCCGGCGCCGTGCGGAAGATGAAAGAGCTGGTGGACGGGGGGGAAATAGGGAAAATTTATTACTACGATTCGATGCGCGTCAACCTCGGCCTCTTTCAACACGACGTCAATGTAATCTGGGACCTCGCGCCGCACGACATTTCGATAATGGATTCCCTTATCCGGGAAAAGCCCGAGGCGATCATTGCCACCGGCAAGGATCATTTCGGCGAGCATGAATACGTTGCCTACGTCACGATCTATTTTGCCGACAATATCATAGCCCACCTCAATGTGAACTGGCTTTCCCCGGTTAAGGTGCGTACGACCCTGATCGGCGGCGAGAAGAAAATGCTCGTCTGGAACGATCTCAATGCCGACGAAAAGATTCGGGTTTACGACAAGGGCGTTAACATCCAGAACCGGGAAGGGGTCTACGATCTGCTCGTGAGCTACCGCTCGGGCGATATGTGGGCGCCCAAGCTGAACCAGACCGAAGCCCTGAGGCTCGAGACGGAGTACTTCGTGCAGTGCGTTCTCGATGATGTGACCCCTTTTAATGACGGAAAATCCGGATACCGGGTCGTCAAGATGCTCGAAGCCGCGGACAGGTCCCTCAGAAAAAGAGGGGAGCTGGTCTATCTATGAACTATATCTCCGATGACGTGAAGTTGGGCAGCAACGTTAAGCTGGCTAATTTCATCAATCTCTATGGCTGTGAAATCGGCGATAACACGAAAATAGGGACCTTTGTCGAAGTCCAGAAAAACGCAAAAATTGGCAGCAACTGCAAGATATCCAGCCACACCTTCATCTGCGAAGGCGTAACGGTCGAAGACGGGGTTTTCATCGGCCACGGGGTGGTGTTTACCAACGACACCTTTCCCAGGGCGGCCACCCCCGAAGGAACGCTTCAGACCGAACGGGACTGGAAAGTCGAACCGATCCTCGTCAAGAAAGCCTCCTCGATAGGCTCCGGATCAACCATCCTTCCCAATGTCATCATCGGTGAGCGGGCCATTGTGGGCGCGGGCTCGGTGGTCACCTCCGACGTGCCCCCCAATGCGATCGTAGCGGGAAACCCTGCCAGGTTCATAAGGTTCATAGATGAGGAATGACGGAAACATCCCGTTTCTTGATCTCATAACCCCCCATTCGGAACTTGAAGAAGAACTCGTATCGGTTTTCCGCTCCGCGTTGCGATGCGCGGGCTTTATCGGCGGGCCGGCGGTGGACGGCTTCGAGGGGGATTTTGCCCGGTTCTGCGGAACGGAGCACTGTATCGGGGTGGCAAGCGGCACGGACGCCCTCAGGTTTGCCCTGATGGCGGCCGGGGTGGAAAGCGGCGACATCGTCGTAACGGTCCCCAACACGTTCATAGCGACGACCGAGGCAATTTCACAGGCCGGGGCGCTGCCGGACTTCGTGGATATCGACGAAACAACCTGCAATATGGACCCTGAAAAGCTGGCGGAATACATCGAGACCCGGTGCGAGACGGGCGCGGCCGGAAAACTGATCCACCGCGAAAAAGGGCGGCCGGTGGCGGCCGTTGTTCCCGTGCACCTTTACGGCCGGCCGGCGGCGATGGACCCGATCCTTGATCTGGCGGGGCGATACGGCCTCAAGGTTGTGGAAGACGCCTGCCAGGCGCATGGGGCGGAGTACTTTTCCAGGACCGGGACGCTTTGGAAGAAGGCGGGCTCGATGGGGGCGGCGGGGGCTTTCAGCTTCTATCCCGGAAAGAACCTTGGCGCCTGCGGCGAAGCGGGGGCGGTAACGACCAATGACGAGTCCGTTGCCCGCAAAATCCGCATGATTCGAGACCACGGCCAGGCGCGGAAGTATTTTCACGATATCGAGGGATACAACGGCAGGCTCGATGCGATACAGGCCGGAATCCTGCGGGTCAAACTTGGGCGCCTTTCCGAGTGGAACGAAAAGCGCCGTCGGGTTGCCGCCCGCTATAACGAGTTGCTCGATAAGGTCGAGGGCATTGTTCTGCCGGCCGAGGATTCCGAGACCCGGTCGGTTTACCATCTGTATGTAATGCGAACCGAAAAAAGAGACGCCTTGAAGGGCTGGCTCGAAGAGAACCGGGTGGGAACGGGCTTGCACTATCCCCTGCCTCTTCATCTGCAAAACAGCTACCGGAGCATGAATTACGGTCCGGGGAGCTTTCCCGTCGCCGAGGCGAGCGCCTCGCGGATACTCTCCCTGCCCATGGGGCCCACGCTCACCGAATCGCAGGTCGAGAGGGTGGCCGGCCTGGTGGCGCGTTTCATGAGAAACTGATGCGCATAGGATCACCGCCCGGTGATTGCACAAGCATAATCGATCCCCTGGAAAGCTCGGAGTGGGACCGGATAATCGGTTCGCGGCCGGAGCATTCCTTTTTCCATTCATCCAATTGGGCCGCGGTCCTCAAAGAATCCTATTCCTACACCCCCCGCTATTTTGCGCTCTCGGGAGCATCGGCGCTCTCGGCCCTGATTCCCGTAATGGAAGTGGCAAGCCCCTTTACCGGCAAAAGAGGGGTTTCTCTTCCTTTCACGGATTACTGCGAACCGCTTGTTTCCGACAAGACCCAGTTTGCAAGGTTGCTCGGCGAAGTGCTTCTTTTTGGAAGCGAAGCGGGGTGGAAATACCTTGAATTCAGAGGGGGGGCCAAGTATTTTGACGGCGCGGTCCCGTACGGGACTTATCTGCGACATGTCCTTGAAATTAATGGGCGGGGGCCCGTGCTATTCCACCAGATCAGGGCGAGCAACCGGCGCAACATCAGGAAGGCGACCCGGTCCGGGGTTCGCGTCGTCATCTCCCGGTCGGAAAGCGATCTGGCCGACTACTACCGGCTGCACTGTCTTACCAGGAAGCGCCATGGCCTGCCTCCCCAACCCCGAAGCTTTTTTGACGCGGTCTATAGAAATGTGATTTCGAAGGGCAGGGGCTTTACCGCGTTGGGCGTCTGGCAGGGCGGGGCCGTCTCGGGGGCCGTCTATTTTTATTCGGGAAAGAAGGCGATCTATAAGTATGGCGCCTCGGACATGAGGTATCAGCATCTGAGGGCCGCCAACCTTGTGATGTGGGAAGCCATAAGATGGTTTTGTGAAAACGGCTTCGAGGAATTGTGCCTTGGGCGAACGGACCGGGCGGATGCCGGGTTGGTCCGTTTCAAGCGGGGGTGGGGCGCTCGGGAGGAAGTGCTTGACTATTTCAGGTACGACCTCAAAAACTCGATATTCGTAAGAGACGCACCCAAAATGAACATTTCTGTCACTCCGCTTCTCAAACACTTGCCGATCTCCATTCTGCGACTTGCCGGGACCTTGCTTTACAGACATATGGCCTGACTTATTCCACCTCTGAGCGACATGGTATCACAGAAGAGCAGGATTCTAACCGCATGTTAGATTACAAAATCCGTCTGTACTACTATGCGAAGCGCGCCGTGCCCCGCGGAATACAGATTGCGATAAGAAGCAGGCTGGCAATGCGCAAGTGGGAAAAATGCGCCCACATCTGGCCGATGCATGACATGGTGGCGGAATTACCGCGGGGTTGGTCCGGATGGCCCGAGAATAAGAGATTTGCTTTCGTGCTCACGCACGATATCGAAACGGCAAAAGGCATCGACAATGTCCTGAGACTGGCCGACACGGAAGAGCGCCTCGGCTTCAGGTCGGTTTTCAATTTCGTGGGCGACGAATACCCGGTCCCCCCTGGGATTCGCCAGGAATTGACGGAGCGCGGCTTCGAGGTCGGGGTCCACGGCTTATACCATAACAGCCTTCTTTACCACTCGAGGGATGAATTCCTCAAGCAGGCCCCCCGTATAAACCAAATATTAAAGGAATGGGGCGCCGTCGGGTTTCGTTCTCCCTGCATGTATCACAACCTTGATTGGGTGCACGATCTCGAAATCGAGTATGACGCCTCGACATTCGATACCGATCCCTTCGAACCGCAGCCCGACGGCGTGCACACAATCTTTCCCTTGTATGTCACGGATTCGAGGAAGCGGTGCTATGTGGAATTGCCCTACACCATGCCCCAGGATTTTACTCTCTTTCTCCTGATGCGAAATCAAACGACCGGCATCTGGAGAGAGAAGCTGGGATGGATAGTGCGCAACGGCGGCATGGCCCTCATGATCACCCATCCGGATTACATGTCGTTCGAGAGAGGCGGGGATAAGCGCCTGTCCTACCCGGTATCGTACTACGCCGGGTTTCTTGAGTATGTAAAATGCAAATACGAGGGTGAGTACTGGCACGTCCTGCCAAAAGAAATGGCGTGCTGGTGGAAAAGCATCCTCGGAAACGATCCCGTAGCGGCGCCGGCGCCCGCGGGATCGGATAACGGTAATAACCCCGAGCGGGTCACATTGAGAAAGTGCATCGGAGATAAGATGGCCACCGGATCGTCTAAACGCATATGGATCGATCTTGATAACTCGCCTCACGTCCCTCTTTTTCGCCCGGTCATACAACGGCTGGAGGAAAGGGGCTACACGGTTGTGGTCAGCGCGAGGCATTGCGCACAGGTGTGCGGCCTGGCCGACCGCTTCAATATGGACTATAACCTGATCGGTCGTCACCACGGCAAAAACAAGGCGATCAAGCTGCTCGGCCTGCTGTTTCGAGCGGTGCAGTTAATGCCCCTGGCCAAGAGGGAAAAACCGGTCGTGGCGCTCTCACACGGGTCCCGCGCCCAAATGATCGCCGCAAGGCTGTTGGGAATTCCCGCCATACATGTTGCCGATTACGAATATATCAAGCTGATACCTGTGCTTTCCAGCCCGGCTTCGATGATTGTGCCCGAAGTGCTGGCCGGTTTCTATTCCGGGAAAGATGTGGACAATCTCTACACCTATCCGGGGATCAAGGAAGATATTTATGTCCCGTTTTTCAAACCTGATCCGTCCATTCTCGACGAATTCAATTTGGGCGAGAAGGAAATCCTTATAACCGTCAGGCCGCCCGCCGTCGAAGCCCACTACCACAATCCGGAAAGCGAGGTGCTTTTCGAGGCCGCAATGAATTATCTGGGCGACCTCGAACGGGTCAAGATGGTGCTCCTGCCGAGAAACCCGCGGCAGGATGATTTTCTCAGGAAGAAATGGTCTCGTTTGTTCACCCTCGGGAAAGTCATGATCCCGGAACACGTCGTAGATGGTCTCAACCTGATCTGGTTTTCCGACCTTGTCATAAGCGGTGGAGGGACCATGAACCGGGAGGCCGCCGCGCTGGGAGTGCCTGTTTACAGTATCTTCCGAGGGACAATCGGGGCCGTGGACCGATACCTCTCGGATACGGGCCGGCTCACGCTGATAGAAAACCCGGCGGATCTGGCGAAAAAGATTGCCCTGGTCCACAGGGAGCGTCCCGCCGCGCCGCGGAGCGCGAGCCTGGATGCCCTGGAGACTTTCGTGGATATTATTGTGTCAATCGTGGAGCGCAGGTCATGAGAGTCCACGCGGAAACTTCGCAAAAAATACCGGTCCCCGTCAACAACAAGCCGTTCCGCAATGGGACCCGGGACTTGGTGGAACTGGCGGTGCGCGGGCTCGAGGACATGTTCGACGAGGGGGAGCAACTGTTTTGCCACCGCTCGAAGCTCGATGGCGATAAACTGGAAAACGAGGGACACTCTCTACGCTACACGCTGATAACTCTTTTGGGATTATTCCGATTCGAGCAAAAGGGCGGAAAATCTCCTTTCGCCATCGAATCGCTGATCGATTCGCTTATCAAGAGAATCGACAGAATCGACAGCTTGGGCGATTTGGGCCTGATGCTTTGGCTGTGCGGCCTGGCGGCCCCTGACCGGATAAAGGACATACGGGCCGCCGTGCCGCTCGAATCGGCCATCGACCGCTACAAGGACGGGACCCAAAGGCTGACTGTCGAGTTGAGCTGGTTTCTCACCGGGTTGGTCTATGCCGCGGCCTCATCCGCGCAAACATCTTCCGAGACGAGTCGCGTCGCTTTCACGGTCTTCGAGATTTTGCAGAAAAACCGGGGCGGAGAAGGCATTTTCGGTCATCAAAGCCCGGGTGGTATTACAGGGATATTGAGGGGCCGGATCGGCTGTTTTGCCGACCAGGTCTATCCGATATATGTGCTGTCCAAATATGCGGAAATATTTGACAATAAAGACGCGGCCGCGCTGGCTGAACGATGCGCGGACGCTATATGCGCGCATCAGGGCGAGTTGGGACAGTGGTGGTGGCACTACGACGCGGTTTCCGGAAAGATTCGGGGCCGCTATCCCGTGTTTTCCGTCCACCAGCATGCGATGGCCCCCATGGCGCTTTTGGCGGCGGGCCAACTGACCGGGCGTGACTACTCAGACCCGATATACAAGGGGGTGGAATGGATTCGCGGAAATAACGAGCTTGGCCTGAACCTGATCGACTCATCCAGAAACAGAATCTGGAGGTCCTTTTACGAGAGCAGGTCCAAGATATTGTTCGAACTCGCCTATTCGGCCGTCCTTCCCCTGCGCGAAAACGAAAACAGCCGCAAGAAACTGATGGCCCGCCTTGAGTGCCGCCCGTATTGCCTCGGCTGGCTGCTCTACGCCTTTGCCTGAACTTGAGCAAGTAAGTGTTCACCGCAGAGACGCAGAAGACGCAGAGGGAACAGTAAGCAGTGAACAGTGAGCAGAAAAAACATGGTGCCTACTGGTCTGTCTCTGCCTTACCTGCTCACCGTTTTCTCTGCATTGCCAACATGCAAATTCTTGAAATTTTGGCAAGCATATCCGGCTAAGCTACTGTCCTTCACTGCGGTTTTCTCCGCGATCTCTGCGCCTCTGCGGTGAATGCTTTTGACCTTTTGGTTGCGGCCGTACGGCTGCGCTGCGCCCTCTACGTCTCTGCGGTGAGCGCTTACGATACTGATGGGATGATGCTGTGAAAATAGTAAACGTGGTCGGGACCCGACCCAATATGATGAAGATCGCTCCCATAATGTGGGAAATGAAACGGGAGCAATCGGCGATCCGGCCCGTCCTGGTCCATACCGGCCAGCATTATGATGCCGCTTTGAACGACATCTTCCTGAGCCAGCTAAGGATCGGAGTGCCCGATTACCACCTTGGCGTGGGCTTGGGCTCCCCCTGCAGCCAGATAGGCCAGATAATCACCAGGCTGGAAGAAGTCCTGGTAAAAGAAAAACCCGATCTCGTGCTGGTGGTCGGGGACGTGAACTCGACTATCGCGGCGGCCCTTACATCCGTCAAGGCCGGGGTCCCCGTCGCTCACGTGGAAGCGGGACTACGCTCGTTTGACCGCACCATGCCCGAGGAACTAAACCGGCTGGCAACAGATGCGATTTCTGACCTGCTCTTCGTCACGGAACCGAGCGGGATCGAAAACCTGAGGCGGGAAGGCGTCGATACGTTCGTAATGGACGGGGCGCCGGTGGGGGATGTCTCCCCGGCCGTGCGTGAATCGATTGCCCGGATCTGCAATGGATCGGGTCCGCGCCGGTGTGGGGTGTTTGTCGGCAACGTGATGATCGACACCCTGCTCGCGATGAAGGAGCATGCCGAAGAGGACGCCCATGTCACGGTCCCGGATGGGGACTACGCGCTGCTCACGCTTCACAGGCCCGCCAATGTGGATGACCCCGAAGCCTTCCGCCAAATCATAAGCGCGCTCAGCCTGATTGCGGAGGGCCTTCCGATCCTTTTCCCGTGCCATCCCCGCACGCTTTCGCGAATCGGCGAGTTCGGCATGGGGGGATTTTTCAAGCAGGCCGCCGAGGACTCCCCGGCACATCTTGCCCGTTCGATCAACCTTGTCAAACCGTTGGGATACCTGGAATTTCTGAAGCTCATGAGCCGCGCGGCGATGGTCCTGACCGATTCGGGCGGCATCCAGGAAGAAACGACAATTCTCGGGGTCCCATGTTTTACGTTAAGGGACAACACCGAGCGGCCGATTACCCTCGAAATGGGCACGAATATCCTGACCGGCACCAGCCACGACGCCATCGTGAACACCATTTCGGCCGCGCTCGCCGGTCCCCCGAAAACAGGTGCGCGGCCCCCGCTCTGGGACGGCAAGGCGGCGGAGCGGATCGTAAAGATACTGGAATTGGCGCGTTTCTCCTGAGGTGTATCGAATGATGGAGAACTATATCGTCATCACTCCCGTCAGGGATGAGGAAGACTATATCAGGTTCACCCTGGATTCGGTCGTCTCTCAAACCATGAAGCCGTTGGAGTGGATCATCGTGGACGACGGGTCCAGGGACGGGACGGGCGCAATTCTTGATGAATATTCGTCGCGATATGACTGGATAAGGGTCGTAAGGCGCGCCGACCGTGGATGCAGGGTGCCGGGCACGGGGGTGATGGAAGCCTTCTATGATGGATATGCGGCCGTCACCCGGAGTGGGTGGGATTTTATTGTCAAGCTCGATGGGGACCTTTCTTTTTCCGCGGATTACTTCGAGAATTGTTTCAGCAAATTCCGCGAATATCCTGACCTTGGAATCTGCGGCGGCGATATTTATAACGTCATAAACGGGACCCCCGTCCTCGAACCCGTACCGAGGTTCCACGTCCGGGGCGCCACCAAAATATATAGAAAGAGCTGCTGGGACCAAATCGGCGGGCTGATCAAAGCGCCCGGCTGGGACACCCTCGACGAGGTGAAGGCGAACATGCTGGGATGGAGCACGCGGAGCCTGCCGGAACTCAAGCTCCTGCATCATCGCCCGACGGGGGCCGCCCAAGGAAGCTGGAAGGATTACTTCAAGCATGGGAGGGCCAATTATATCAGCGGGTACCATCCTGTCTTCATGTTGTTGAAGTGTTGCAAGAGGCTGTTCCAGTCACCGCACCTGATCGGGCCGGCCGGCCTGCTCGCCGGTTTTGTGAGCGGATACCTTCAGGGGGTCCCTCAGGTCGCTGACAAAGAACTCATCAAGTATTTGCGAAAACAGCAGATGAAGACACTCACCGGGCAAAGGTCTCTCTGGAATCAGGCTTAGCAGGGTGCTGAAAAAGGGAACTCCTGGTAAAGAAACGGGTGAAAACACCGAGACACGTCATTCCGGCGAAAGCCGGAATCCAGCGGCGCCGCCCAATCCTCGGACAGGGTTTGAACGAGTATGAAACTTCGTTGACCCCATGAAGTTTCATAGGAGGCGTTTTAGGTGTAGATTCAACAGATTGGGACCGATGGAGCCTGGATTCCGGCTTTCGCCGGAATGACGGAAGTACCGATCTCCGGCCCAATTCCGGTTATCATGAAGACTTTTTCAGCACCCTGTTAGACCCCCGGTCGATGACGCGGGCCGCGATATCGGCCCCCTTTCTCCTTCCCTGGGCAGAACCCACCTGAAATGCCAATAGAGCTGTCGGTTATCATAGTCAACTGGAACTCGGTGGAACACTTGAAGAGGTGCGTCCCGACGCTATTTTCCGGCTCTCCGGGCGAGAATATTGAAGTAATTGTAGTCGATAATGCTTCTTATGATGGTTCGGAGCGGTTTCTCAAGGACAATTATCCCGGGGTCCACCACGTTCAGGGTCCTTCAAACCTCGGGTTCGCCCGGGGAAACAACCTGGGGTTTTCCCACTCGCACGGAAAATACCTGCTGTTCCTCAATCCGGATACCGAAATAATCGGCCCCGCGCTTTCGCGGATGCTCGGCGCTTTAAAAAACAGTGAAAATGCGGCCATCATCGGTGCGAGGCTCCTCAATTCCGATGGTTCACTCCAGACGAGCTGTGTCCAGGCGTTCCCGACAGTTCTCAATCAATTTCTTGATTCTGATTATTTGCGAAGGATTTTTCCGAGTTGGCGCTTGTGGGGTACCGATGCGCTAATGAGCCGGGGAAATGGTCCGACGCGGGTGCAGATGGTATCCGGGGCCTGCCTGATGATCAATCGCCGGGCATTCGAATCGCTTGGACTCTTTGCGACCGATTACTTCATGTATGCCGAAGACCTCGATCTTTGCTACAAATGCGCGCGGGCGGGATGGGACGTGCTGTATCAGGGCGAGGCGGAGGTCTTTCATCATGGTGGAGGCAGCGCCGGCGCCACGGGAAATCCCGGGTTCTCCGCCGTCCTGACGCGGGAATCTCTTCTCACATTCATGAAAAAGTACTACGGGCAGCCATTCCCGCTCCTGTTCAGGGCGTCCACTTTTATTAATGCCTCGCTCAGACTGCTCGCGCTTGCGGCCGTGACGCCGGCACATATGAGGCCCTCTCAATTTTTTATCAAATGGCACGCGGTCCTGAGATGGAGCCTGGGATTGGAGAAATGGGCGGAGGAGCTGAACTTGTCGACAAAGAAGGGCGCCGTCTAGCGGTTAAGGTGGATCAGAGCCTATGTGCGGGATTTGCGGAAAAATAAATCTTGGCGGGACCGGGAAGATAGATGAGCGCGAGATTCGCTCCATGATGGAGGCGATGTCGCATCGCGGGCCCGATCAGGAGGGCCTCTATGTGGACGAGGTTGCCGGACTGGGCCACATGAGGCTGTCGATTATCGATCTCAGCAGCGGCCAGCAACCGATCTCAAACGAAGACGGCAGCATATGGATTGTCTTCAACGGCGAGATATATAACTTCCAGGCCCTTCGCGCGGACCTGGAACAAAAGGGCCACGCGTTCAAGACGCGCACGGACACCGAGGTCATCATCCATTGCTACGAGGAATACGGCTACGCTTTCCTTGACAAATTGCGGGGAATGTTTGCCTTCGCCATTTGGGACGCCCGAGCCCGAAGACTGGTTCTGGCAAGAGACAGGGTCGGGATCAAACCCCTCTACTATGCCCAGGTGGCCGGCGCCTTCCTTTTCGCCTCTGAAATCAAGGCGCTGCTCCGTGACAAAAGCGTGAAAAGAGAACTCAATCCCGATGCGCTGCGCAGGTTCTTGAGTTTTTACTACACGCCCGGAGAGCAGACGCTGTTTGACGGCATCACAAAACTTCCTCCCGGACACTTCCTGGTGATGGAAGAGGGCCGGTATGAGGTCAGGAGATACTGGGACATCCTGGATTTCTACAGGAACAAGAGGGATAGCGGCGCCGATTTCGAGAGCGAACTGTCCGCGATCCTGGAAGAAACCGTCCGGCTGCACATGATAAGCGATGTTCCGGTCGGTGTTTTGCTGAGCGGTGGGGTCGATTCGACAGGTCTTCTCAGCTATGCGGTTGCCGGTTCCGAGTGGGAGATCAAGGCGTTCACTATCGGTTTTGAGGGTGAGCAATTCGAGGACGAGCGATACTATGCGCGTCTGGCTGCCCGGCAATACGGGCTCGAACACCATGAGTTGACAATCTCGAAGTCGCAGTTTTTCGACTTCTTCCCCAAGTTCGTCTGGTACATGGAAGAGCCGGTATGCGAACCCCCGGCCATAGCCCTGTATTATGTTTCCAAGCTGGCCAGGGAATATGTGACAGTCCTGATCTCGGGCGAAGGCGGGGATGAGGCGTTTGCCGGGTACCCGAACTACCGGAACCTGGTCTTTTTCGAAAAGGCCAAGAAGTTGTTCGGCGGGGCCGACGGCTGGAAGAACCATCTCGCTCAAAAATTGCTGTCCCGGTTCGACTTACACAAACTGAACAAATATGTCGACCTTCTCGATCTCCCCTTGGAAGAGTATTACTACAGCAAGTCAGCAAATCCCCGCAATTTCTTCAATAAGAATGCGCCCGCTCTCTATGACGTGGATTTTCAGAGCAGGTTTTCGAAAAATTGCCCGCAAGTCATAATGGACGAACTGGTTTCAAAAGGCTCCGACCTGAACTGGCTGGACAAGATGCTCTATATCGACCTCAATACCTGGCTCCCGGACGACCTTCTTATCAAGGCCGACAAAATGACGATGGCCAATTCCCTGGAACTCAGGGTGCCGCTGCTGGACCACAAGGTCCTGGAATTCGCGGCGTCCCTTCCCGCGAATATGAAAGTGAACGGAGGCACCACCAAATACCTGCTAAAAAAAGTGCTCGCTCCCAATGTGCCCGGGGAGATTATCAACCGGAAAAAGGCCGGGTTTCCCGTCCCCTATGATCGGTGGCTCAAAGATGAATGCCGCGAGGAAGTGTTCGATCTCCTGCTGGACCGCAGGTCTTTGGAGAGAGGGTATTTCGATAAGAACTTCGTCAGGAACTTCCTCGAAAAGGAGTACTCCTCCAGCCAGAGCAGCCCGAAGGAAATCTTTTCACTCATGTGCCTGGAGATATGGCATCGTATTTTTGTGGATGATCCCGGAATGGATGTGTCGATGATCTGAATGCCGCTGGAGCGGCTAAATGGAGTTGCCGAATGAAGTACAGGTTGATGGATGTTCTGCGTTGTCATTGCGGGAAAACCGCCCTGAGTCTTGAGAACCCCACAGTGGAAAAAGTCCGCTTCGATCACTCCCTCGATGAAATAAAATGCCGGTATGTGTGCGGCAAAAAAGACAAGGCGGTGGGGGAAGCCGATCTCACGCCGGCGGATTGCGCCGAATGCTATGCCATGGAGATCAAGGCCGGCCAATTGGCTTGCGAGTGCGGTGAGAAATATCCGATCGTGAAGGGAATACCCAGGTTCATTCCCGCAATTCTGCGGGAGGACCTGCAAAAAATCCAGAAGACTTTTTCCTATGAATGGAAGATGTTTCGTTTCGGGGACCGCAACTGGGGGCAGGATATAGAATTTCGCAAGTCGCTGTTTTTACAGGGGATGCAAGCATCGGCGGGCGATCTCGCCGGTAAATTGATCCTGGATGCGGGCTGCGGAAGCGGCCTGCTCTCAATGGAAATGGCAAACAGTTTCAAGATGGAAGTGGTTGCCCTGGATCTGGCGTTTGGGATAGAGCAGGCCTACGCGCATAACACGAACCCTTTCGTTCATTTCATCCAGGGATCGGTGCTGGATTTGCCTTTCCGCTCCCGGTATTTCGATCTCCTGTACTGTGCGGGTGTCCTGGTGGCCTTGCCCGATACGCGCCTTGGCTTCCTGTCGATAATAGAGGTCCTGAAAAAGGGCGGGAGATGCTTTATCTGGGTTTATCATCCCATTGATCGCACCTACCATCCTTACGACAGGCGCAAGATGGCAATGTATAATTGGATCAGGATAAACGTGACTTCCAAGTTGCCGATTAAATGGCAGTATTATATTTTCCTTTCGTTTATTCCCGGCTTTCTATTGAAGCAGCAAATCGAGTACTTGAGCGGCAATAGGCCTGATAAGCTCAAGGTGCGCGAAAAATTGCAGAGTTTGTTCGATTTTTACTCCCCCGTTTACCAGAACAGGCACACATTCGAGGAAGTCGTCGGATGGTTTGAGAAAGAAGGATTTAACGATATCAAGATCTCCGATGTCGGATCATGCGGGTTTGGCGTGAAAGGCGATCTTGCGAATCTGTAACTGCATCCGGCATGGATGAACTCGCTGGAAGTCCGCGGGGACACGATCATGCGTCAGCCGTCGCGGCCGTGGTCGGGCTTATGGCCGCCTGTTTGGAATCAAATCTTGCTCTTTCGACAAGAATTCCGATTGTGCGCGAGCGGGTCTTGGGATTATCTTCAGGAATGCTGACGGAAGTCATCGAAAATTCCCAACAATCCGCCAGCATGGGAGTCAATATGTTCCGTGATGACCAGGGTAGGGAGCGCTCACATCCGGACTCCGGGGCAAGTGTTCTTGACGGAAATGCATTGATACTGAAGACGATCAGCGACTTACCTCAATTGCAGACCCTGCGGGTCTTTTGGGAAAACTGGCAACGCCATCCCAACAGTGATTTTGCCCTGTTCCGGCTCGTTTGCGACCTCCGCTCCGAGGTGCTGCGGCCTCACGTCATTTCGGCGGAAAGACAGGGGCATTCTTGCGCCCTGCTGATGTGTCGCCTGGAGCGCACACACATTGTCCCGCGCATAGGCTATTTCAGCCGGTTGCGGGTTCCCGCCGTGGTTCTCGCGGTCATCCATAAGGGCCTGATTGGGAAGGCGGACCGGGAGACCGCCCATCTCATGGTACGGGAACTCTGGGAACTGCTTTCAAAGGGGGCTGCCGATGCGGTTAGCTTTCATCATCTTTCCGAAGATTCTCCGCTTTTGGAGGCCTTACTCGCCGATGCTCCGCGATGGTGGTGTCAGAAAAAGCCGGTGTGGTCGGTTCACCGAGCCATGGTGCTGATGGATGAGCCGGGTTTCCTGCTCAAGAACCTGCGGTCCAAGCACCGAACCTGGATACGTCGAAAACAGCGCGACCTGGATGCCGATTTTCCAGGCAAGGTATCCTGGACCTGGATAAAGCATTTCGATGATATACCTGGACTCTGCGCCCGCATAGACAGGTTCGTGACGCGCACTTACCAACGGGGGCTTGGGGCCGGGTTTGTGGACGACGAAGATCATCGCCGGAGGTTCGCTCTGTTTGCCGACCGGGGCCAGTTGCGCGTCCTGGTGCTTGAGATCGGAGGGGACATCAAGGCCTTTTGGATCGGCATTCTTTATTGTGAGATATTCCACTTGTGGACCACCGGCTACGATCCTGATTTGCGCGACTACGAACTTGGGACCCTGTCTTTCGTGCGCATGACTGACGAGCTGGTTAACGAAGGCGTGCGTAAGATCGATTTCGGGTTGGGAGACGCCCACTACAAGCAACGTTTTGCTCACGAGTCCTGGCGCGAGACTACCGTGACCATGTTTGCACCGACACTCAAAGGATTTTTGCTGCGATCTCTGCTTGGTATGAGCGTTTTTCTAGATCGGGCGGGTCGACGTTTGCTGGAGAAGATGGGGTTCCTGGATCGTCTTAAGACCGCCCTGCGGCGGCGAATGTTATCGACCGGAACGGGGACCGGCGAGAAATAGGAGGCCCGGATATGATTTCACCGCGCCGAATAAGTGATCTATGAAGAACGTCACCCTCGAAAACCATGCAAGCCATGGATCTCGCGGATCTATGAACATGCTCAGATTATATCTTATCATCGCCGGTACGATTATTTTAGGCTGGCTTCCGGTCCGTGCCGGTTGGTGTGCGGTTTATTACGTCAATAACTCCGTCGCGTGTGGGGATTCATGGGAAGGGTCCGAATCCCGGCCCTGGTGCACCATCCAGAAGGGGGCCGAGACCGTGGCGCCGGGGGATGCGGTGATCGTGAAGCCCGGCTCCTATAACGAACTCGTGGTAATAAAACGGTCCGGCACTTCCGAAAAGCCGGTGACATTCACATCGGAGAAGCCCAAGGCGGCAAAAGTCTCACGGTTTACCCTTTTGGGCAGTCATCTGAAGCTCGACGGCTTTTCGGTCTACCATCCCTCGCCGGGGTCGGCCCCGGCAATCGCCAACGGAGGCACATCGAACGAAATCCGCAACAACCACTGTGAGAACTATCCTTCCTATTGTATTTACGCGGGTGGCCGCGAGGCCGTGATAGCCGGCAATCTCGCTCTCAATAGTCAATATGGTATCGTGCTGGAGGGGACCGGGCACAGGGTTGAAGGAAATGAGGTGAAAGGGCCCAAACAATGGGACAAGACGCAAGATTCCGACTATATGCGATTTTTCGGGTCCGGGCATATCATACGGGGCAATAAATTGCATGGGGCCGATCTTGGGAATAGTGGATCATCGCATGTCGATTGTTTCCAGACTTTTGATAACGATCTAAGCACATGGAATGTTATTATAGAAAACAATTATTGTTCGGATATGCACCAGGGATTCATTGGGGGAGGCCAACATAAGCACGCAAGTCGCGACATTATTATTAGAAACAACATCTTCTTAAATGGGGGGTCGTGGGGCCTGGCTGTCGTTGCCATGAAAGATGTGCACGCTTACAACAATACATTTGTAGACATTAAATATCACGGAATAGGCTGCGATGAAGCTTCCTCCTGCCACATAAAGAACAACATTTTCTATAACTCCGGCAGCGGTTACTGGAACAAGGGCAAGGGCGGCGTTGGAGATCATAATCTTGTGTACAGATCTACCAGTGGATATGAGGCTGCGGTTTTTCCGAAGGACCTGATCAATACGGACCCGCTGTTTGTAGATTATGCGAAGAGGGATTTCCGGCTGAAAGGGGGCAGCCCGGCCAGGGATGCGGGCGTGGCGCTGACCGGATTCCGTTATGATATCGACGGAAACCCCCGGCCAAAGGGACCCGCTTGGGATATCGGGGCCTTTGAAATGGGTCCCGCCCCCCCGCCACCGGTTAAGCTGCATATC
The DNA here is from genome assembly GCA_049300095.1 of Syntrophobacteraceae bacterium. Classification (GTDB taxonomy): domain Bacteria; phylum Desulfobacterota; class Syntrophobacteria; order Syntrophobacterales; family Syntrophobacteraceae; genus SbD1. The sequence goes on from JBAQYM010000131.1 coordinate 47,793, forward strand.
GTGCAATGATGCTCACGCTGGTGAACGGCCTCTGCTCTTCCGCCGTGAACTCTTACTGACGTTGGGAGTTCCAGGGTTCTTGCGGCGTTCCATGTCCGGTTTGGGAGCGTATGAATGGTATCAATATCAGTGGTTATCCCAACATATAACAGGGCGAAATGCATACGGTTTGCAATAGATAGCGCATTGAATCAAAGTTACCAGCCAAAAGAAGTGATTGTAATTGACGATGGCAGTTCTGATGATACCGCAAGTATAATAGAGGCGTACGGAGAAAAAGTTCGATACATATACCAAACTAATTCCGGCGTTTCATCGGCGCGGAATCTCGGAATAAGGAATGCTCAAAGTGAGTGGATAGCGTTCCTGGATTCGGATGATGAGTGGCTCCCCACCAAGCTCGAATTGCAGGCGCGGCATATAGAATCAAATCCGGAAATCATCCTTCATGCCACGAACGCGCACTTAAACGATGAGTCGGCTGATGAGGCCGATATGTTTTCTTACATCGATTTTCACCCGGATCTCAAAGATATCTCCGCAGTTCTCGAGAGACCATTTCCGCCGATGATCCGGACGGGTTTTGCGAGGCCTCCGTGCGTGATGGTCAGGCGGGATGCATTAATTGCCGCCGGCCTGTTTGACGAGCAATTAACCATTTACGAGGATTTGGATTTAATGTTGCGGGTCGCGCTGCTTGGGCCGTGGGGTGTATCGCTGGTCCCCCTGGTGAAGATAATTCGACGTGACGATGATTTGCATTTTCTTTCCCGCCAGCGCTACTGTTTACCTCTCAGGGCCCGGCGCGCCTTGGTGCATCTATACCGGAAAGCGCGTGATTACGGGGGACTTGGCAACGAGGAGCGCAGGCTTGTTCTTGAGGCCCTCAGTTCCTCCCATCGCGCATTGGGAAATCAGCTATTGCTGGATGGCAAGATTCGTGAAGCACGACAGGAATTTGCCCTTGGCCTTAGGGAATGGGTGTCGGTTGCCTCCGTGGTAAAATATGCCGTCAGCTTCGTGCCTTCTTTTGCAAAACTGCTGGTAAGGGATGCATAGTATGAGAAAGGTCACCTTCGTTTTGCCGGCCAACAACGTCAGTGGCGGCGCCAGAGTGACGGTGGAAATGGCCAACAGGTTGTTGAAGCGCGGCTATGACGCCAGAATCGCCTGTCGCGTCACGGAAGACGGTATGCGGGACCTGCTCAGAAGGCTCTGGCTTACAAAGATCAAGGCCTATAAGAATAGGAACTGGTTCGGCCGCTTCAAGGGCAAAATCGAGGAATTCCAGGACCTGCGGGCAGTTGATTTTTCCGCGGGAGAAGTGGTAATCGCGGTGGGCATTTGGACAGTCCGGGATGTCTACGATCTGGACAGCAGGGTTATAAAGGTGCACTACAATCATGGCTTCGGCGTGCCGGAGGCGGAAGTAACGCATTCCTCGTGGGGCTTGCCCATGAACATCATCGCCGTAGCCGGGACTTTGGTCCAGCGTCTGGAAAAGGTCACCGGACAAAAGGTAATTGCTGTTATTCCCAACGGGTTGGACCCGGGCGAGTATTTCGTCGAGCGGGATATCAGGCGAGATGGCGTAGGGATTATGTATAGTTCCCACCCCAACAAGGCCCCCGGCGATATCATTCGTCTGATGCCGATCCTGGAGAAAGAATTCCCGGATATTCCACATTATATTTTTAGTTCCCATCGAAGACCTCGATCATTGGATACCGGTGCTTTCGTCAGATATCCTTCAGTGGAGGAAGCGCGGCGGATTTACAATCGATCCTTGATTTGGCTTTCAACCAGTATTGAAGAGGGTTTTGGCCTTCCGATACTGGAGGCCATGGCTTGTGGCTGCGCGGTTGTCAGTGCTGACAATCTGGGTGCTCGGGAATTGATAAATGACGGGGGAAACGGTTTTATTGTTCCGGTCGGAGACCTTGATGCCTTTCAGACCGTAATAAGACGACTCGTGAGTGATCACGCCTTGAGGGAAAGCATAACCAGGGAGGGCCTTGAGACAGTGACGAGGTTTACTTGGGAAGATGCTGTGGAAAAAATGGATGCATTCCTCAAGCAAATGCAAGCGTAAGCGTTCACTGCGGAGGGCGCAGGGATAAAGCACAAGGGAGATGCCGGATAGCAGGCGTCGATTCGAAAACTGAGGCTGATGCCCGACACACGATACCGCGTCCGCCTGTTTTCTCCGCGTCCCCCGCGCCCTCCGCGGTGAACGCGTACAATACACGCCGCGCATGAAAGATGAGCACTTGAACTGGTAACGCGGTGCCGGACGGAGGTTAGTTTCTCGAGATTGCAGAATTGGGCGGAAAGCGCTCGATGTGAGGCGCCCGCAAACGATAAAAACAGCGTGGGAAAGAAGATATACGGTTTTCGCGGACCTTTTGTTCTGGTAGACTGAACGGCACAATGTGTGCTGAAGACAATTCGGTGGATCGGCTGTGAGTTGCGGGGTTCTGAACCCGCATTTAAGATGGATTGGGATATCCGGCCATGCCTCTGCTTCCTCTGCTCTTCTTAATCATCAACGCGCTCGTTTTGCTCGTAGCGCCGCGGCGGTGGGCGCACGTTCCGTTTATTATTGTTACCCTCTTCATGACCTACGGCCAGGTGATCGAAGTCGGGCCCCTGCATTTCACCATCATACGCGTGATAATCGCCGTCGGAATTCTGCGCGTGGTGTTGCGGCGCGAGTGGCCGACAGGCGGCATCATAGGGTTCGACTGGCTGATGGTTGTGTGGGCCTGCTGGGTCCTCGGCAACAGCCCCTTTCACGACAAGCCCATGGAAGCATTCATAAATCGGCTTGGCCTCTTCTATAATACCTGCGGGGTCTATTTCCTCTTTCGTTCTTTTTTCCGCTCCCTGGACGACGTGTTTCTGGTCTGTCGGTCCATCGCCATCCTGCTGCTGCCGGTGGCGACCCTGATGCTCTATGAAAGAATAATGGCGTATAACCTTTTCAACGCGTTTGGCGGCGTCCCCCAGATCCCCGACTTGCGGGCCGGGACCCTGCGCGCGCAGGGGGCGTTTGCCCATCCTATCCTGGCGGGTACGGTCGGGGCGGTCTGCATGCCCCTGATGGTCGGGCTGTGGAAGTCTTACCGCACAACCTCGGTGGCGGGGATCTGGGCATGTCTGCTGATGATTTTCGCCAGTGCGTCCAGCGGTCCGATCCTGAGTGCGATGGCGGCTGTCGTGGGACTGCTGGCGTGGTATCGCAGATGGCATATGAATGTTGTCCGGTGGACCCTGCTCGTGTCTTACGTTGCCCTGGATGTGCTCATGCAGGCCCCGGCCTATTTTCTCATCGCTCGCATTGACTTTACCGGCGGCAGCACGGGCTGGCACCGGGCGGAACTGATCAAGAGCGCATCTCAGCATATCGGTGAATGGTGGCTGTGGGGGACGGATTTCACCCGGCACTGGATGCCCACGGGCGTTCCCTGGAGCCCGGACCACACGGACATCACGAACCATTTCATAGCGACCGGTGTCTTGGGTGGGCTGCTGTTGATGGTGCTCTTAATCGCGACTTTTGCTAAAGCGTTTTCATATCTCGGTCAGGTGCTTCATTCCGGGGTCTACGATACGGAATCGGAATTCATGGTCTGGGCGCTGGGAACATCCCTTTTTACCTTCACCGTGACCAGCACATCGGTTTCCTACTTTGACCAGTCGTTCGTTTTTCTTTACATGATCCTGGCCGCCGCCGGCTCCATCTGGGCTTCCGCGATGGTTCGGCAAGTGGAGATGGCCACCTTCGAGTCATTTGATCCCACCATGGACCGGGTCGTTCCGGCGTAAGGGCTCTAACGGAGGACCGGGGTCAGAGGACAGAAAACAGAGGATTTTGTCGACATCCGACATCCGTTGGGCAATGTCTCTGCCGCCCATCTTTTTTAAGCCCAATGCCGCGATCATAACCTCTTGCCACAGGTCAGTCCGATCATACCCGCACCATCGGTTTCCGTCGTCCCGCCGTCATTTATGCGCGCTCGCTTCTCACCGCCGTTCGGTTGCGGACGATCCGCGCTCGCGCTCGCCGGCGCCGGCTATTCCGGCCACGACGGGAGCGATGAAAAGAGCGGGGAATCTAATATCCCGCGCCCCAGGGCGGGGTGCTGGAAAACATCAAGGAAAACAAGTGGACCGAACCGGGGATAAACCCGCCAAGACACAGGACCATGGGCTGCCGCTCATCACCGTCACGCTGGTTGCATATAACCAGGAGCGGTTCATCCGCGGTGCGGTGGAAGGGGCCTTTGCGCAGACTTACAGTCCGCTCGAGATAATTCTTTCCGATGACTGCTCCTCGGACGGGACCTTCGACATCATGGAACAAATGGCGCGCGCCTACACGGGGCCGCATCGAATCATTCTCAACCGCAACCGGGAGAACCTGGGGATAGGGGGGCATGTCAACCGGGTTATGGAGTTGGCCGGGGGCGAACTGATCGTCGTTGCGGCCGGGGACGATATCTCCGTTCCCGAGAGGGTAAGAAAGATATACGAGGTGTACAGGGAAAGCGGAGGGACGGCCAAGTCCATCTTTTCCAACCACACCGCTATCGATGCCAACGGTAGAAAACTTGGTGTCCACTTTGCCCGACCGCCCGATGAGTCAACTTTTCTGCCCGAGGTGATCGTCGAGAATCAATTCATACTCTCCGGCTGCGCGCAAGCGTTTGCACCCGAGGTGTTTAGCCTGTTCGGACCCTTGACGGTGCCATTGACGTGCGACGATATGGCGATCCCGTTTCGGAGTGCCCTGATCGGACATATCCGCTATATCGACGAAGAGCTGGTGCTCTACCGGCGTCACGCTACTAATATCTGGCAACACTCCGTCACGGATTATGCCAGGTGGGAGCACTTCCAGATCAGGGAAAAACTGGCGATCTTCGACAACTGGCTGAAAGACCTTGCACGGTTCGAGACACTATATCCCGAGCGGCGGCCCATGGCCGAGTCCCTGCGGGGAACCATCCTCCGGCGGTTGGAATCCGCGAAGAGAGACCTGGATGTTTTTGAAGGTTCCTGGATCGGCAAGGCAAGGTACCTCCTGCATGAATGGAAGAAGGGGACGCCTTTCCAGGAAATACGTTTTCAGATCGGTATCCTGTTGGTACCGGGAATTTACAACCGGTACATGAAAATGAAAAATAAGTATATCCTTAAAAAGGTAAAATACTGAACCCGGCTGATGGACCCGGCGGGCGGAGATTAACTCCGTCCCCACGGTTGAGGTGCGATATGACGAGATTCAGCGCGGGATGGTTTGAATAAGGGTCAAACATGGTAAAAGCGTTCGACGCATGGGCTCTCAAAAAGGCTGAATGGCAAACGGAGCTTTTCGCGCCACAGCCGAGGCGGAGCGAATTGCTGAAATTAAGCGCTGATTGGCCGCTCAGGAATGTCAAATTGCAGGTTCACCGCAACCATTCATTCGAGTTGGCCGCAAGCATGATGGGGCCTTATGCGGCTTTTGGGGGCTGGCGTGGAGAGTTCGCATACAGCGATTACAGTGATTCGCTGGAATTTTCGACAGCGGGCGGTCCGGCGGATGCCGAACTTGTCTGGATCGACCGGACCCGGTATCAGGGACTTGACGACACGAGCTTTACGCACTGGCTGGGACAGCGAATTGCGCATCTGCGTTCGCTCGCTTCCGGGCCTATACTGGTGATGGTGTGCGGCGGCGATAGCGAACTCGAGCAAAAAATTGCCGAGAATACCGCGCCGCTGCCGGCCTGTCTTGTGGCGAAGCTCTCCACTGTCGCCGATAAGCTTGGAGAAGCGTTCTACGACCGCCGCGCAATGGCGCTGAGCGGGACGGCGCTGAGCGCCGGCGCGCTGGTGCTCGTGGCGCGGGAAATCGCGTGCCGCTGGCTGCCGGGAGCGCTGTTTCCTCCCATCAAGGCTGTTGCGCTCGATCTTGACCACACGCTTTATGATGGGGTCCTTGGGGAGGACGGGGCCGATGGCGTTCAAATGACCCGGGGGCGCCATGAACTGCAAACTTATCTGAAGAATTTGAAAAAAGGAGGGGTATTTCTTGCCCTGGTTTCCCGCAATGAGTTGGAGGACGTCCAACATCTCTTTGAAGTGCGGCGGGATTTCCCTTTGCAGTGGTCTGATTTTTCCGCGATAGCCGTGAGCTGGGGAAGCAAGGGCGCGGGAATAGCCTCAGCGGCCGAAAAGTTGCGCATCTCGCCGGATGCCATGCTCTTTGTCGATGACAATCCGGGCGAGCTTATGTCGGTATCCATGCATTTTCCCGCTCTGCCGCTCCTGCATGCCAGTTCCGACGCGACTGCCACAATTCGGACACTTGAGTACTATCCCGGTCTTTGGCGCTGGCGCGGCAGTCGTGACGACGCGCTGCGCATCGATGATCTGAAGGCTTCGGAAATTCGCGAAACCTTGCTGACCCAGGCCGGTAATGAGGACGAGTATTTCGCCAATCTGGAGGTCAGTTTGGAGCTTGCCATCGATCCCGTGGACCGCCTGGCGCGGGTGACGGAATTATCGCAAAAAACCAACCAGTTTAATCTTGCCTTGCGCCGCATTTCAGAGACGAACATGATGGGGTTCATGAGTTCAGACGAATCCGCCGTTGTGAGCGTGTCGCTCAAAGACAGGCTCTCGGACAGCGGGCTCGTGTGTATTGCCGTTGTGCGCCGCTCGGAAGGCGAACTGTTGTTGCACGAGCTATGCATAAGCTGTCGGGCGCTGGGGCGCAGGCTTGAAAATATTATGATAGGGCGAGCGCTCGCCCTTGCCGGGCGCAAATTGGGAAAAGGTGAGGTCCGGTGTGAGTGGCGGGCCGGGCCGCGTAATGGTCCCGCCCTCAACTGGTTAAGAACAGAAAGCGGCGATTCACTCGATGGGCGGGAAGGTGTCGCCCCCATTCGTATTTGGGAATCGGCGGATAGCCTGCCGAGAGGCATTTCAGTTTCGGTTAGAGGTCAGCATGACTAGAGATAAAATCCACGCGGTTGTTTTGGAGACGTTTTCAACGGTTTTGAAGAAACCTTTTACGCCCGGAGCCGAGGTGGTTCGCGAGAATGAAGCGGCTTGGGATTCCCTCAAACACATGGAAATCATATTCGCCCTGGAAGAAAAATTTGGCGTACGCTTTACCGAAGAGGAAATGGTGGAACTAAAAAGCGCTTCGGGCATCGTCGAGAAGATAGAATTCCATCATGCGGCATAACATACTCGTTGAAGGCTTCGCATACAATTTGCGCCCGGTGACAATGGAGGATGCCGCACGTATAGTCCAGTTGCGCTCTGACCCGGAACTCGCGCGCTATTTACACTCCGTCCCTCCGGATATCTCCCGCCAGCGGGCTTGGCTCGAAACGTATTTCAGCCGCGCGGGGGATTACTACTTTGCTGTTGAACATAGGCGTCGAGGGACCGTGGAGGGTTTTTCAGGCATCTACAATCTGGAGGAAGATCCTCATTGGGCCGAATGGGGAAGGTGGGTCCTCCGGTCTGGATCTCTCGCCGCTGTGGAGAGTGCGCTGTTAGTTTACAGGGCGGCATTCGAAATACTGGGACTGGATGGCATTTATTGCAGGACAGCGGCTGGTAATGGTCCCGTGGTGTCGTTCCATGATTCATGCGGACTCAAACGCTCCGCCGCCCCATCGCAAGACGTTCTACTGAACGGGGTGCGGTGCGAACTTGTGGAGCATCGCCTTGCACGGGGGGAATGGCCCGATGTCAAGGTGCGGATGACCCCTTTGGCTGAACGTATTGCCGGTAGGATAAGAGATGCGGATGCCTGATAAGCTTTTATTTCACCACGTCGGCGTGGTTTGCAATGACCTCGACCAGGAAGAGGCCACACTTTCCCTGCTGGGATATTCTCGGTCGGGAGATGATTTTTATGACCCCGTGCAGTCCGTGCACGGCCGCTTCCTCGCGGGTCAGGACCCCCATCTCGAACTGCTCATGCCCGCCGAAGGGTCCGGTGTGCTTTCCCCCTGGCTGAGCGCGGGAGTCAAACTCTATCACCTTGCTTACGAAACGTGCGATCTCGACGGCGCCATCGCGCTCTTACGCGGGCAGAATGCGAAGCTTCTGGTTGCACCTGTTCCGGCAGTGGCTTTTGGAGATCGGCGTATCGCATTTTGTATGCTTAAGAACCGACTGTTGGTCGAACTGATTGAATCTGTCTAAACAATTCAGTTGCGCTGTGATGCTGACCTGAATCCGGTTCTAAAGGGATAGGATTTTATTATGAGTTTCAACGCCTGTACAGTCCTGGATCTGCCTAAAATCATGGATGCCAGGGGCAATCTCACCTTCATCGAGGGCGATAATCACATCCCGTTTGCAATCAGGCGGGTCTTTTACCTCTACGATGTTCCCGGCGGCGCGGAGCGCGCGGGACACGCCCTGAAGTCCTGCCATCAGTTTCTCATCGCCATGTCGGGCAGCTTCGACATAACCCTCTATGACGGCAAGGAAAAGCAGCGGCATCACATGAACCGCTCCTATTACGGGCTGCACATCCCTCCCATGATCTGGCGGGAAATCGATAATTTTTCATCGGGATCGGTGTGCTTGGCCCTGGCTTCCGAGTGCTACGATCCCGACGATTACTACCGTGACTATAATGAATACCTCCGCGCGCTTGCAGAGTTGAGAAAATGAGAGTCCCATTCCTGGATCTGGCGGGCCCGTACCTGGAGCTCAAGGCCGAGCTCGACGAAGCGTATGCAAGGGTGATGCGTTCGGGGTGGTATATCCTGGGAGACGAGGTAAGGGCGTTCGAGGAGGAGTATGCCGCGTATTGCGGGGCCGGGTTCTGCGTGGGTGTGGGCAACGGCCTCGAAGCCCTGCACCTGGTTTTGCGCGCCCTCGGGATCGGCCGCGGCCACGAAGTGATTGTTCCTTCCAACACCTATATCGCCACGTGGCTGGCCGTTTCCTATGCCGGGGCAACCCCCGTGCCGGTCGAACCCGACCCGCGCACCTGCAACCTCGATCCGGACCGCATCGAGGCCGCCGTCACGACCCGGACCCGCGCGATCATGCCCGTCCACCTGTATGGGCAACCGGCCGACATGGACGCGATCATGACCGTTGCCGAGAGGCGCGGACTGCAAGTGATCGAGGATTCGGCGCAGGCGCAGGGCGCCCTCTATAGGGGACGCCGCACCGGCTCGCTTGCCCATGCGGCCGGCCATAGTTTTTACCCGGGGAAAAACCTGGGCGCTTTCGGAGATGGTGGGGCTGTGACGACCAACGACCCCGAACTGGCCGAGCGTGTCCGCGTTCTGCGCAATTACGGTTCGCCAAAGAAATATTACAATGATTGCAAGGGCTTCAACTCGCGGCTCGATGAACTGCAGGCGGCGCTCCTTCGCGTGAAGCTGGGAAAGCTTGACGAATGGAACACGCGCAGGCGCGGCGTGGCGCGGTTCTACCTCGAATCCCTGGCGGACCTCCCCGGAATGACCCTGCCGGTCGTGCCCGAGTGGGCCGAACCGGTCTGGCATCTCTTTGTAATCCGTCACGCCGAGCGCGACCGGCTGCAATGGGTCCTCGGCGAGGACGGGGTCGGGACCCTGATCCATTACCCGATACCGCCGCACCTTTCGGGCGCCTATGCGGGCGAGATCCGGACGGGTCTGCCGGTGGCCGAGGAGATGTCGGCGACGGTCCTGAGTCTGCCGATGGGGCCGCACATGGGCCGCGAGGATGCCGAAATCACCGTTGCGTCGTTAAGGAAAGCGGTATGCTGACCCGAGTATTTTGCGCAACAGACAGGCTGCTTTCGGTACTGCTTCCCCTGATCGAACGCATCTTTGTCGGCGTGCTGCGGCGACTGTATTCCAAGCTGTTCGTGATCCGGGGAAGCGCCGGTTGCAGGCGCTTCGAGGTGGGGACCGGCAATGCCTTTAATGTCCCCGTGCGGGGGGAGGGGCCGGGGACGCTTATAATCGGATCGAAAAACAGTTTTGGCTACAGACCGGCCCCCCGTCAGGGCAGCGGACGAATTCTTCTCCAGGCGCGAGGACTGGGGGCGGAAATCAGGATCGGCAACGGTTGCGCATCCAGTAACAACATCAGCATTATTGCCACGCAATTGATCTCGATTGGCGATGATTGCCTGATCGGGGACAACGTTGTCATTACGGACAGCGATGCACACGAGATCGACCCGGTTCTGCGAGCAAGCGGCCCCGGCCCCTCGAAACCGGTCTTCATCGGAAAGAACGTCTGGCTGGGGAGCCGCGTCATGGTCATGAAAGGCGTGACCATTGGCGACAACAGCGTGATCGGGGCAATGAGCCTTGTCAACAAATCAATCCCTCCCAACTGCGTGGCCGCCGGCAATCCCGCGAAAGTCCTTCGCAACCTTGAGTAAACCGCGAGACGCTTCATACACTCAGATATTAAAGTCTTCCGCAATCGTTGGCGGGGCGCAGGGAATCGACATCCTGATACGGATGGTTCGAACAAAAATCGTCGCCGTCCTGCTTGGGCCCTCCGGGGTCGGCCTGGTCAGCCTCTACGAGACGACGATCAATTTTGCCGGACAGCTCTCCAATCTCGGGATTCAGTCAAGTGCGGTGCGCCAGGTCGCAGAAGCCTACGGCAGCGATGACTTCGACCGGATCGGGCGAACGGTCCTGGTCCTGAGGCGCGCCTGCTGGATTACGGGGCTGCTCGGATGGCTTTTGACCATCGCCTGTGCCGGGCCGCTCAGCACCTGGGCCTTCGGCAGTCCCGAACGGTCGTGGGCCCTCGGTATCCTCGGGGCGACCCTGCTGATCTCGAACGTTTCCGGGGGACAGACAGCACTGCTGCAAGGCTCCCGGCGGATTGCGGACCTGGCGCGGGTCATGATCTTTTCTTCGACGGCCGGCACCCTGGTCAGCCTTGGTCTGTATGCCTGGCTGGGAGAGCGCGGCATCGTACCCGTGCTGCTGTGCTCGGCGGTAACGAACCTCGCCTGTTCCTGGTGGTTCTCTCGCCGGGTAAGCGCACCGCCAGCGGTATTAAAGTGGACTGAAATAGCCCGGGAAGCCCGTCCCCTGATCTTCCTCGGGATGGCTTTCATGTGGGGCGGCCTGCTTACCGCGGGTGTTGCATTCGCGACAAGGGGGCTTATTACCCAAGGGATGGGAATCGAGGCGAACGGGATCTACCAGGCCGCATGGGGCATATCGGGTCTATTTGCCGGCTTCGTTTTGAATGCCATGGGCCAGGACTTCTATCCGAGGCTGACGGCGGTTGCCGGGCGCAACGACAGCGTCAACCTGCTTGTCAACGAACAAACCGAGGTGGGCATATTGCTTGCCCTCCCGGGCCTGCTCGCCACGCTCGCGTTCAGCCCTTTGGCCGTCCAGATTTTTTACACGGGAAAGTTTATAGACGCGGCACTGCTGCTCCCGTGGTTTGTGCTGGGCGTCTTCGGCCGCGTGATCTCCTGGCCGATCGGCTACATCCAGGTGGCAAAGGGGGCCTCGATTACCTTCGCCGTCTCGGAAACCACTGCAAATACCCTGCATCTGCTCTTTATCTGGTTTGGCCTGAAATATTGGGGCCTCGTAGGCGTGGCGATGGCGTTCGCCGCTCTCTATGCCTGCTATTCCGCAGTATTATATTTGATAGCCGTTCGGCTCAGCGGTTTTCGGTGGTCGGGGGCCGTTTTGCGGCTGATAGCTTCTTCGGCCCTGCTGATCGGCGCGCAGTTCTGTGTCCCGCATCTGCTGGCGGGGACTGCCGCTCTTGTGGCCAGCCTGCTGCTCGTAGTTTGCAGCGGGGTATATTCCCTGCGTCAGCTTACATTCCGCGTTGGACCGCAACACCCCATATCCCGATTGGTCGCGGCCGTGCCCGGCCTTGGCCGGTATCTCAAGACCTGATGGGCCGCGCAAGGCTGTCGACCGGCGCGGTTTCAATGATCCGAGGATCTGAGGACCGATAAATGTCAAATAGTTACGGCAAAAGGGTGCGTCTTCTTGTCGTGCTTCTTGCACTGGGGGGATTCGTTTTCGGCAAACCCGCCATGCAGCTCTTTCTTAGCGGGTCCGAACTCTATTCGCATATTCCGGTCGTCTATTGCATCATTGGATATCTACTGTACAAGGACAGAGAATCCATATTCGTCGATCCGCATTCCTCGCCGGCACTGGGTATTCTCATGCTGATCGCGAGTGGAAGCATTTATGCGTATGGAATCGCAAATCAATCGCATCTCGGTCAAAATGATTTTTTTTCCCTCACATTCCTTGCCGCCGCGTTCTACCTTGTCGGAATTGCACTGAGCATTCTCGGGACGGCGGCGTGTCGGAAAGCCTCCTTCTCGATTTGTTTACTCCTGTTTACGATCCCGATTCCCGATTTCCTGTTGACGAAAGTGATCCTCTATTTGCAGACCCTTTCAACTGCCTCTACCGTTTGGGTGATGGATTTGCTGCGCGTCTACCCCATCAGGGAAGGTTTTGTTCTGAGACTTCCGGAAATCAGCATCGAGGTGGCTGAGCAGTGCAGCGGTATCAGGTCGAGTCTTGCCCTGGTGCTGGTCAGCCTTCTCTACGGCCATTTCTTTCTTCGAACGTATGCCGGGAAGGTGCTTCTCGTGATCTTCAGCCTGCTCATTGCGCCGTTCAAAAACGGGCTCAGAATCACCACCCTCACACTGCTCTATATTCACTGGGATAAAAGGATCATGAGCGGGAGCCTCCATACGAGCGGCGGCATCCCGTTTTTCCTTCTCGCCCTGGTCATGCTTTCCCTCGCCATGCTGCTGCTGGCCAAGATGGAACGGCTCGCCTTCAGGCATTTTAACCCGGACCACGATCAGGCTACCATCCAATCTTAATCCCGGATCTTAGCAAATCCCGCAAGCGCTCAGGGGATAGCGGCGGGCTGTAGTTGCGTTCCGGCCGGCGCCGCGCTATCCGGGCCTCACAAAATGCCGCGCTATCATGATAGACCGGCAGACCCGCGGGAGGGCAAGGGTTTTATCTTGCCCGCCTACATCTACCGTCGCACTCTTCAATGCTTGGACGCCGCCGCGTGTCATTACAGCCGGGGACCTTTACGCAATACTCCACTTTCGCCGTCCCGGCGGACCCCTGATTAGGTCCGGGGCAGGCGCCGGGACCCGGGAAGGGATGAAAAACCTCTTATGACACTTCATTGGGTCAATGAAGTTCCATGCTCGTTCAAACCCTGTCCGAGGACTGGGCGGCTCCGCTGGATTCCGGCTGCCGCCGGAATCGCGTTGGGCTGGTTATACACAGGTCTCAGCCCATGACCGCAAGGAGGTGTAAAGTACTCAAACATCCCTGGACTGATCGGACAAAAAACGGGGTATGAAGCTCAGGCTTCACACCCCGTTTTTTGTATTTTAGGGCTAAATCAGGTGGAGGGATTATTTCCCCTTGCGTGCTCTGATGAGCCCAACGCTCGCCAATCCAAAGCCGAGGAGAAGAAGGATGCTGGGTTCCGGGACCGAGGCGTTAAGGGACATCGTTGGGTTGGTCGAACCGGCTCCGTAAAAGGTTAGCGTGGTAGTCGCCCAAATTTGGGTCATGTTGGGAGTCTCCCCAAACAACTGACCGGTACTCCAATTTGTACTTCCGGGCCTCGTGTCGAAGGTGAGGGGGCCGCCGAAAACGGTTCCCGGAAGGGTATTGAATGCACCGGACGCTGTTCCGCTGACCAGACCCCCTGTGCCTTGGGTCCCACTGCTGGAAATGTTGCCGTTTGAAAAGCCCAGATTCGCCGTCTCGGTGAATGAAATGGTCAAATTATTGCTCGGCCCCGCGCCGTTCCACGCAACCGATCCGGACCAGTTCATCGTGAGATTACCGCCGACAAGGCTATAGTTGGCCGAAAAGCCGCTGAGCGTATAATTGCCCACCGTTCCGAAGGCGCTGATTTGCCCCGCGTTGGGGTTGAAATCACCCGCGCTGCCATCGGCTACAGAGAACGTACTGAATCCGTCCGAAATGATGAGGGTCGGAGTGGCTTGGGCCGCCGCCGTAATGCTCAACGGCAGAATGATTATCAGGGCCAATAAAAGAAGTCTTGCTTTCATCGATTTTCTCCTCCGAATATTTGAAAACTGCCATGTCCTGGTCAAATTGAACCGCCTGTGGGCTTGCCATCCTCTTTTGCAAGTGGGGTGCCACAAGGGGAAGTGTGGTCGGGTGTAAAGATAAGTTGCCGAGTTTATAGGTAAAAGTAATGGGCATACCACTAGGCCGTGATACTTCCCGCAAGTGCGGACCTGTTGCGGAATGTAAACTATTTAGACGCATTAACGGCCAGGAAGTCCGCGTTAGTGCGCAGTGGATTGGAAATATAAGTAAATACGATATCTTATCTGAACCGAGGGTGGCGCGCGCAATCTGTAAAGTATCCGGACACTATTTTCATGTCCGTGCATGTGCGGAGGGTGGATATCGCTGAGCGGTCCCGACGGGAGAAACAAGCGGTGCGGTAGGTCAGGCCTGATCGGATGTTATGGGCAGCAATACCCGGAAGGTGCTTCCGGAGCCTTCCCGGCTGATGACTTCGATTCTGCCCCCGTGGGCTTCGACTATCATCTTGCATTGGTATAGTCCGATGCCCGATCCGGAATCTTTTGTGGTCATGAAGGGGCGGAAGAGATTTCTCCGGATAAATTCCCGGGACATTCCACAACCGCGGTCGGTCACCGAAAAGACCAGGTTGGCCCCGTCCCGGCAGGTTTCAACCCGGATGAGGCCCTGGCCGTCGGTCGATTCGTTCGCGTTGAGGATAAGGTTGAGCACTACCTTCTGGATCTGGTCGGGATCGAGGCCGGCCATGGGAAGGGGATTGAGCTCTGTTGCGACCTCGCAGGTCAGGTTGAGACTCGACAGGGTGGAGGAGACGATTGCGTTCAGGTCACATTCGCATCGTTGCAACTCGAACTTCTGGTTGAGCAGCGAGAGTTGGCCGCACATGTTCTGTATCTTTTCCCGGCTGTTCGAAATGACCTTGAGTGCGTCTTTACGAAACTCGGGATTATCATAATGGACGGGAAGATTCTGGAGGGTCAGGGACAGGGTGGAGGCAATATTCTTGAGGTCATGGACGAAAAAGGCCGACAGGGTCTGAAAGGCCTGCATTTCTTTCGCCTGCCCCAGGCTCTCGAAAAGCTTGTGGTTCAAGATCAATACGGCGGCCTGGTCGGCAAAGATCTTCATGAGATCGAAATCTTCAACCGAAAACGGCTGCCCGGTCCGGTCGTTCAAGGTCAGCATCCCGACGAACTCTCCCCCCGCGTTCAGGGGAGCGCAGTACCGGATTTGGGCCTCCTCCATGGTCCCTGCGGAAATCTCGGATAGGGAGTCCCACTCCGAATTTAAGTCGAACGCTTCCTGCCGGGACCGCATTCTATCCATAAGCGGCGCCAATGCGCGCTCCATTTCGGAAAGTCCCGTCTGATTGAGTGAAAGGGCGGTCGAGCCGGTCAAGACCGGTTGCTTGAGGTCCTCGTCGATAAGCCAGATACTGGCGGCCGACGCCAGATAAGTCTCCGAGACGATCTTGGCGACGGCGGCGCACAGTTGCCTGGTATCGGTAAATGATGCGGTCTTCTGGCTGAACTGGGTCCATAACTTTCGGTAGTCGTAATAGGGCCGTCGAAAGTGACGGTGGACAAATTGCCTTATCAGATACCGCATGTGCACCGAGAGGAGCAGGGCGACGACTCCGAGCAGGACGATAAAAATAATGAAAGCATTCTGGAAGATTATTTCGCTTACGCCAAAGTGAATCGCCACTTTGGCAATTATCCCCACCATCAGCAGATACACCCCGATCACCAAGATGGTGAACGAGCTGTACAGCAGCTCCTGGGAAACAAAAATGTTTACATTGCGAAGCCTGCTGCGAACGGCGGCAACGATTATCAGGGCGTTTGCGGCAACCAGTATGGAGTTGTTGATAGTCAAGAGATGCGTGTTGAGGTTCGAGAACAGCAAGACCTGGGTGCAGGTATATATGCGCGTGGCAAAGAGGGCGCCCACCCCGAGGACGGAAAACTTTATCTGCCACCTTATGGCGCCGTAAGAGGTGCGAAGGGTCTTCTCGAGGTTGGCGAGAATGAGGGCCGATGAAAGCAGGAAAAGGATGTGGAGGCTGTATCCCGACCAGCCGAGCGGGAATATCCAGTCGTCGGGCACGTATATGACCATGGACTCGACAAAAAGGATGTCCCGGGCGGCAAAGACCAGTAGAAGGGGGGCCGCGAGAAAGGCGAGGATCGCCCACCTCCATCCTTTCAAAAACTCCCTGTAATTCAGGCGGGCATAGCTGAAGCTGAAAAGAAGCCAGCTTGCGGGAACAAATGCCGCCGCCGTCAGGCCCCATTGCTGCCATGCCAGGGCATCCGACGGCAAAACGGCTTCCCGGCAGAACAGGTTAAAGAGCGTTTCGGCCGCGAGGGCCACCATCCCGATGCCGAAGAAACGATAGGGAAACGACCGGAATTCCCGCAAAAAAAAGGCAAAAAAAGCCGTCCCGGCACATAGGCATATGCCGGCAACGGCGAGCACTCGATTGATATTGGCGATCTCGAAATACATTCAGTGCCGTTACCCGGATTTCCACACATGATGCCGAAAGCGTTGCGACAGCCCCGGCAAATCTGATTTCCCCACCCGCATCCGAAACGGGCGACCGGCGTTTTCCCCGAGACCTTCGCATGACTATCCCAACGTCATTCCGGCGGAAGCCGGAATCCAGCGGAGCCGCCCAGTCCTCGGACAGGGTTTGAACGAGCATGGAACTTCATTGATCCAATGAAGTTCCATAAGAGGTTTTTCAACGCTTCCTGGGTCCCGGCTTCCGCCGGGACGACGAGATTTGAGTATTATGCAAAGGTCTCTCTTCCTTGACCGGCTTCGAATGATAGTTTCCGGATGGCCACGAGTTATTATGGCCACGAGTTATTTCTGTAATTCGATCAAGATCTTTTGTGCTTCCGGTGCGCCCCGGAAGTCCGGCTTGATCTCGAGGGCTCGAGTCAGGGCCTTCTTGGCCTCCTCCATGTTGCCCAGTTGGTACTGCGTCATTCCCAGGTGGAATTGGACCTCGGCATTTTCCGGAATTTTCGCCGCGCTCTCCTGGAGATAGGTCAGCGCCCAGTCGAAGTTGCCGTTCTTATAGAGCGCCCATCCGAGCGTGTCGGCGATATTGGGATCGTTAGGCGCCCCATCCTTGGCCGTCCGCGCCAGTTTGACGGCCTTTTCGGCATCGCCCGTGTACTCGCAGTATATATATGCAAGATTGTTAGCCGCCGCGGCAAAACCCGGATTTATCGAAAGAACCGCCTCGTATGCCTCCCGTGCCTTTGGAATGTTGTTTCGTTGTTCATGGAATACGCCCGCCAGCATGAGAGTCGCAATATTCTTGGGGTCCCGCTTCGTCGCCTCTTCCAATTTCAACGCCGCCTGGTCGTATCGTTTCGAGGCATTGTAGACCTGGATCAGTTCCAGGTAGTAGAAGACGACACCGGGATCGAGTTCTATGGCTTTCAAGTACGCCTTCTCGGCCTGGTCGTATTCACCGCGCATCAAATGGACCTTGCCCAGGAGTTGGTAGAATCCCGACGGCTGGGAGAGTTCAAGCTGTTTTGTGACGCGTCTTAGGGCCTGATCTCTATTATTGTTCCTAAGGTCGATGAAAACCAGTTGCGTGAGCGCGGGGACGGATTCCGGGAGCATTTTGAGAGCGTCCTCGAAGTATCCGGCCGCCTCCTCGTGTTTGCCCTGGGCGGTCAGGGCAAGGCCCAGCATGTGTTTGGCGTTGGGGTCCAGCGGGGCGCTTTTGAGGTAATTGCGTAAGACGCCTTCCGCTTTCGCGGGATCTTTTCCGCCAATGTACGCCGACCCGAGGAGCAGGTATATAGCGGGTTCCTTGCGTCCCTTATCGAGCACATACTCCAGGTTGGTTATGGCCTGCTCGAAGGCCCCGGCGGCAAGGTCGAGTTCGGCGAGCCGGATTCTGGGATCGAGGAAACCGGGCTCGAGCCTGAGCACTTCGTTAAACGAGGCCTTTGCGCGTGCGGCATTGCCCATCTGCAGCATCACTATGCCCGTAAGGTAGTGGGCGAAGTAAGAGCGGGGATTGATTACCAGGGCCTGTTCGAGATCCTGTGAAGCCTCCGTCGACTTGTTTTGGGCGAGGTTCACCTGTGCCCTCAAAAGCAGGGCATCCAGGTAGGATGGGTTACTCTTTAAAACCGTGCCAAGCAGCCTTGTCGCTTCCGCGTGATCACGTTCCTCGAAAGCCATTTTCGCGAGGGAAAAAGAGGCCGGGAAAAAATCGGGCGATTTGGCGAGGATATCCGTGAGTATCTTCTTTGCTTCCGCCTTCTTGTTGTTGCCGTAGTAGAATTCGGCCAACAGCACCTGCGCCCCCGAGGCCCCGGAAGAACTTTCGGCGGCTTTTCTGAGTTCCGCTTCCGCTTGTTTGGGGTCTTTTCTCGTCATGAGCAACTGCCCCATCAGGGCGTGGGCATCGACGGAGTCGGGCTCTTTGGCCAGCACGCGCTTGAGGTGTTGCTCCGCCTTCTCGATTTCGTTGCTCTTGAGATAGAGCGATGCCAGCGCCAGATTGAATCGGGAGTTCTCTCGAAAGTGGAACTCGACCCCTTCCATGCGCTTCACCGCGGCGGTAATCTCGGCGGGACTTCTGGCAGCTTCCGACAGGAAGACAAAGACTTCCATATTGCCGGTGTCCTTCGCCGACAATTCGAGCAACAGTTCGTATGCCGGCCGATAAAGACCGCTCCGGACATAGACTTCCGAGAGGCGAAACGCCGCATCCGTAAGGTTTGGATCCATCTCGACCGCGCTTTTTAGAGATGTCCTGGCGTTAACGAGGTCCCCTTTGCCCATGTACGCCAAACCGAGCAGGAATTTCGGGAACGGCAGTTCCGGATTGGCCCGCGTAATCTCGACGAGGAGCTTTTCGGCTTCGACAGGCTCATTTCGGGCAAGCAGCAACTGGCCGCGAGTGATTTGTGCGTCCAGGTTCGAGGGATCTTTTTGAAGAATCAGATCGAGATATTTTGCGCACCCATCCAGATTCTGTTCCCCCAGGGCGATTCGGGCCATCCGGTGAAGCGCGGGCACATAGTTCGGGTTCCGCTCCAATGCGCTTGTCAGAACTTGCCTGGCTTGGTCGGGGTTGCGCATGAAAAGGTGAAAATCGGCAAGCCTCATGTGCACGGGGGTGACTCCCGGAACCAGGTCGGCAGCCGCCCGGTACTCCTGTTCGGCGGCCCGGTAATCTTTCCTGATGGCAGCCAGGTCACCCAAACCCAGATGGGCCTCAACGAAGTTGGAATCCCCGCTGAGGGCCTCGAGGAAAGAATTCTCCGCGTTGCGGAATTCGCCTTTTTTAAGATATAGCTGGCCAAGGGCAAGGTTGTATTTGGGAAGATTCGCGGGACTGGGCTGCAATTCCTTGAAACGGGCAATCGCGTCCGCAACATCGGCGGGCGTTCTCGCCACATCGGCCAGTAAACCCCATGCTTCCGCGTTCTGAGGGTCCTTTTCGAGGATGAACTCAACTTCCGCGCGGCTCTCTTTCAACCTGTCGGCCGCAAGCTGGAGCCTGGCTATCTGCAATCTTACCTCGATATCCTCGGGATCGACTCCCCTGGCTCGCAGCAGGAAAGACAGGCTCTTACCCAACTCACCGGTGAGCAATGAGATCGAGGCCAGTTTCTTGTAGGCATTCTTGTTGTTTGGGTCAATTTTGAGGACATTCCCGTACTCGGTTGCGGCTTCCTTATATTGTTTCTGTTCCAAAAACTTGTCGCCGTTTTCAAAGTGGCGCGCCTTCTTGGTCTCGGGCGACGCGCCGCACGCGGCCAGAAAAAGGAGAAGGCAGATTATCAAAGTATCGCGCATGGCAGTTCTCATCAATTTTGCTCCGCCTCAAATAAAGAATAAATTCAGTACATGAATATTTATATTACTCCGCGCGGACGATTTGTCAGTCCAGCAAGCTGATCACATATTGTCCATACCCGTTTTTCATCAACGGCTCGGCGAGTTTGCGCAACTGCTCCCTGCCGATATAGCCCATGCGGTAGGCGATTTCCTCGACACAGGCTATCTTGAGTCCCTGGCGCTTCTCGATGGTCTCGACAAAGGTGGAGGCTTCCAGCAAAGAGTCGTGAGTTCCCGTGTCGAGCCAGGCGAACCCGCGCCCGAGCAACTCGACCCGGAGCTCACCCCATTTCAGGTAGGTAGTGATGAGGTCCGCGATTTCCAACTCGCCGCGGGCGGAAGGTTTCAGACCCGATGCTATTTCGGAGGCGCGATTGTCAAAAAAGTAAAGCCCTGGAACGGCATAGTTCGATTTGGGGCGGGCGGGTTTTTCCTCGATGCCGAGGACCTTGCCCGATTCATCGAAGTCGACGACGCCGTAGCGTTCGGGGTCCTTAACGTAGTAGCCGAATACCAGCCCGCCCGATTCCAATTGGGCGGCTCGGTCCAGAATGCTTTGGAACCCGTGACCGTAAAAGATATTATCGCCCAGGATCAGGCACACCCTGTCGTTCCCGATAAATTCTTTCCCAAGGATGAAGGCATGTGCAAGACCCGCGGGGTACTCCTGCTCGATATAGGAAAACCGCATGCCCCACTGGCTGCCGTCTTCGAGCAGGACCTTGAACTTGGGGAGGTCCTGGGGGGTCGAGATAACGAGAACATCCCTTATCCCCGCCAGCATCAGGACCGAGAGCGGGTAATAAATCATCGGTTTGTCATAAACCGGCAGGAGCTGTTTGCTGATAGCTTTGGTTATCGGGTAGAGACGAGTACCCGAACCGCCGGCCAGGATTATCCCTTTCCAGTTAGTCCGCACTTCCGTCCTTCCTGTCATTATGGCTGCGGGATAGAATTTTTGGTCCATGTTTAGATATATCGGTTCATATTTACATCGAAATAAGGCGGAAACACAACGAATATTCAACCGCCAAGGCAACGCCGGCGCGGTACCCGGTCACGAAAGTCCATGCGCTGAACGTCTATAAGCTTCATATGCATCCAAATGCCCCCGCCTTAAGAAAGTGCCGTCCTGTTTGCCGGGGAGTAAGGGGCCTTGATCGGACGGCAGGCCGGAAATGGAGTCCCCACGCGCAGCCTGCCTTAAATGAACGGTATTGCGCTTAAGAATCATGAACCGGGGGACTTTTGTTCGCTCCCGGTGATGAAGAAGTTTTCAACTGTGTCTGACCTGCCGGGGCCGTAACAAAGGAAGCGCAACGTAATAACTTTTACATTTCATGAGTTCGTTCGTAGTTCGTAGTTCGTAGTTCGTAGGATGGGTGGAGCGCCCCGCGCAACCCATCGCCTCAGGAGTGCCTGATGGGTTGCGC
>JBAQYM010000132.1:0-7522 GCA_049300095.1 Syntrophobacteraceae bacterium
AAACGAATCCTACCGGTTCCGAAGAACGCTGGAGAAAAAGAAAGGCGGCAAAAAATGAAAAATCCCGTAACAGATCCCCTCCTTCCAGCTATCGATGCCAACTTGGCCGGTGGAGGTTGAAACTCCACCGGCAACCCTCAATTTTGGGGGCTGGACTGATCAACAAGAAGTCTTTGGAGAACCAGAAGCGGAAACACCGAAGTGGGGATCGTTCGGTTTTATAAAACGAATCTGAAAAACAGGCTTTGGGGTGGGCCAAATGAAAATATCAAAGTGGGCCAAATCAAGTTGACGAAACCACCGCCGCCACAGAATCTCCCGATTGGTCCCGTCCAATGGTTTCAGGGACATGAGATCGCCCTCGAACCGGTATTTTCTCTCCAGCACCTCCGGGTGATCGCCCGGAAAGAGTTGCCCTTCGACAAAGTGGCGGACGACTTGTTTCGCGGTATCGACTTCGTATCTCCCAAAATAGGCTAAATAATCGTTCTTTCGCCGCGAGAGATCTTTTGCCTCTCCCCTGGATTTTCTGCTTATCTGTACCGCCATGATGCCGGTATCGCTGTAGTGGATGTACCCGACAGCATCTTCTCCGAAGGGATATTCCTTTTTTCCATCCGAATCGATGCTGATAAGGCGGACCAATCGCCAGGCGCCCACGATCAGTTTAGTGATATCTGCCATGGTGGCCTCCTTCCGCCGGAACAGGGGCTTTGGGCATTTTCGAAACACCTGGCTGAAGAGCAAGCCTCAAGCGGCGCGCTCATAGATTCTGCCGGGGCGGTGGTATCCCTTGTAGATTTTGACAGGCGACCAATCCGGGCTCACGGGCGGCTCGGGAGGCGCAAGGGCGGCGAACTCCCCGGAGCCGTGGACCACCTTGCCGCCCACAATGGTGAGAACGGATTCGAGGTGTTTTATGCGCTCTTCGGGAACCGAGAGGTAATCTTCCGTCAGGGCGGAAAGATCGGCGAGCTTCCCCGCTTCGATAGATCCTTTCTTGCCTTCTTCGCCTGAAAACCACGCGCTCCCGAGCGTGTGGAGCCGAAGGGCCCGCAACCGGTCCAAACGGTTCGAGACCGGATAAAGTGGTGTATCGCCGACCGTTTTCCCCGTGACAAGCCAATAGAGACTAACCCAGGGGTTGTAGCTCGAGACCCTCGTTGCATCCGACCCGGCCCCCACGGGCGCCCCCATTTCGAGCATCCGGACGACGGGAGGCGCGCGCCGCGCCGCTTCAGCCCCATACCTTTTGAGGAAATGCTCCCCCTGGTACGCCATGCGATCCTGAATCGCTATTCCACCCCCGAGCGCCTTTACCCGCTCGATATTGCGATCGCTTATGGTTTCGGCATGGTCGAAAAACCATCGCAATCCCCGGAAAGGGATTTCACGGTCGATCTGCTCGAATACGGTCAAAAATCGGGCGATGGACTCATCATAGGTGGCATGGAGCCGGAAAGGCCACCGGTGTTCCACCAGGAGCCTTACCACCGCATCGAGCCCCTTTTCCATATCGTGGGGAAGGTCCGGCCGGGGCTGCAGGAAATCCTCGAAATCCGCCCCGGAGAAAACGAGCATCTCACCTGCCCCGTTCATCCGGAAGAAGTCATCCCCCTTGCCCGGTTCGGTCATGGTCAGCCAGGCTTTGAAATCATCGAGTTCTTTTTTGGGGCGTTGGGTGAAAAGATTGTAGGCAAACCGGATGGTAAGATCGCCTGTTCGCGCCAGGTCCTCGATCACCCCGTAGTCGTCGGGATAATTTTGAAAGCCGCCGCCCGCATCGATCACGCTGGTGATCCCCAGGCGGTTGAGCTCCCGCATAAAATGGCGCGACGAATTGAGCCGGTCCTCGTACGAAAGCTTCGGGCCCCTGGCAAGGCTTGCGTAGAGGATGGACGCATTGGGACGCGCGATGAGAAGCCCGGTCGGGTCCCCGTTCCGGTCCCGCTGGATTTCACCGCCCGAAAACTCCGGGGTCTCCCTCGTATACCCGAGGGCGCGCAGGGCCGCGCGGTTGAGAAAAGCGCGGTCGTAGAGGTGGAGGACAAAGACCGGGGTCTCGGGGGCTGCTTCGTTGATCTCATCGAGCGTGGGCATTCGCCGCTCCGCGAATTGAAATTCCGACCACCCTCCGATCACCCGCACCCACTGGGGCGGAGGAGTGCGCCGCGCCTGATCGCGAAGCATTCTCATCGCGTCGGCAAGCGAGGGGACGCCGTCCCAGCGCAGTTCCATGTTATAGTTGAGCCCTTCACGGATGACGTGAATATGAGAATCGTTCAAGCCCGGAATGACCCTGCGGCCATGAAGGTCGACAACCCGTGTTCCGTCTCCCCTGAAAGCCATCATTTCCGCTTCCGACCCAACGGCAAGGAAACGTCCGTCTTTTACGGCCACGGCGGAGACTTCCGGATTGTCGTTGTTCAGCGTCGTAATGCGGCCGTTCATAAGAATAATATCCGCATGCATTGTATGTAGTCCTTTCCGCCCCGCATCGCGGCGCTGTTCCATCGATGCTGACAGCCGAAGCCCGGCGGCCGGCGGTCTCTTGCAAGTCCATACCGCGCCTCCTTACCGCGCCGTCGGCAATGTGATGGGACCCGCGGCGGTCCGCTCCCCTATTGGCAGAACCTGTGTAACCGTACGCCACAGAGACCCCGGATCGGGGTCCCCGCGGTGATCGGTTACAGATTTGTCAGGCGGCTTTTCGCTCTTCGCCTTCGTGCGCTCCAAACATGGCTTTGGCATAGTTGATCCCGAGCCCGTAGGCCCCGCCGTGTTCCCTGGCCACCCCCATCACCGCATCGTATGTCTCGGTGCGCGCCCAGTCCCGCTGCCATTCCAGCAGCACCTGAAGCCAAGTCATGGGAACGGCCCCCGCCTGGATCATCCGCTGGATGGCCGTCTCATGAGCTTCGCGGGTCACGCCGCCGGAAGCATCGGCTACGATGTAAACCTCAAAACCATCGTCCAGGGCGGAAAGAACGGCGGTAGCCAAGCACACCTCCGTCCACAGAGCAGCGATGACGAGCTTCTTGCGCCCGGTTTTTCTCACTGCCGCGACCACGTTCGCATCTTCCCAGGCGTTCATCGTGGTGCGGTCAATAGGCCTTTGATTCGGAAAAACCGCCTGAACCGGTGGAAAAAGCGGACCGCTGAAACTCTCCGCCGCAACGGTCGTCAAAATGGTGGGAACACCGAAGACCTTTGCGGATTTTGCAAGGCCGGTCACGTTGTTTACGAGCGTTTGACCATCGATTGAATGGGTTGCAAAAGCCATCTGGGGCTGGTGGTCGATCAAAAGAAGCAAGCAATTATCAGGAGTTAAAAGGCGGGGACTTGCCCCGCCGTTAGCGCTGGATGCCATCGTTTTCCTCCTTACCCTGCCCGGATTAATTGCTGTGAGCAGGACTGTATGGCGCGACCCTCGAAATGATTGGAGAGCAAGGAGGCTTTTCTCACCGTGGACGGCCTCTTCAGAAATTCGCAACCCGAACAAATAACGGCGCCGCTCACGCGATACAACTTCTCCGAAGGTCCTCACGGCGGCCTCGACGCCCTCCGGTTGCAATCGGCAATGTTCTTAATTTATTAAACAGTAATCATTGCGATTGTTGAGACAAGTCATCGACACATCTGCAACATGCTGGCAAGTGCGCTGCTGGACCGCTGTTTCGAGGGGCAATCATGGATTGAATCCAGGAGGGAAAACGTCCTCGTCGGAGCTGGAGGTTGATGACGAGCCGGGGTGGGCCACCTCTCTTAACGACGATGTTTATACTGCGTTGCGCTCAAGATTAATCTGATGGGTTTCGCTCCGCTTCACCCATCCTACGAACTTCACCATCCCAGGAACTCCGAACCAACACGGCCACGGGACGAGATGCAGGATGGGTGAAGCGGAGCGAAACCCATCGACCTGCGCACATCTTGAACGCACATTGGTATTAGTCGGTCTGCATCCAGGGCTTCGGCCGCCACATTCTCCGTAATGTCAGCGCACGGCCTGCCCCGCCGCATGCCCGGAGGCCCAGGCCCAGTGGAGGTTATATCCTCCCAGATGACCCGTCACATCGATGAGTTCTCCCAGGAAATACAGGCCGGGCGCTCTCTTGGATTCCATCGTCTTTGATGAAAGCTCGCTCGTGTCGACGCCTCCCAGCGTCACTTCGGCCTTGTTGAAACCCTCGGTGTCCGTGGGCCGTATCCGCCAGTCGTGCAGGCCGCGCGCAAGCGACTCGAGTTCTTCCGCCGCGTACTGGTTGAGCGGTTTGGATTTGAAGCGGAGATCGCACCACGTCTTCACAAAACGGGCGGGCAGGTGCAGAGCGAGCACAGTGGCAGGAAGCATCCGGCTGTGGCGTTTCTCCATGAGAATGCGGTAAATGTCGACGCCGGGGAGAAGATCGACCGAAATGCTGCCGTTGCGGTCCCAGTGGGAGGAGATCTGGAGAACGGCGGGGCCGCTCAGCCCCTTGTGGGTAAAGAGGATATTGTCATGAAAGCCCACGCCCTTATAGCTCACGATGCAATCAATGCTGATGCCGCTCAGGGCGCTAAACGCCTCCGCATCCTCCCGGCCGAACCTCAGCGGGACGAGCGCGGGCCTGAGGGCGGTGACTTTCATTCCGAATTGCCTGGCTACCGCGTACCCGAAATTGGTTGCCCCGATGGAGGGCAGGGCCAGGCCTCCCGTTGCGACGACAAGCGACCCGGCATGAAAGATCCCGCGGTTTGTGGCAACCGAAAAATTTTCGCCCCGGCGTATTTCCGAGATCCCGCAGTCGAGCAGCAATCTTACCGATGCCCCGTCGCACTCGGCCTTGAGCATGTCGACGATTCGCCGCGAATTCTCGCTGCAAAACAACCTGCCCTTCTCCCGTTCCTCGAACCTGATTTGGCGCCTCTCGAGCATGGCGAGAAAATCAGGCGGGGTAAAACGTGAGAGCGCGGATGTGGCAAAGTGGGGGTTCTTGGAGATGTAGTTCTCGGGGCCGACGACCCTGTTTGTGAAGTTGCAGCGGCCACCGCCCGAAATAGCGATCTTG
Organism: Syntrophobacteraceae bacterium; assembly: GCA_049300095.1. Taxonomy (GTDB): domain Bacteria; phylum Desulfobacterota; class Syntrophobacteria; order Syntrophobacterales; family Syntrophobacteraceae; genus SbD1. Next base: position 5,052 of record JBAQYM010000132.1, read on the forward strand.
GCGCCTATTTTCCCCGTGTGTTCCAGGACAAGGACCGAGCGGCCCCGCTTGCCCGCCTCGATGGCGCACATCAACCCGGATGCGCCCGCCCCGATCACGATAACGTCTGTCTTCATCAGCGTCTTTATATCAGATACTTCCACCAGGGTTAGAATCCTTGCCCGCTTGAAGCGCCGTCGACTTTATTCTTTGACGGGATTCGGGCCGAACACGGCCAGATTTTCGGGCGCGGCGGCGTCCAGAGCGGCGACCTTTCGCGCATAGAGGCCGATCCCCGGCAATGCGGAAAACCCATGGCAGAAGATGCTCAAAAAGACGGTCACCATCACCGCCAGCCGTATGACCGATTCCCCGGGCAGCCGGGACTCGTGCTCGAGATAGACCAGGCCCAGGACGATGGAGGCCAGCCCGCGCGGACCGAACCATCCCATGAAGAGCACCGTGGCCGTGCTCAGCCCGGTTCGGACCAGCGAAATCGCAACCGGAAGCATCCTCACCACCGTCAGGCTGATGACCCCGTATGCGACGAAGAGCAGGCTGAATTGATCCAGTGCACGGGCGACAAACATGCCGAAAAGAAAGAATACAAAAAAATTGACCAGCCGCCCCCAACTCTCGGTGAATTCGAGGCTTTGCTCACCGGCTTCCTTGAACCCAACCTGGACCGCGAGCCCGGCGACATATGCGGCAATGAACATGCTCGCGCCGACGGGTTTGGACCCCAGCACGCACAGGAGCGGCAGGGCCACGAGCCCGAGTTGCTGAAGGGGTCCCGCCATCCATCCCCTGCGCCGCGCAATGCCGAGGAGCCAGCCGCCCGCCAGGCCGACTCCCAGACCGACCAGCGCGCCGAATCCGAGTTGCTCGACCATAAACCGGACCAGGACCCCGCTCGTGTCCTCCGTGCCGGCGCCGGCCAAGGTGATGAAGAACAGGAGAAACGGGACGGATAATCCATCGTTTAGACCCGCTTCCACGCTGAGCGCCTGGCGAATGCGCACCGGCACCCGCGGACTGCTCACGACAACCTCGCCCAGGCCGGCGTCGGTCGGCGCCAGGATGGCGGCAAGAATGCCCGCTTCCCAGACCGACAACTGGGGAAACACCATGGCCGCGCAGATCGCCCCGAGCAGGATCGTCGGCAGCATGCCGATCCCGAGTAACCTGGTGGGCAGCGTATTGTGCTTGAGGACGCGCAGGTTGATGCGCGAGGCGTCGGAGAAGAGCAGCAGAACCAGGCCGACCTCGGCGAGCAGGAGAAAGGACTCACGGTCCGCTTCCAGTTCGCTCAGCACGGGCAGCGTGAGAACGAGCAGCATCCCCGCCGCCGTGAACACTATCGGCGCGGTCAGGATGGTGTGCTCGAGCCTCTTGGATACCAGGCTGTAGAAAAAGATCAGCAGCACGAAGGCCGCAATAATGATCATGTTCCACCCCTTCGCCGCCCGGCTCTCATACCGAGTTGCGTTTAAAATCCCCCCTGCCCCCCTTTTCTAAAGGGGGGCAGGGGGGATTTTGTGAGGCGCGGATATCGGCACCATCTTGAGCGCAACTTAGTATCACCCGCCCTGGTCCTTCTCCGATTCTTCCGATCCCTCCGCCACCAGTCGAGAGATCAGGATCACCAGCATGAGCTGACCCGTAACCGCTTCGAGCACGGCGAGATTGCGCGCCACGATATTGACGGGCGAGATGTCCCCGTACCCCATCGTGGCAAGCGTGACAAAGCTGAAGTACGTCAGGGTGGCGGGGTTGAGAGTCTCTCCCTCTGGAGTACGGAACGAGCCGGGGCTCAGCAGTTCAACCACCTCGAACAGCCGCGCCCACACGATACCGAGCATGAGGTAGACGGTCACGGCCCCCACGATGCGATGCCCCGTGGCGCGCCCCTTGACGACAAAGCCCGCAAAGATCAGCCCTACAAAAAATACGAGCATTCCCACGGAGATCAATATGTCCGCCGCGAAAATCGCCTTTCCGGAGACCGTCTCCCCCAGCCACCGCATGCTGGGCGAGAGCAGGCCGAAGATGAGCGCGATCAACCGAACGGATGTCCTTGAACTAAGGCTGAAGGCGCCCGAAACCAGGATCAGCGAAAAGGCGACTTCGAGGATGAGGGGGGCCACCAGCCGCGCGGAAAGGAGTGGGGCCAGTACGAAAGCCGTGACCAGCACAATGACGAGCAGAGCATAGGGGCCGCTTTCCGGCGACCAGAGGCGAGAGAAGAATTTGCCCATCCGGTGTGTCATCAATTGTCCTTGCTGCAATACCCCGACCCGGCAACTGTCAGTCGCTTCCGCCAGGGCTGTTCCCCAAAGAAATATTCAGGCTGCGCCACTATTGAGCCGCACGCGAGTCCCCCTCCCCGCGATGGGAGGGGTTAGGGGAGGGTGTCGAATTTTCAAGTACTTACGACCCCCTCCCCCAGCCCCTCCCGCCAAGGGAGGGGAGACCTCCGCCCTGTTTTGGCC
>JBAQYM010000133.1:0-6008 GCA_049300095.1 Syntrophobacteraceae bacterium
GCGCAACCCATCACTCACTCCTGAGGCGATGGGTTGCGCGGGGCGCTCCACCCATCCTACGAACTGCGAACTACGGACGAACTCATGAAATGTAAAAGTGATTACGTTGCGGTTCCCAAGATTATAGGGGGTAAGCCGGATCGTCATAACCAGGTTGACAATGTACCTGGCGTGAGCGATAAAGTCCGCACTTGAACCACTAAACCCTTTTCCCTCGGCCTGCCCTGGATATGACACTATTCGTCCTGACTTTTCTGTCCCTCTATTCCCTGATGCACGCCTTTTTCTACTCGCGGGCAAGGGTCCTCCTTCCCAAGGGCCGCGCGTTTCATCTGGGTTTCATACTCTTTCTCGCCCTTATGGTTTTCGCTCCGGTGGCCACGCGCCTTCTCGAAAAAAGCGATCATTACACCCTGGCCCGTATTGTCGCCCACATCGGCTATCCCTGGTTCGGGTACCTGTTTTATACTTTTTTGCTCTTCCTGCTGGTTGGGATCGTCGGGGTCGTCTTCAGGCTGGTAAATCTCGCCGCCGGCACGGAACTTCCCGTATTTACCGGCAGAAAGACGGCGCTGTGCGTTTTGCTGGTTTCTCTGGCGATAATCGTTTACGGCATTTTCGAAGCCCGCTCGCTTCGGGTGGAAAGGCTGACGTTCCGCACCGCCAAGCTTCCCGAGGGGATCGAGCGCGTGAGGATCGCCCAGATATCGGACATCCACCTCGGGCTGCTGGTGGGGGAGGGGAGTATCGAACCCATCCTGGACAGGGTGAAGGCCGAAGCCCCGGACATACTTGTCAGCACCGGCGATCTCGTTGACGGCGACATGGACAGGCTGGGCAGGCTTCCCGCGCTGTTTGGAGAAGTTAACCCGCGGTTCGGCAAATGGGCCGTTACGGGAAACCATGAAGTCTACGTGGGGCTTGCCGATTCAATCAAGGCGGAGCGGGAGTTCGGCTTTACCGTTTTGAGAGGCGAGGCGCGGGTTGTGGCCGACGTGATCAACATAGTCGGGGTGGATGATCCCGCCGCGGGGGCGCCGGTTGATGAAAGGCTGCTCCTCGAAAAGGCCCGAAACGGCTTGTTTACGCTCTTTCTAAAGCACCGGCCCGACGCGGCGCGCGAAAGCATGGGGCTCTACGATCTGCAGTTGTCCGGGCATACCCATTACGGGCAGTTGTTCCCTTTCCGGCTTTTCTCCGAGTATATCTATCCCCTGCAAAACGGTCCCTATTTTCTCGAAAAAGGGTCCATCCTGTACACGAGCCGCGGCTCCGCCACATGGGGGCCACCCTGCCGGGTGCTTGCCCCGCCTGAAATCACCATTATCGATATCGTTCGGGAGTAAGGGCGGCGTCAATAGAAGAGGTCGAATTCCGGCAGCCGATAGAGGCGGCGGATGTACATGACGAGGGTGTCGGGCAGGTATCGGCCCCACAGCTTTATGGGCAGGGGCTCGATATTCATTCCCGGGCTGAAGCCGACGGCGAAAAGGTATTCCAGCAAAAACTCGACGTTCATCGGAATATAGCCCTTGTAGACCCTGCTGTCCCGCTGCGCGATGATTCTTTCCTCGTGTATGCTGTTTCCGAGTTCCGATTCCACCATCGCCCCATAGGTGGACAGGATCAACTCGATATTAATGCGCGGTTCGGCCCCTTCGAGCAACGGTTCGAGCCCTTTTATCAGCTCCGATTCCGGAATGCCGCGGTTAAAGTATTTCTCCCAATGCCTGCTTTCCCGGTATTTTCTGCAAATCGCCCCCGGGTCCCACGGGATTTCCAAAACGAGGCTCGTGGCTTCATAATCGCCGCGATAATCTTCCCGGTCCAACACTTTGATGGATGGATCCGCGCGGAGGGTCTCCTCGACCCGCCTCAAATCGTCTTCTTCCCCCAAAATCTTGATTCCGCCCACGTCGTTAATGGTAATAGCCTCGCGGTCAAACAGGATCGCACCCGCGCGGAAGCTGCCGGCGATTATTTCTTCGGCTTCCACGAACTCGCGCACCATTTCAGCCTCCGAGGTAAGGAGCCCTTCCAGGGGGACACCCGAAATCATGGCGCGGATCTGCGCCATCATGCGCGCTTCTTCCTGCACGGTCCCGAAGATCCACTGGGCAATCCGCCGGTTGGCCTTTTCGGCTATCCGCCTGGGCCTCTTTATCCTGTAGGACCCGAGGAGCCGCCCGAAGTCGTCGATGCACAAAACCCCGTTTATCGGCGCCTGCTGGTAATAATATTCGGGGTTTTTGCGGTAATTCGAGCAAAGAAACTCGACGCGCGGAGTATAGCCGTGGCTGGACCCGCAGATGACGTCGCGCAGTTCCCCCTTGGTCCGGATACGCGCCTTGCGGAAAGAGTGGGGGTAGATAATCCCCAGGTACCGGTCGATGACGGAATCCAGGGTCTCGCCGATCACGTAGCCGTCGGAGATGAAGATTTGCGTGAGCTTGAGGGCGTCCGCGGCGTCCGGCTTGCCCCAGAACCACCTCTCCGCAATATCGAGCAACTCTTTGCGATGTATGAAAGAGGTCAGATACATGCCGTATTCTATCGGATCGGGTTGAAGTGAGATTTTTCGCCGCTTTTTATAACACGGAGCCGTCTCGGCCGGATAGCATAATTCACGGGCGGCTCGGAGGCGCTATTCCAGCAACTGAAGGATTCTATTCGCACACACGTCCGCGCCGTCTATTCCAATCGACGGCGTCCTTCGGGGAAGCGAGCAGATTTGCCTGATCGAGCCTTCCCAGTTGCCGGAGAAAAAATCCTTTGAATCGATGTGGACGGAGGTCAGCTCGCGGCGGATGGTTTCCACCAGCACGTCGTATTCCGGGAACAGCCCCCGCTCCGTGTAGATGATCGGCGTGCCGTTGGCCAGGCAATCGGAGACGATCCCGTACCCGGGCTTGGTGATGACCGCATCGGCCGCGGCCACGGCGTCGACGTACGAGATGTCCATTCCGTCGATTGCGCGGGCGCCGGCCACCGGGAATGTCATGGGGCTTTTGTAATAGAAGGCCGCGCCTTTTACCTCCTCGATCTTTCTGAGAGCGTCGGCGCTCAGCTCCAGGCTGCCGAAGGCAACCAGCACCGCTTTTTCCTCACCTCTCAGGCCGAGTGCCGAGCGCACTTCGTCACGGGCACGGGAGGACTTGCGGGCAACGAGTGGAACGTCCTCCACCTTCGGGCAGGCGGAACAGTCACCATGCATGGGAAGGCGGAGGAAAAGCCCACATTTGGCGTAGCTTCCGCGAATCCGTGATATGACCCCGTTCCAGCGGGAATCATCCTCGGCATAGGCCCCGTATATCCAATCCCAGGTGAAATTGCTGATGCCGATCGAGGCAATGCCGCATGCGGCGGCGGCATCGAAGGGGAGGAAGGCGACGTCGGAGACGACCAGCCGCACCTGTTTTTCCCGCAAAAATGCGGTCTCCCGCTCCAAAATCCCGGCGGCATCGGTTTGGAGGCGCTGGAGCGTGCGCAGCGTCTCTTCGAGGTCGAACCGGATGCTGTCATGTTGGCACAGGCCCACATCGAGGCGCACGCGCCGCATCGGAAGCGCTTTTCCGATATTTTGTTCTACAAGCGAGGGGGGTATGTCTGATATAATAAAAGCCTTGATATCGGGTGCAACATTTGTCAAGCGGCGCAGGATTTCAAGCGAGCGCACCGCGTGGCCGAAGCCGTGAGGCGTTATATAATAGGCTATCGCCGGTCTTTTTCTACCCAACTCGACTCTCCCGCACTTATTGTTTAATTTAAGGTCCAATATGTCGCGCGGCCGGGACCGCCGGCCGTTCCAGGCGCCACAGACCGCCCGCCGCATATGGGTTTGACGCCCGGCGCCCGAATTTTCCCCGACGGAGATATGAATGCGCAAGATTATAGTGACTTTTCAGCCGGAAGGAACCCGAACGGAAGCCCTGCCCGGCGAAAAACTTATCGATATAGCATCTTACGCCGACATCGATTTGAACAACCTGTGCTCCGGACAGGGCATTTGCGGCAAGTGCCGGGTCAAGGTCAACAAGGGGAAGGTAAAAATATCGAGCAAGGTCATCGGGTTGCTCAGCCGCAAGGAACTCGAGCAGGGCTATGTGCTGGCATGCCAGGCGGAAAGCCAGGATGAAGACATCGAAATCTGGATCCCCCCCGAATCGAGGCACGATGTCGAACAGATACAAATTGCCGACTACCTCATCGCCTATGACGCGCCGACTCCCATAGAAAAGGGCCCCGATCTTCCGACTGCCCCCTATTTTCGGCCGCTGTGCCAGAAATATTACCTTGAACTGCCGCCTCCCACGATTCAGGACAGCCTCTCGGACCTCGACCGCATCTACCGTGAACTCAGGAAGAAGCTTCACGAGTACCAGACTGTCCAGGCGCACTTCTCCTGCCTCTGGGGCCTCGGGCAGCTCGTTCGAAAAAGCAACTGGAAAGTAACCGCCACGGTGCATTTCCGGGATGCCGAATGCCCCCATGTGCGTGAAATCGAGGGCGGAAACACCAGCACCCGCAACTACGGGGTCGCAATCGACGTGGGGACGACCACCATCGTCGCCCAGCTCGTGGACCTGCGCACCGGGGCGGTGATAGGCGTCCAGGCGAGCCATAACAGCCAGGCGCGCTATGGTGAGGACGTCATATCCCGCATGATATACGCCGTCACTCATTCGGGGCTCACGCCCCTGACCGACGCCGTCGTATACACCATAAACTCCCTGGTCGAATCTTTGGTCACCAAGAACAAAATCAGGCACGAGGACATCACGTCCTTTGTCTCCGCCGGAAACACCGTTATGAGCCACCTCCTGCTCGGACTCGACCCCGGCCATATCCGCATGGCCCCGTACATCCCCATTGCCAGCCGCTTTCCTCAGTTTCAGGCGGCCGAAGCCGGCCTCAAGGCGCATCCGAAGGCCCTTCTCCACTGCATGCCGTGCGTCAGCAGCTACGTCGGAGGGGACATCACGGCGGGCGTCCTGGCCTGCGGCATGAACGACCAGCCCGAGGTGAGCGTCCTGATAGACGTCGGGACCAACGGGGAGATCGTTATCGGCAACAACGAGTGGCTCGTCTGCTGCTCGTCATCCGCGGGCCCCGCTTTCGAGGGTGGTGGGATCAAGTGCGGCATGCGGGCCATCGGCGGAGCGATCGAGAAGGTGCGCATCAAGGGGGACAGGGTCTTCTACGATACTATTTCAAAGAAGAAGCCGATCGGGCTCTGCGGGTCGGCCATAATCGACGCGATCGCGGAACTGCTTTCATCGGGCATCATCGACCAGAGCGGCAAATTTGCCAACCTCAGGCATCCGAGGATCCAGGTTGTCGATGACGTTCCCGAATTCATTATCGCCTTTCCGGCCGAGACCGAGACGGGAGAGGAGCCGATCGTCATAACCGAGGACGATGTGAGCAACCTCATCAAGAGCAAGGGGGCCGTGCTGGCTTCCATGAGGGTCCTGCTCAACAGCATGAGCATGGAATTTATGGACCTTGAAAGAATCTTCGTGGCCGGCGGATTCGGGGCCCACCTGGACATTGAGAAAGCAATATTGATCGGCCTCCTGCCCGATGTTCCCAAGGAGAGGATCCGCTTCATCGGAAACAGCTCGCTGGCCGGCGCCCGGCTCGCGCTTCTGTCGACCCATGCCTTCCACAAAGCCGAAGCCATCGCCAACCGGATGACCTACTTCGAGCTGAGCGTCAACCAGGATTTCATGAACGAATTTGTGGCTTCGCTCTTTTTGCCCCACACGGACATGACCCTTTTCCCGTCTGTGAGGAAAGTCCTGGACAGGACTGTAAGCAGTATAGACCCGGCCATTTATTGAGTAAGTGACCGCAACGTAATAACTTTTACATTTCATGAAGGTTCGCTGTATCGCATGATATCGCGCAGGATGGGTGGAGCGCCCCGCGCAACCCATCACGCACTCCTGAGGCGATGGGTTGCGCGGGGCGTTCCACCCATCCTACGAACTACTACGAACTACGAA
>JBAQYM010000134.1:0-22043 GCA_049300095.1 Syntrophobacteraceae bacterium
CCGTAGGGGCGGGGTTGATCCCCGCCCGGACTGCCGGAAGTAGAGAACTTTCCGACAACTGCTTATCTGGGCAACAGCCTCTGCCGCGTGGGAACGGGAAACCCCAAATAAAAAACCGGGCCGAAGCCCGGCTTGCACAGGAAGATGAAGCAACTGGGGGCAGTATTGCAGAAAAGATGCGTTATGTAAAGCAAAACATAGCGCATTTTTAAAAAAATTCCGTCCTCTCTCACACGCTCTTGGGACTGTCGCCAAAATCCTCATGAGCGAAATGGTGGTCGCACATCACCGTAAAAGACAGCCGGAATAAATCCGTGGGAGCGGCTTGCAGCCGCGACGGGCGTGCCAAAGCGACGAGATCGCGGTTAGAGTCCGGATCGTTGTCACTGCAACGCACATCCGCCGCCATGGCATGTCCATCGCGGCTACAAGCCGCTCCCACCGGGGATTGGGCGGTTCGCACTTTTCCCGTGATGGTTCGCAATCTTTTTGGGCAACAGCCCCGTGATCGTGGGATCGGGAAGGCATAAAAAAACCGGGCCGAAGCCCGGCTCACACAGGAAGATGTTAACACTGCGCGGAGTATTACAGAAAGAATGCGTTATGTCAAGCAAAACATAACGCATTCTTAAAAAAGTTTTGCCCGCCCCGCTCCCGCGCGGGAGCGAGAAAACCATTATTCCCCGGCGATGCGCTGTTTTCACCTTAATGGGATTGACGGCGTCCCGGAGCGTGCGGTATAGTGCGCCCCGGTCGGCAGTTCACCCAGGCGTCGCCGCCCCGTGAGGGGTGCTAAACCTGCCTCGATACCCCATTCGACCGGACACCTTATCCCGTGCCGCGTCGGAAGACGGCGACCACCGACACTATCCCGCCCGGATCGGCACGCATTGCGAGGATAAGCGATGTCTAGAACACTTTTGCCCTTCCATTCGGATGACATTTCCGCCCTGGCCCGGTCCCTCAAGGGCCAACTTGCCAATTGCGAGTCTCAGCCGAGCCATCTCGAACTTTTGAACATGCTGGCGCGTGCCAACGGCTACCGGAATTTTCAGCATTTTCGGGCGGAGCTGACCGCCCGGAACGTGCCGGAGAGCCGCCCGCCCGCGCCGGGACCCGAGCCCGTGGACCTCGCCCGCGTAAAACGCCTGCTGCGGATGTTCGACGCGCAGGGAAAGCTCACGCGCTGGCCCTCCAAGCGCAGCCAGCAGGAACTCTGCCTGTGGGTCATCTGGTCGAAACTGCCCGCCGGGCAGGTTTTCACCGAAAAGGAGATCAACCTGCTGCTAAACGACAATCACCTTTTCGGCGACCATCCCCTGTTGCGGAGATGGCTCTGCGATTACGGCATGATGAGCAGGACCAGGGACGGCCGCGAATACCGTCGGGTTGAAAAACGCCCGCCCGCCGAGGCGCTGGAACTGATCCGCCGACTTCAGTCGGCTCAAGCCGGATAAGATCGGAAAAACTTCACACCGAACAGCGCGGAGCGGCATTGTCGCGGGAAGGCATTTTATAACTTCTTACTCACCGTGAGCGCGGGTGGCCCGGGCCACCCGCCGCCCGCGCGGTAGCGAGATTAAATCCGGACGCCGCCCGGTTGCGGCTCTTGGTCAGCTCCCGCAACGATGATTCAGAGGGCCGTGTTCCCTCCCGTGCCCTTGCCGTCCTCTTGCCATGATCTTCCAAGCTGGTCCGCCGTCAATATGGCATCGACTACCCGGTCCGGGTGCACCTCGAAGGGTTCGTTATGAATGGATTCACCCGTCTGGGTCGCGCGCCGGGCGATTCTTTCCAGCATATCCCGGGGCAGGTCCCGCAGACCGATTTGAGCCAGCGTGACGGGAAGTCCGACCTGAGCGCAAAAGCGCAGCACCTCCTCGATTTGCGATGCGGCGCTGTTTTCGAGTACAAGCTGCGCCAGGGTGCCGAAAGCCACCTTTTCGCCGTGGTAAAAAGAACGGGTTTGCGGGGCGACCGTGAGGCCGTTGTGGATGGAATGCGCCGCGGCGAGACCCGAGGACTCGAATCCCAATCCTGAAAGCAGCGTATTGGCCTCGACGACACGCTCGAAGGCCGGTGTGACTTCCCGTGCCCGCGCGGCCTCCATGGCGGCCACTCCATCCTCGAGAAGGGTGCGGTAGCAAAGCTCGGCAAGGGCCAGGGCGCTGCGCGTCGAGCTTCCGCCCCGAAGGTTATTGGAATTTGATGCCGCACAGGCCCGAGCCTCGAACCAGGTCGCCAGGGCATCCCCCATGCCCGAGGCAAACAGCCTCGGAGGGGCCTGCACGATCACCTGCGTATCGACCAGCACCAGGACCGGGTTGCACGGTAGGATACGGATTTCTTCCACGATGCCCGATTCCGTGTATATGATGGACACGGCGCTGCAGGGAGCATCCGTCGAAGCCAGCGTGGGGCAGCTCACAAATGGCAGACCGAGTTCCGCGGCGGTTGCGCGCGCCGCGTCCAGGACCTTTCCGCCGCCCGCCCCGATTATGACCCTGGCAACGAGGGCTTCGGCCGCCTGCCTGATGCGCGATATTTCCGCTAGAGAGCACTCGCCTCCGAAGCCGTGAATGCTGTAGCCGCAACCCACCTCCGCAAATGTTTGCTTCCATGTATCGCTGAGCTGCGCGCGCGCCGATCCGCCCGCAACTATGAGCGCAGGGCCTCCGATGCCCAGGTGGGCCATCTCCCCGCCCAGGCCCCGTGTGGCGTTCATGCCCTGTGTGTAGCGCGCCGGGGAAGAAAAGACTTTGAACATGTGGTTGACTCCTCCTTGAATGCTCCCCCGCCGGGATGGCGAATCCAGCCGTCTACTTCGCGGTATAAGCCATGTCCCTGAAGGAGGTGAAATCTATGACGGTTTTGTCTTCCGGATCGCTTACATCCGCGCTTAACATGACTTCGTCGGCAGTCTGGATACAAGAATAGGGAATGGCGATCACCATCATATTGCCCCGGATTTCCACTCCGGGCTTGAGATCGGGCATGATGCTGTCGGCGGCCTTCCGTTCATAGGCGGCCGCCTTTCCCTGGACCTTGACGTCCAGCCGGGTGTACCGCTTTTTATCCCACATTCTCAGATGAAAATGGTGCACCAGGCTGGTTTCGATATCCCTCGCGCTTTGAAGAATCAAATAGGCGCTCTTGTCGTTATAGGCGATCCCCAATCGGGTTAAGTCCTCGGTCGTTTGCAGGGAACTGGTGAGATTATCCATGCGCACATCGGGGAAAGACGAGGGAGGCGCGCCGTCCCGGAAAAAATTCGGGTCTTCACCCACGCGGCTCATTATTACGTAGGGATAGGCGCCGAATATTTCGTTTACCCGAACGAAGGACATAAGGTAGTCCTTCCACAAAAAGAGCTGGCTGGCATGGGAATTGATCGCCTTGTCTTTACGGGCCACCTGATCGGGATTGAGGGGAAGCATCAGCCAGGAGGCATCCAGGACGGACAATTCGGGCGGAAGCGTCAAACCGGTATTGGGGAGATATTCGGGAGGGGAAGGCCAGTCATTGCCTTTATGAACCAGGTAAGTGTACCACTCGCCGTCGTATCCGGCTATCGACCCGGTGTATCGCACAAAGGCGCTGGTTGCCCAGTGGTCCTCGTGAAAGTCGCCGTCATCGGGGTAGAAGATAATGTTGGGTTTGCGGGCCCGGAAAATTTCATCCAGGTTGGCCGCCACATTCGCCCCGCAGTAAGGAGCATCCTTCTGGTGGGAAAAATCGTAGGGGGAGTGATCGGACCTGTTAAAATCGCCGTCCGCTCTGTAGGGGCGGTCACAATCCCAATAATCGTTGAAAAGCGCTCGCAGGCCCCCATCGGGATATCCGAGGAAGATTACGTTGCTCTCATCCAGTCCCAGTTCGCGCATGGCATCCAGGGTTTCCTGCCGCCTGATTTGTCCCAGGGGTCCTTTAAGCGAGGGGTTCTTGACGTCCTTGAGGAACGCTTCATAGGTGTCGCCGTCGTGGGAACGGCTGCCGTTGGTGAACAGCACCACCGCAACACGGGCATTGCTATCCAGCGCCTTGCGGATGAGTCCCCCGGTCCCCAGGGATTCATCGTCGGGGTGCGGCGCAAAAATCAATATGCTGTCGGAATCCTTGATATCAGGGAGAGGTGAAAATGTTATCTCGCCGCCATGGGAACGCGGGATAAAAATGAAGGCGAACGCCGCAATGAAAACGGCCGCGGCCAGGATGTTCCGGGCCGGGTAAGATGTTGTTTTTGTAGCTTTATAAGACACTTCATCACCTCTATGAGCGGAAGAGAGGGCCGTCAATCCCAATGCTGTTGCTTTAAGCGTTAACGTACCCTGTTTTGTCATTTCGACCGGAGGGAGAAATCTTGTTTGTTCCGCACCCCGGAAAGATTTCTCCCTCCGGTCGAAATGACAATATGCTCAAGCGATTCGTTAAGGCAACAGCATTGGCCGTCAAACCGCCCACGGGATCAAGCTCTTTCTTTCCAGGAAATCTTCTCCGAAAATCTCCAGGTTCGTGCCGCATTTGACTATTCGGCCCTCGAACATGACGGCGGTTTTTTCGGAAAGAAACGGGATTTCAGTGTAGTCGTGGGTAACGAACAGGGTGGTCAAGTTCATGTTTTTGAGGAGCGGCCCCATGTCTTCCAGCAGGGTGTTTCTCGTGGGGTAGTCGAGGGAGGCGAAGGGTTCGTCGAGAAACATCAGGTCGGGTTCGAGCGCGAAGGCACGGGCGAGGCTCACCCGCTGCGCTTCTCCGCCCGAGAGCACTCTTGCCTGCTGATTTTTCAGGTGCGCCACCCCGAACACTTCCAGCCACTTCTCCGCCCTTTCGAGCGCCGTCTTCCTGGGTACTTGCCTGATACGCAGCGCCGTTGTCAGATTTCCCAGAACGGACATATCGAGCAGCAGCGAATCCTGAAACACGACGGCCATTCTCCGGCGCAGGGCCATGATGTTGCCGGGGCCGGCGGGCGTGCCGTCGAGTTCGATGGTCCCGGAGGTTGGCGGCTGAAGGAGGGCAAGGGTTTGGAGAAAAGTGGTTTTGCCGGTGCCGTTTGGTCCCACCAGCGCAACAGTTTCCCCGCGCAGCAGGGAAAAGGAGTCCACGCTGAAGATTTCCTTCACGCAGTTAACGCGCCGGAGGTCCCTTGCAAGGAGCAATGGTTTCAAAACGGCTATCCCGTTAGAAAGGTTTCGCATGGCTGATAGCTCTTTGTATCATGGCAAAGCGTTAAAAAATAACATTTCGGGGAATGCTGTCAAATAGTTTGAGGCGTTCCGCGCGTTCGGCTTCCCCCGTCCGTGGGCGCTGTATTGACCGGAGAGCCGGGCGCCACGGGGAGGGTGAACGTGTTTTCAAGTATCTTCCACCGAAATATGCCATCATGCTGTCGCGACAGATTTTTATTATCCGATGCCGTGAAATGCACGATATTCTTGATAAGAATGTTTTTGTCATTTAGTATCGGCATTAAATTGGAGAATCATGCCGAGACCGTTCGGGCGCGGGCGGTTTCCACGGCAGGCATGCCGTGCCGATCCGAAAATATGCCCATGGAGAATGGCGTGGACAATTTTGACGAGCTGCTCGAATCAACCTGCAAGACGATGATCAAGACGATCCTCGCATGCCTGAGCAATGCCGTTAAGGGCACCATCTACAGGATCGGCCTGATGCCCGAGTTGACCGCCGTCCGGATAACCTCGGGCATCAGAGGCCACCATTCGGATGTCATCGAGTGGGGCCTGCCCGCCAAATCCGATTATAATCCGCCGGGAAAAGCATGGGAAGAATACCGCGACCAGCCGGGGCGCGTCATGGAAGCAATGGGCTGGTGCGTGGAAAAGCAGCAGAGCTGGACCGCCGACAACCCCTCGGAAGACTTGCGAAGCGTGCGCAAGCAGCTCGCGGGCGAGGTCGAGGACCACTACCACATGGAGCCCGTGCTGGTTTCGAAATCGAGCCTTTACGGCAGCGGGGCCGGGAGGCTTCGCTACCCGCTCGACTGGCGGGGGAACACGATCTGGCGGGATTCCGATTATGTCGTGGCCGCGGTGATCAAGATCCACTTCAGGCCCGGGACCATCCGGCGCGACGACGGTTCGACCCATATCATCCGGGACCTGTCCCAGAGCCTCGGAACGGAGCTGCTGTCCCTGTATCTGCGCGACACCCTTTTCAGGGCGCGCAAAGACTTCGCCCGCCAGAGGCTCCAGAGCTGTGAAATCCTCGCCCACGAGCTGAGAAACACCCTGGCGAAGCTGGGATTTGTCTTTTCGGCTATCAACGCCCAGATCGCGATTCTTCGGGAGAGTTGGGAAGCCCACCTGCGCGAGCACGTTCCGGGACTCGAATGGAAAAGCACGATCCTGGAGAGGCTTTCGCGGGAGCTCGAACAAAAATGCGCCGGGCTTAAGCCGGACCGCGACCTGCTTGCCGCGGCCGAGGAACTCCTGGCCGCCCAAAATGAGCTGGCCAGGCTCTCCCTTTCTCCCTACCAGGAACAGGAGTGGGTCAGGAACAAGATCCGCCCCAGGTGGGAAAGGCTCCTTTCGAGGACCGTCCTTTGGGACAGAACGGAAATAATCGCCCTTTTGGACCGGCTGCTCAAATCGCTTCGGACCGGCATGGAGCGGGGGCTCCTCGGGAAGATAAACGGTATCCCGCCCGAAATCGTCGAAAAATGGTCCCGGCTGGCGTACGTTTCCATTAATTCCAGCAATCTTTTTCAGATAGATGAAGTAATCCAGCTTGTCGAATATCCCCTCCTGCCCGTTGCCCACAAGGAGCAGATAATTCGGGTGCTGAAATCATTGAGGGCGCTCGTTGTAATCATTCCGGAAGTCGAGGAAAAGGCGACGCGGATACTCCAATCCTTGAGATACGGCGCATGGGCCGAAGATATTGTTCGTTTTACCCCCGGTCCGGTCGTTCCGGAATCTGACGGAGAATTCGGGGTAGCTCTAACCGATTAAGGTTTGCGGTTTTCATTTGTACCGGCCCCGCCGGGAAAAGGCTGCAACTTTCCCAATCGTCGTTTCGAGCCTATCCCGGCCCAACCTGAAGCGGCCCGAGCCGGGCCGCGGGAGATGGACAATGATCAAACCGGCCGAGGGAGGTTCTCTCGTCACCGAATCCCTTCAGTTAGATTCGGAATTGTCCCGGCACGCCAAGATTAGCGATTCTTTTCACACGTTCGAACCCAAATACAAACACTTCTTCGATTCGGCGGGCGAGGTGCGCTTCATCACCAGCCGGAGCGGGAAGATCCTCGACATAAACCAGGCCGCGGCCGAACTGTTCCGCTTCGACTCCAAGGAGGAGATGTTCCGGCTCGATTCCGTGAGCACCCTGTTCTGCGATGCCGGCGAGGCGAAGCAATTCCAGCGGCGGCTCGAGGCCGAGGGCTTCATCAAAGACTACGAGGCCCCGATGAAGAGGCGGGACGGCAGCGTCTTCACGGCTTCCATCACCGCGAGCATCTGGTTTGATGAAGACGGCGCGATCTCGTGCGAGGGGGTGCTCCGGGATGTGAGCGAAATCAAGCGTCTCCAGGAGGCCTATCTCGAAGCCGCAAAGGCGAACCGCGAGCTCAGCGAATCCGAACGGCGCATCCGGGACCTTAATGCCGACGTTCTCAACATGCTGATGATCATGTCCCACGACATCCGCGGCCCGCTCGTCTCGATAGCCGCCACCCTCAAGCTGCTGATGCGGGGCTCGTTCGGGCGCATGGACGAGAGCGTGTGGAATACGGTCCAGGAGCTGCTGGCCAGGGTGCGGCACCTGATCGGCATCGCCGAGGACTGCCTGGGAAGGGCGCACTCCCTCGAAGGGGCGCTCCGCACCGAACGTTTGATGATAGACCTGCGGCAGGACATCATAGACCCTGTGCTCGACGAGGTTTCCAATGATATCGAACTCCAGCGCATAACCATTGATAACCGCCTGGGCGCCATCCCGGCCGGCTGCATTCCGATCAATGTGGAAATGATGTGGCTTAAGGCGGTGTTTAGAAATCTTTTCAAAAACGCCATCAAGTACGGCGGCAAGGAATGCCGGATCGCATTCGGCTTCGAGGACCACGGGGCCTTCTACCGCCTGAATGTCTACAACAGCGGCAATCCGATCCCCGAGCAATACAGGGACAGGCTGTTCACCAAGTTCACGCGGATCGACGACGGGGCCGAGAAAAAAGAGGGCTTCGGCATGGGATTGTACCTGATCCGGGAAATCGTGCGCAAACACGGGGGCGATATCTGGTACGAAGCCAGGAATGACGGCTCCGATTTCATCCTGATCCTTTCTAAAGAGCAGTGAACAGTGAAGAGTGAGCAGTGAGCGGTGAACAGTGAAGAGTGAGCAGTGAATGGAAAGGTCCCCGGTTTGCGTGAGGGGATGATGGTGCTGTAAGGTTGTGTCCATCGCGGAGTCGTTTCGGCCCCGCGCTTTTTTTCTGTTCACTGTTCACTGCTCACCCTTCACCGCTCTTTTGGAGATTTTATGGTTTCTCTCGCCGATATTCAGAAAGCGGCCGCGCTGCTTCGCGGCAAGGTAATCCGGACCCCGCTGGTCTATTCTCCCACCTTCAGCAGACTCACGGGCGCGCAGGTCTATCTCAAGCTGGAAAATCTTCAGGAAACCGGGTCTTTCAAAATCCGGGGGGCAACCTTCAAGATACTGTCCGAGCGCGACCTGATCGGCGAGGAAGGCGTGGTCGCGGCGTCGGCCGGAAACCACGCCCAGGGGGTGGCGTTGGCGGCGAGCCGCGCCGGGCTGCGCTCGACGATCGTCATGCCCGAGTGGTCGTCAATTTCCAAGCAGGAGGCCACGCGCGCGTACGGCGGAGAGCTGATCCTGGCAGGGCGCAATATCAGCGATTGCATCGACCGGGCGAAGGACCTGGCAAAAGCCGGGAGGACGTTCATCCATCCTTTCGACGACCCGGTGATCATAGCGGGGCAGGGGACAATCGCGCTCGAAATCCTTGAAGATTTGCCCGACACAGACATCATTGTCGTGCCGGTCGGGGGAGGCGGCCTCATTTCGGGGATCGCCACGGCCGTCCGGGACATCAGGCCCGGAGTCCGCCTGATCGGAGTACAGGCCGCCGCGTGCCCCTCGGCCGCAAAGGCGCTCGATGTGCGGCGCAGGGTGCGGGTGGGCGCCGAGCGCTCGATTGCCGACGGGATCGCGGTAAAACAGATCGGCAAGATTCCCTTCGAGGTGATCCGGGAAAAGGTGGACGCAATCGTCCTGGTGAGCGAGGATCGGATAGCCGAGGCCGTTTTGATGCTGCTTGAACGGAAGAAAATATTCGCCGAAGGCGCCGGGGCCGTTTCCGCCGCCGCGCTGCTCGCCGGGGCGGTTTCCGTTTCGCCGGGGCAAAAAGCGGTCCTTGTGATAAGCGGGGGCAACATGGACAGCCCTCTTCTGGACAGGGTCCTGCGCAAGGGGCTCTCCCGCAACGGCCGCATCATGCGCTTCAGCATCCGCCTCGACGACGTTCCCGGCGCGCTGGCCTCTCTTCTCGAAGTTATCGCCAAGACCGGGGCGAACGTGCTCCAGATCTACCACAACCGGGGCGGGGCCGACCTCTCCATATACCAGACCCTGGTCGAACTCGAAATCGAAACGCGAAATTTCGACCACATCGCGCAGCTCACTCGGGCGCTGAGCACCGCGGGCTATATCGTCGAACCGGAGGCCGGTATTGGGGCGGTGAGCAGCGACCAGTGAAGAGTGAACAAAGATGATCGGCCTACCTCACGCACTTATTATCGAGGCCACTGAAGAGCCCGACTATTTCGGTTTCTACTCTCCGGAACTGGAAGGTCTCTCAGGTAATGGGCATTCTGTGGAGGACTGTATCTATAAGGCAAGATGGGGGATGAAAGAACACATTGCTCTCCTGAGGGAGCAGGGGCTCCCGGTCCCGCCGGCTAACCCAAACCCCAGGATCATCATCCAAAATGAGGAAAAGCGGGCTGTCGCGTGAAGGGCTCACCTCCATGTAAGGAGAACAACTGACCGATCTGCTCAAAAAAGCCTTTGACGCTCTTGCCGCGCTCCCACCTGAAAGTCAGGATGCATTGGCGGCAATGATACTTGCCGAGATCGAGGACGAGAAAAAACGAGAAGGCTCCTAAAACGAGAGGCAGCCCCCATTTTCCCTCAGCCATTTTCGCCTCTCCCGATGGTCCGGGATAAACGATCCCACTAGCTTCCAATACTCGGCCGAGTGGTTGTGGTGCGTCAGGTGGCAGAATTCGTGGACGACGAGGTAGTCCAGGACGGGTTCGGGGGCCATTATGATGTTCCAGACGAAGCTGATCGCGCCGCGGGTCGAGCAGCTTCCCCACCGGGAGCGCATCGCCTTGATCGTTACCGAGCGGGGGGGCATGCCGGTGAGTGCCTCGAAGTGGCGGCCACGCTCCTCGATTTTGGCCAGGGCGAGGTCGGCGTACCAACGAACCAGTGCGCTTCTCACCATGTTCCGGGGGTTTTGCCCCTCACGGCTTGGCCGAATCCGGACGACGATGTTTCCGTTCTCCAGGACGACCGCCGCCCCTCGGGAATTTTCTTCAACCACGAGGGTGTATTCTTTGCCGAGGTAGAGCAGTTTTTCCCCCGAAACGAACTGCCTTACGCGGGCGCTTTTTTGCTTTTCCAGGTTTATCCGCAGTCTCTTTTGGACCCACCCGGCTTTTTCGTCGACAAACCGCGTTATGTCCTTTTCGGAAAGATTCCGGGGCGCGGCCACCACGACCCTGTTGTCCGGATAGACGCAAATCGAGAGGGTCTTTCTTCGAGGGCTCTTCCTGACCTGATAGTCGAAATCGATCATCGCTCATCCCGGTTTATCATCCGCGCAAATCCCCGCGGCTGCGGATAGTAGCCGTTTCTGTCTTTTGTGAAAAGCGGGAAAAAACACGCGCCTCCGGTGAAACTCGGAAAATAGATTATCCGAATTGGCGTTAATCTCTTATTTTTGCTGAAAAGCGGTTTGAGCGAGTTCGATTTTTTGTGATATAGAGCAAGAAAGTGGGGAGAGGGAATGGTCGGAAAATTCAAGGCGCTCCCGCCGCGGCTTGTGGTCCCCCGGCCCAAATATTACAGGTGCTTGAATCCCCTCTGGCTAAATCATTCGCGATAGAGTATTATCTATGCGAAACTGTTTGTTATCCTGGTTAACCTGTCATCTTCCGTTCCTCCCGGGCGGCGGACAGAGCCGGAAAAAATAATCGTGGCATCAGCAGATCACTGAGGCTTTTTACACCCCAGAAAGGGAAGGCATGTCTTATTTGCAGGAAACCGATCCGGAAATAGCCAAAGTCATACAGCAAGAGGAACAACGCCAGAAGGGCCGGCTTGAGCTCATAGCTTCTGAAAACTTCGTCAGCCTCGCCGTGCGTGAGGCCCAGGGGTCGGTGCTGACCAACAAGTATGCGGAAGGGTATCCGGGGAAACGGTATTATGGCGGGTGCGAGTTTGTGGACGTGGCGGAAAAACTTGCCCAGGAGCGGGCCAGGAAGCTGTTCCATGCCGATTACGTAAACGTTCAGCCCCACTCCGGGTCGCAGGCCAACATGGCCGTGCTGTTCTCCGTCCTTCATCCGGGCGATTTGATCCTCGGGATGGACCTGCGGCAGGGCGGACACCTCACCCACGGCAGTCCGGTCAGCTTCTCCGGGCGGCTTTTCAGGGTCGTGTCCTATGGGGTGAGGCGGGATACGGAAGAAATCGACTACGACCAGGTCGAATCGATTGCCGTCGAGCATCGGCCCAAGCTCATCATAGCGGGAGCGAGCGCCTATCCGCGCATAATCGATTTCGAACGTTTCCGGCAGATTGCCAAGAAAATCAGCGCGTACCTGCTGGTGGATATGGCCCACATAGCGGGCCTGGTAAGCGCGGGACTGCACCCCAATCCGGTTCCCGTGGCGGATTTTGTCACCTCGACCACCCACAAGACCCTGCGGGGGCCGCGAGGCGGGCTGATCCTGTCCCACGCCTCATACGGCAAGATGCTGGACAGCCAGATCTTTCCGGGAATCCAGGGCGGACCGCTCATGCATGTCATCGCGGCCAAGGCGGTGGCTTTCCTGGAAGCGCTCCAGCCCTCCTTTAAAGAGTACCAGACACGGATTGTGGCAAACAGCAAGCGCCTCGCGGAAGAGCTGTCCTCTCGCGGGTATCGCCTCGTTTCGGGCGGCACCGACAACCATCTCCTCCTGATCGACCTCAGGTCCAGGGGGCTTACGGGCAGGACGGCCGAACAAACGCTCGACGCAGCGGGGATCACGGTAAACAAGAACGCCATTCCTTATGATCCGGAAAAACCGAGCGTCACCAGCGGCATCCGGGTGGGAACGCCGGCCGTGACGACGCGCGGAATGGGGCCGTCGGACATGGTTACGATCGGGGAGTTTATGGACCGCGCCCTCGGCTCGGCGGGCAACGAAGAGGCCCTCCAATCCCTTCGAGCCGAAGTGGCGGAGTTCTGCACGGGTTTCTCGCTGTACGTGTGACGCCCGCAACCACGATACCGTTCACTTAACGCTGGTCCTGCGGGGGCGGGCTTTCCAGCCTGCCTGCCAGGGAACACGGGGCCTCCCTTTGACGGCAGGCTGGAAAGCCTGCCCCATGGGGGCTGTTGCCCAAATACATATGCAAGCGCGTGACAATTGAACTGGAGGTAAGTCCCCCTCCCTTTGATGGGAGGGGTTAGGGGAGGGTGTTGAATTTTCAAGTACTTACGACCCCCTCCCCCAGCCCCTCCCGCCAAGGGAGGGGAGACCCCTATCGGGCCTTTATCGCGGTTTCTTCGCTTTCGTTGATTTGTGCACCAACCCCCACGGCCCGGGCTGCCGGATGCGCTTTCAGTAAACGGTATTGCCCTCAACCAGGCGGCGTCCGGAACGTGGGAGCGGCTTCGAGCCGCGATCGGGGGTGGCGACGGCCGCCCCTGTTTTGATTTTCGGTACCTGGATGCAACGATTAGAGCGCCCCAAAAATGCCCGACATCGATCTTGACCGGTTCCACATGAAGAAGGCCCTTCGCCTTGCCGCGCGCGGGGCGGGGCGGACCAGTCCCAATCCTTTGGTGGGGGCGGTGCTGGTAAAAGACGGGGAAATCATCGGGCAGGGCTTTCACGAGGTGCTCGGCGGCCCGCACGCCGAGGTGAACGCCATCGCCGACGCGGGCGGCGCGGCCGGGGGCGCGACGCTCTACGTCACGCTCGAGCCGTGCAACCACCAGGGGCTCACGCCCCCCTGCACGCGGGCGGTTGTCGACGCGGGGATTTCACGCGTGATCTGCGGGATGAGGGACCCCAATCCGGACGTTGCGGGGGGCGGGGCCGCGTATCTCTCCCGGATGGGGATCGAAACCGCATCCGGCGTTCTCGAACGGGAATGCCGCGCCCTCAATCAGCCGTTCATAAAGTACGTGACAACCGGGCTGCCTTACGTCAGGCTAAAAGCAGCCACCACCCTGGACGGGTTTATCGCGACTTCCACGGGCGATTCGAAGTGGATCACAAACGAGCGCTCGCGCCGGTTCGGCCACCAGTTGCGCGCTTTTTGCGACGCCGTCGTGGTCGGAATCGGGACCGTTCTCGCGGACGATCCGCTCCTGACCGCGCGCCTGCCGGGGAAAAGCTCATACCGCCAGCCCGTGAGGATCGTCCTCGACAGCGGCCTGAAAATACCCCTAGGGAGCCAACTCGCGCGCTCCGCAACGACTGGTCCCGTGTGGGTGGTGTGCGAAAATTCCGCCTCCGCGAAAAGGGAGGCCGCCTTGCTCGATGCCGGGCTGAGCGTTGTCAGGGTCCCGAGCGCGGAATTCGGGCTCGATCTTCCCCGGCTTCTCGAAGAGCTGGGAAAGAGGCGCATATCTAGCCTGCTCGTGGAAGGGGGCGGAAAGGTCCTCGGCTCTTTCATGGAATCCGGCCTCGCGGACGAATTCTATTTTTTCTATGCGCCCAAAATCCTTGCTGACCGGACCGGGGTTGGAATGCTCCACGGGAGAGGCAGGCAAAAAATTGCCGATTCGGTCCCTGTTTTCGGTATAAAGACGAGGAATTTTGCCGGGGACCTGCTGGTTTCCGGAAGGTTTCGGGAAGAGCTCTACTGACCGGGAGGAGGGGATGTGTTTACCGGGCTGATCGAAGG
This sequence comes from Syntrophobacteraceae bacterium, assembly GCA_049300095.1. Taxonomy (GTDB): domain Bacteria; phylum Desulfobacterota; class Syntrophobacteria; order Syntrophobacterales; family Syntrophobacteraceae; genus SbD1. The sequence goes on from JBAQYM010000134.1 coordinate 14,176, forward strand.
TACGGGGACCCTGCTCAGGGTCGACCGCCACGGGCCTGACGCCGGGATGGTGATCCAGGCCGGCTTCGAGACGGGCGGGTTCGTCATTGGCGAAAGCATCTCCGTGGACGGCGCGTGCCTCACGGTTACCTCTTTTTCCGGCGCCGTATTCACGGCGGATGTTTCCGCCGAGACACTCGCCCGCACAACGCTCGGGCGCAAACCCGCGGGAAGCCGCCTCAATATCGAGAGGGCCCTGCGGTTCGGGGACCGCCTGGGCGGGCACCTCGTAACGGGACACGTGGACGGCATCGCGGCATTCAAGGACCGCCGCCCCGAAGGACGCTCCGCGCGGCTCTTTTTTGATGCCCCGCCGGAAATCCTGCGCCATGTCATCGAGAAGGGCTCGGTTGCCGTAAACGGCGTCAGCCTTACCGTAAACGGCGTCTCCGAGCGCGGCTTCGATGTCAACATCGTCCCCCACACCGCGTCGCGGACAACTATCGGCGACCTGCGGGCGGGCGAGGAAGTAAACATAGAAACCGACCTTATCGGCAAATACGTCGAAAAGATGATCCATGCCTGGGGGACGGCCGCCGAAAAAGGGCGGGACGAGGGCCGGATTGATGTTGATTTTCTTAAAAAACACGGCTTTACTTAAGGGCTGCGATGAGTGAAGAGTTAAGAGTGCATAGGGGAGAGCGGGTTGTGAACAGGCCCCCATGTATCGGGCGTCAGGCCGCGGCCTGGTGTCTGTTTTGCTTTTTACTGTTCACTGTTCACCCTTCACTGTTCGCTGTCGACTGCTTACTGCACACTCAAAGGAGAAAAAGGCATGCCTCTGGCAACGATCCCTGAAGCGATTGAAGATATGCGCCTGGGGAAGATGGTCATATTGGTGGACGACGAAGATCGCGAAAACGAAGGCGACCTGTGCATGGCGGCCGAAAAGGTCACCCCCGACGCCATCAATTTCATGGCCCGCTTCGGCAGGGGTCTCATCTGCCTGTCGCTTTCCCCCGGAATGGTGGACCGGCTCGATCTTCCCATGATGGTCACGAAAAACAAATCTCCGTTCCAGACCGCCTTCACCGTGTCCATCGAAGCCCGAAAAGGCGTGACGACGGGGATCAGCGCCGCCGACCGGGCCCAGACCATCCTCACGGCAATTGCCGACGACGTGAGGCCCGACGACATCGTGAGCCCCGGCCACGTTTTCCCGCTCAAAGCCAAGAAAGGCGGCGTGCTTGTCAGGACCGGCCAGACCGAAGGTTCGGTGGACCTGGCGCGACTCGCCGGCATGAAGCCCGCGGGCGTCATCTGCGAGGTGATGAACGAGGACGGCACGATGTCGCGCATGCCCGACCTCGAGAAATTCGCGGCGGAACACGATATCAAGATCGTAACGGTGGCCGACCTCATCCACTACAGGATGCAGAACGAGATTTTCGTGCACCGGGCGGCCATCGCCAACCTCCCGACCACGTTTGGCGGCGAGTTCCAGGTAATCGCCTACACCAACGATATCGACGAGTACTGCCACCTCGCGCTGGTAAAAGGCGACATAAAGCCGAGCGATGAGGTCCTGGTGCGCGTCCACTCGGAATGTCTCACGGGAGATGTTTTCGGGTCGCTGCGGTGCGACTGCGGGAGCCAGCTTCGCGCGGCGATGGTCCAGATCGGCCGCGAGGAAAAGGGCGTCGTCCTCTACATGCGAAACCACGAGGGGCGCGGGATCGGCATCGTGAACAAGATCAAGGCCTACGCGCTTCAGGAGGAAGGCTACGATACGGTGGAAGCCAACCGCGCGCTTGGATTTCAGGACGATTTGCGCGATTACGGCATCGGGGCGCAGATGCTCGTTGACCTGGGCGTAAAAAAGATGCGGCTCATGACCAACAACCCGACAAAGATCGTCGGTCTCCAGGGCTACGGCATCAGCGTTATCGCCAGGGTGCCCCTGGAAGTGCCGCCAAACGAGTGCAACATAAAGTATCTGAGCACCAAGTGTACGAAGATGGGCCATATTTTGAGCTGCATAACCGCGGAGGGGAACCCGGAATGAGAGTTTTTGAAGGGAAACTGCTGGCCAAGGACCTCAAGTTCGGAATCATCGTGAGCCGCTTTAACGATTTCATCGGTGAAAGGCTCCTTGGCGGGGCGCTCGATGCGCTCACGAGGAGCGGCGCGGACGAGAAAAACGTGGATGTTTTCAAGGTCCCCGGCGCCTTCGAGATTCCTCTTTTGGCAAAGAAGGCGGCGATGACCGGCAAATACGACGCGGTTATCTGTCTCGGGGCGGTTATTCGAGGGGCGACCCCCCACTTCGACTATGTGGCCTCCGAGGTGTCCAAGGGCATTGCCAACGCGGCCCTCGACGCCGGTGTGCCGATAACCTTCGGGGTCCTCACCACCGACACCCTGGAACAGGCCATCGAGCGGGCCGGCTCGAAATCGGGCAACAAGGGTTGGGACGCGGCCGTCGCGGCAATCGAGATGGCCAACCTGATCAAGCAGATGCCCTGACGCCGGTGGGACTGCGGGGTCCCTCCCTTTGGCCGGTCCGGGCGGGGATCAACCCCGCCCCTACGATGTGGTGATAATGCGCATCGTGGGTGATGATAATGCGTATCGTGAACGGGAGTAGGAGTGGGGATCAACGCCGCCCTTGCGAGGTGGTGACAAGTCGTATCGTGAACGGGCGTAGGGGCGGGGATCAAGGGGTTGTTGGCCAAAGAAATATTCAAGTTGAGCGACTATCGAGCCCGACGTGAGTCCCCCTCCCTCGATGGGAGGGGTTAGGGGAAGGTGTTGAATTTTCAAGTACTTACGACCCCCTCCCCCAGCCCCTCCCGCCAAGGGAGGGGAGACCTCCGCCCTGTCTTGGCGATACCTGTCGTAACTCTTGCATTTGGGCAACAGCCCGTCAATGCCGCCCCCGCGAGGTGGTGACAAGTCGTGTCGTGGACGGGCGTAGGGGCGGAGATCAACGCCGCCCTTGCGAGGTGGTGACAAGTCGTGTCGTGGAAAGGCGTAGGGGCGGGGTTGATCCCCGCCCGGACTGCCGGGAGAGGCGAGGTCATTACAAGCCAGGCCCTCCAGCCTGAACTGACCTGCCCTCGAAAGGTTTTTTCAACACCCTGCCGAGGCATGGCGACGTTGGCGGAATGTCCGGGCATACGATCTTTTTCAATCGTTCGAGGTGAGTTTTTAAATGGGTCAGCGGCGGCAATCCAGGGAAATCGCGCTACAGATGCTCTACCAGATGGAGATGACCGGTCTGCCTCCACACGAGGTAATCGAACTCTATTATTTGCTTGCGCAAGACGATGACGACGAGGGGCGGACCGTATCGAGATCGGTGCGGCCTTTTGCGGAAAAGCTCATTACCGGTGTCCACTCGTTCCGCGAACAGATCGACGGGATGATCGTCGGGGCCTCGGAGAACTGGCGCCTCGAGAGGATGTCGATAATCGACAGGAACATCCTCCGGATAGCCGTCTTCGAGATGCTCTACTGCCTGGAAATCCCTCCCAAGGTGTCCATCAATGAAGCCATCGACCTCGGAAAAACCTTCGGAAGCCCCGACTCGGGCGCCTTCATAAACGGCATCCTCGACCACCTCCTTCCCGAAGCAAACCACTTCCGGGAAAAGCAGCCGTAATTCAGGTCATTTATCCCCGATCACCCTGCGCAGGTCGATTGCGTATTTTCTCATCCTGTTCCAGACGGTTACCCGGCTGATGCCGAGGATTTTCGCGGCTTCGGACTGGTTGCCTCCGCATTGGCGGAGGGCCTCGACGAGGCGGGCGCGGTCCTCGGGTTCGTCGTGCGCGGCGTTTACGGGGAAACAGACCCTTGCCGTCCCTCCGGTGAGGGTTTGCGGGAGGTGGACCGGTTCGATCAACCCGATTTCGGCGATCACGAAGGCGTATTCGAGCGCGCTTCTCAGTTCCCGCACGTTTCCGGGCCAGTTGTGCGACATGAAAATCTTCATGGCCTCGGGAGAAAGGCCGCTGATCTGTTTTCCGGTCCTCTCGCGCAGACCCCGGACGAAATGGCCGACCAGGAGGGGGACGTCTTCCATCCTCTCCCGCAGGGCCGGCAAATGAATGGGAATGACGTTTATCCGAAAGAACAGGTCTTCGCGGAATTTCTTTTCGGCCACCAGGTCGTCCAGGTCTCTGTTCGTCGCGGCGATAATTCTCACGTCCGCGCAGATGGGGCGGTGGTCGCCGACCCGCTCGAACTGCTTGGTTTCAAGCACGCGGAGGAGTTTTACCTGGATCGGCATCGGGATGTCGCCGATCTCGTCGAGGAAGATGTCACCGCCGTGCGCCGCCTCGAAACGCCCCTGCCGGTGCCGGTACGCCCCGGTGAAGGCCCCCTTGACGTGGCCGAACAGTTCGCTTTCCAGGAGCGATTCGTTGAGCGCGGCGCAGTTGAGTTCGATGTAGGGGCCCTCCCGCCTTCTGCCCAGTTCGTGCATGGCTCGGGCGGCAAGTTCCTTCCCCGTCCCGCTGGGCCCGTAGATGAGCACCGGGGCGTCGCTCTGGGCGGCCTTCTCGATTACGAGGAAAATCTTCTCCATTACCGCCGAGCGCCCGATCATCCCCTGGAAGCCCGAGTCCGTATCAAGAATTCTCCAAAGCTGGTGTATCTCGCGCTCCTTCCTGTCGAGCTCCGATAGGTCGGTGAGGGTCTCGACCGCCCCGAGTACTTCTCCGGAGCCGTTCTTGAGAAGGGACGCGCGTTTGTAGACCGATATGTACGAGCCGTCCTTGCGGGTGATGATGCATCGCTTCATGTTCGGCCGGTCGAGGTCGAAAAGCAGGCACCATTTGCTCTTCGCCCCGGCGCGCGCCGCCTCGCACCCATCGCAGTGAAAAATCGAGCAGGGCTTCCCGATCATTTCCTCCCGCGAAAAGCCGGTCATTTGCTCCATGGCGTCGTTTGCCATGCGGATGAGGCCTTCGGGGGAAACGATGAGAAGGCCGTCGTTCATCGTGTTGACGATCTCCTTCCAGTAGCGTTCAAAATCGTGTTCAGGCACCGGAGCCTCCGCTTAACATAGTTAACGACTGTTTAAACGATACCTAACAAAATCCCGGCAGGTTTTAAACATAAAAATAAGGGCTCCTTTATTTTCAGCCATATACGACATATCCGCGAGCCGTTTCCTCGCTGGCATGCTTATTGCCCCTCTACCTTCCGAGACAGTTGTTTTCAGAAACGGTCCGCCCCGGACGGGGAAACCGTTTTCAAAAAAATACGGCGCTAATCCAAACGAGGAGAATCGTATGAAAAGGATCACGGTGGTCGCATTCGTTGCACTCTGGGCGTTCCTTGCCCTGCCCGCGGCGGCCCTTAGCGCGGTGGCGGAAAAGCCCCCGGCCCCCGGCGAGGAATTCGGGCCGAAGCATTCCGCGAACTACACGGCGGACCACTCCAAGTTCAAGGAACTCCAGCGGGAGTTCAAGTCCGGGCCGGAGGTGACCGCGGCGTGTCTCACCTGCCACACGGAAGCGGCGGGCCAGATACACAAGACCCTGCACTGGACCTGGAAATCGGAAGGGGCCGCGGGGGCGAAGCTGGGCAAGTCGGGCGACACGGTCAACAATTTCTGCATTTCACTCGGCACCAACGAACCCCGCTGCACCTCGTGCCACATCGGCTACGGCTGGAAGGACGCCTCTTTCGATTTCTCCGCGCGGGACAAGGTCGACTGCCTGGTTTGCCACGAGCAGACGGGCAGCTATAAGAAATTTCCCACCAAGGCGGGCCACGTCGTTGAAGAACCGACCGAATTCGGCGGCAAGACCTGGAACCCGCCCGACTGGAACAAGGTGGCCCAGTCCGTTTCGCTGCCCACGCGCAAAAACTGCGGCGAGTGCCACTTCTTCGGCGGAGGGGGCGAGGGTGTAAAGCACGGGGACCTCGATTCGAGCATGTACAAGCCGGACAGGGAACTCGATGTGCACATGAACCCGAACGGCCTCAATTTTTCCTGCCAGAGGTGCCATACGACGGAAAAGCATGAAATGGCCGGGCGCTCGTATGAAGCCAAACCTGAAAACGATCGGCGAAGCCTGATCGACAACGACCAGATGAAGAAGATAACCTGCGTTTCCTGCCACTCGGAAAGGCCGCATAAAGCGAACGTCAAGGCAAACGACCACACCGCCAAGGTGGCGTGCCAGACCTGCCACATCCCGGCCTTTGCCCGCAAGAACTCGACCAAGATGTACTGGGACTGGTCCAGTGCCGGAAAGCGCGACGCGAACGGCAAGCCAATCGTCGAGAGCCGCGATGGAAGACCCGCCTATGACGGCATGAAGGGATCGTTTGTCTGGCAAAAAGATGTCGTGCCGGAATACGCCTGGTATAACGGGCAGATGCGCTACCTCACCTTCAGAGACAAAGTGGACCCGTCCGGCGGGCCCGTACGGATAAACCCCGCCATGGGTTCCTATGAGGACGGGAACTCGAGGATTTATCCCTTCAAGCTGCACCGCGGAAAACAGCCTTTCGATCCCGTAAACCGCGTCTTTATCGCCCCGCACCTTTTCGGCAAGGACGATGCGGCGTACTGGAAGGCCTATGACTGGAAAAAGTCCGCCGAGGTCGGAATGGCGTACATGAACCTGCCCTTTAGCGGCGAGGTGAGTTTTATCGAAAGCGAGTACCTGTTCCAGACGACCCACATGGTCGCGCCGAAGGAAAAAGCGCTCTCCTGCGCGGAATGCCACAGCTCGAACGGGCGGATGCGAAACGTGGCCGGTTTCTACATGCCGGGAAGGGACACTCACCGCGCACTGGATAGTGTCGGCTGGACCGGGGTGGGACTGGCATTTCTCGGAGTGACGGGACACGGGGCGTTTCGAATTATCCGGCGGAAAAAACAAGGGGGAAAATCATGAATGAATGCCCGATGGAAAAGGTCTATCTCTACTCGCGCTTCGAGCGTTTCTGGCACTGGGCGCAGGGCGCGCTCATAATGTTTCTCGCCCTCAGCGGCTTCGAGTTGCACGGAAACGGGGGCATGATGGGATTTCAAACCGCGGCCGAGTGGCACAACCGGGCGGGAATCGCCTGGCTCGTTCTGTACGCCTTTATCATCTTCTGGCAACTCACGACCGGTGAGTGGAAGCACTACATCCCGACCACAAGGAAGCTGATGGCGGTCGTCCGGTATTACGTCTGGGGGATTTTCGCGGGCGAGCCGCACCCGGTCCCCAAGAGCAGCCGCAACAAGCATAATCCGCTTCAGAGGCTCACCTATCTTTCGATCACGGTGGTTTTGATCCCGTTCCAGGTGTGCACGGGGCTGCTCTATTACACGTATCCGTCCTGGTCTCAGTCCCAGGGCGCGATGGGCCTCGGCGCGCTGGCCGGTCTGCACACGGCGGGGGCCTTCGGCCTGGTCGCGTTTCTTGTCGTACATATCTACATGGTGACGACGGGACATACCATGACCGCCCATTTGAAGGCCATGTGCACCGGGTGGGAAGAGGTGCCGGCAAACGGCGCGGCGGAGGAGGAACTGAAGGAAGCGGCGTAGGAAATGTAGGAAATGAAGGTGGCGGCGTAGGGGGTATGGGGCGCGGAAGATTCAGGATGCCGTTGGATCAAGGCCAATACTCTACATCTGAAGCGCATCCGGGGCAGCCAAGGAAGTGGGGCAGGCTTTCCAGCCTGCCATCCAATGAAGGCCCGTGCTCCCTGCCCGGCAAGCTTTCCCGGGCTGTTGCCCAAGTCAGTTGCGGTAATACCGTAATGCGCTCATGGTTGAGCCCGGGACCCAGGGATCGTCATTCCCGCAGTGTTTTTGGGCGGGAATCCAGTGTCCTTCCAGACGGCTGCAAAAACAAAGGCGCTGGATTCCCGCC
>JBAQYM010000135.1:0-13662 GCA_049300095.1 Syntrophobacteraceae bacterium
TTGCTACATCCCGGATGCGACTACCTCCTGATCTGTTCGATTATCACGATTCCCTGCTCCAGGCGGATGGGCATCACGCAGCTAAACGAGTCTATCCAGCGGCGGGCCGTAAGCTCGCTCGTTCCGAGTTCCTCGGCGATCCTGCCGAGCGATATGCGCTTGTGTTCTCTCAGCAGCTTGTAGAGGATCACCGCATGGTCCCGCATCCTGCCCCTGTGTCCAACCTTGTACATGGTCTTTTTCCTTCCGGCTTAAAAAATTAGGGCCGCCCCTCCGCTCGGGAGGCCGCAACGACCTCCGGGTCCAGCGGGGACACATCGCGCGCGGTCCCCCCGCATTCGCCTTCCCCATCCTTTCGGACCACGAGCTTTGCCAGCTTCTCCACGTCCACCGCGAATGCCGGGGCGGCAAGGTCGTTTTTGCCGATCTTTTCCGAAATGAGGTTAAGGTCCGGCTCGATTCGGAAATGGTCCTCCCGCGTTCTTTTTATGCCGCAGCGGGCGAGGTCCGTGTCCGAAAGCTTCTTGAGGGCCGCCTTGTCGAGGCGTTCCCGGATTTCGATGCAATCCGCGCGGCCGAGCTTTTTCAACGTGGCGATGGCAGCCGCCTGCAATTCTTCGGCGACATCGATCCGCTCGGCCATTCGGAAAGCGATCCTGCCGTGGTGAAACAGTTTGCTGCGCTTCTTTGCGAATTCGCACTTATTGAGAAGACAGAAGAGCTGGACGGCCGACTCGATGCCGCGCCGCTTCCCGGTAAGGTCCGTGAGTTCCCCCGAGTACTCCCCGAGCAGTTCGTGGAGCTTTCTCCCCAGGGCCGACGTTCGCTCCGATATCCCCAGGTCGAGCAGCCCCATCTCTTCGAGCGCCCTGTCCACGTCGTTCCAGTCTCTTACACTCCGCATACCCCCGCTCCCATGCTCTTGTTGAGTTCCCACAGGATCTGGGGACCGACGTCCCGCAATTCCGCCCCCGCCTTCTTTTTCAGCTCTTCGAGCAAAAACGCCATCGGCGAAAAGTCCACCGATACCCTGAATCCCTCGCCTCCGACCTCGCCCCCGGCCCTCAGCCTCTCCCGCCTCGCCCGGTGATAGCAGGCGCTGCACATTCCCCGTCCGACCAACCTCTCTTCCTTCCCACAGGCGGAACATCTTGTCGCTTTCCCCATAACATGCCTCCCGGTGGTGCGCTGCCGATCAACCAACTTGTTGCACCATTTCAAAAAATTTGCCATTTTTGTACCATCTTATTGGACATTGCGCTTGACATTGGAACCCAATTCGTATACTTTTGACTTACAAAATCTTGCTTCGAGGAGACGATGTGCGGAAACTGCCCGGAAATACCTCAGCCATATCCGTCGTGATCGCACCGGCGATCTCCTCCATTATCCGCCGGCTCACCATGCGCCGGTTTACCACGAGCGATACGGAATTGGCGGAAACCCCGAGCTTCTTTGCAATCGAGCGCATGGAAACGCCCCGTTTCATCAGCGCCACTTTGATTTCGAACGGTGTCATTTCGGCCTCCCTTTCCAAGGTATTGGTTAAAGTACGCTCGATGCTAGCACCAGTAACATGGTTTCGTCAACCAATTTTTTGTACCTATCCAAATTTTTATCCTCTTCCCCCCAAATCCGCTTGGGCCGGGAGGTTATCAGATTTATGCGCGCGTATGCGGTAGTCCGGCGATCAGCCTGATACAGGAAAAGATGCCATGCTGACCCAAAGACTGAAAAAAATCATCCAGGATTCTGGTTTGCCGCTGTCCCGTTTTGCCCAGCAAACGGGCGTATCCAAGAACACCCTCATCAATTACCGCGACGGGGCGACCTCGCCTTCCTCGGAATTTCTCGAGGCGGTCTGCAGGGAATTTGCGGTAAACCCGGGCTGGCTGCTCATGGGTGAAGGCATGCCCGACGCGGGCGCCGACCTTGCCTGCAGCGGGCAGGACAAATACGATCAAAGGGAGGACTACAGCCTGATTCCGCTGCTCGAGTCGCGCGTTACCGGCGGGCCCGAGGGGGAAATCCTCTACGAGGAGATCGCCGACCACTATCCCTTCAAGAAATGGTGGGTGGAAAAACTGGTGGGAAGAAGTCCCGAGCGGCAGAAGAGCCTGATCCTCATGCGGGTGCGGGGCGACTCGATGTCGCCGACAATAAACCAGGGGGAGATCGCCCTGGTGGACACCTTCGAAGGGGAGCGCATCCAGGTGCTTGCCGGCCGCATCTACCTGGTCATTTTACCCGATGGGACCGTAGCCCTGAAAAGGCTTGTGCTGAGCGGGGACCAAGGCGGCCTGCGCCTGGCCTGCCTCTCGGACAACACCGCCGCCTACCGTCCCTTCGAGTTTCCACTCGATCCGGAAAAGCGGCTGAAGACCTACGTGCTCGGCCGCGTGAGATGGGCGGGGAAAGAATTTGATTAGTCTATGGCTGGTAACAGCGCAGGTTTATATGAAAGACGAACAAGCCGGCGCCCGCGGTTACCCCCTCGTTCCCATGCTCCGGGGGCTGTTGCCCAAAGAAATATTCAAGTTGCACGGCTGTTGAGCCGGACGTGAGTCCCCCTCCCTGCGACGGGAGGGGTTAGGGGAGGGTGTTGAATTTTCAAGTACTTACGACCCCCTCCCCCAGCCCCTCCCGCCAAGGGAGGGGAGACCTCCGCCCTGTTTTGACCACACCTGCCGCAACTTTTGCATTTGGGCAACAGCCTCTCCGGCGTGGGAATGCAGACCTAACCGGCAACCTCACTCGTGATCCGTCTGTGCGGGTATGCATTCCCACGCCGGAGGGGCTGCTGCCCAAAAAGATTGCGAACCATCACGGGAAAAGTGCAAACAGCCCAACTCCTGGTGGGAGCGGCTTGTAGCCGCGATGGACGTGCCATGGCGGCGGATGCGCGTTGCAGTGGCAATACCCCGGACTCTAACCGCGATCTCATCGCTTTGGCACGCCCGTCGCGGCTGCAAGCCGCTCCCACGAATTTATTCCGGTAGTCTTTTACGGTGATGTGCAACCAGCATTTCGGTCATAAGGATTTGGGCAACAGCCCCCCGGAGCATGGGAACGAGGTGTCCTGGTTATGCTTGTGCTCTTCGCGGGGAGGATGGTCTTTCATGCTTCGTTGTGACCGGAAGGTCATGCAGGTTGGGTTAAGCGATAGCGAAACCCAACATTTCTTCGCAACGAACCCGACCGAAGTTCTCCCTGGTCGGCCGTCGAAACAGATCGGAGACCTGCGGTCGCATCGAGTGGCGCGGTCGGGAGACCACGCCACAACAGAGTGCCGCAACAGTAGGCCGTCGGGTTTCACTGTCGCTTCGCCCAACTACTGCTTCACTCAACCTACTATTTCACCCAGCTTACTATTAAACCACCTCTAAACCACCTCGACAAAAAAACACTTCAAGTACCGCGTCTCGGGCATCGCCAGCAGCGCCGGGTGGTCCAGCGCCTGGCCTCGGACCTGGAGGAGCTTGAGGCTGCGGCCGCTTGCCTGCCCCGCTCCAAGCAGCACCTCCCTGAAAAGATCTTCTCCCATATGATAGGAGCAGGAACAGGTGATAAGAATTCCGCCTGGTTTGAGCGCGAGAAGGGCCCGGCGGTTTATGTCGGTATAGCCCTTTCTGGCGTCGGCGAGCGCGGATTTTGTCTTTGCGAAGGCCGGCGGGTCGAGAATGATGATATCGAACTGCCCCGGCCGCACCTTCTTGAGAAATGCGAAAACGTCTTCCGCGACGAAGGTGCTCCGGCTTCCGAACTCATTTAAGGAGGCGTTTTCCCGCGCCCGCGCCACGGCGTCGGCCGAGCCGTCCACCCCGACCGTTTCGACGGCGCCTCCCGCTGCCGCCGAAAGGCTCCATGCGCCGTTATAGCAAAAAAGATCGAGCACTTTTTTCCCCGGCGCCCAGCGGCGGATCTCTCTGCGGTTGTCCCGCTGGTCGAGATACATCCCCGTTTTCTGTCCGCCGAGCACGTCCACCCGGTAGCCGATGCCGTCTATTTCGACCAGGTGTTTTTCCGGGAGGCTTCCACTCGCGATTCCCTTTTCCTGGGGCAAACCTTCAAGCACGCGCGATGCGCCGTCGTTTCGAGACACCAGGGCCGAGGGATTGAAGAGATCGGCCAGGAGTTCGTGCATGAGCGGTTCGAGCTTCGCCATCCCGAGGGTCCCGACCTGGCAGGCCAAAACGTCTCCGTAGCGGTCGACGACAAGGCCGGGAAGACCGTCCGCTTCGCCGTATATCAACCTGTGACACCGAGAACCCGGATAGACCGATTCGCGGTGCCGGGCCGCCCTCATCATGGTGTCGCGAAAGAAGCTCGCATCGGGTTTTCGCCCCGGAGGGCAGACGAGTCGCACGGATATGAGCGATGCCGGATTGATGTAGCCCGAGCCGAGCGGGACGCCCTTTGCCGAGAAGACCTCGACCCAGCTTCCGGGTTCATATTCCGAGAGGGCGCCGGCGATTTCGTTGCTGAATACCCACCGGTGTCCGTGAAGGATTCGCCTCTCACGGCCCGGATGAAGGTAGAGGGGTTTCATGTCTGAGCCTCCCGCCATTAGTCCGAAAAAAAATCCTCCCCGGTTTTTGGGAGGATTTCTCGATGGCATTGTTGAAAGTCCGCAATTTCTATTTCGTAATCAGCCCTTTGTCCATCGCAAACGCCGTCAGGGAGGAGGCGCTGTGAAGGTCGAGCTTTTTCATCAGGTTTGCGCGGTGTTTTTCGACCGTTTTGGCGCTGATGCACAGGTAGTCGGCGATGTCCTTGTTCTTGTAGCCCTCGGCGATCATCTTGAGTATTTCGCGCTCGCGCTGCGTGAGGGTATCCCAGGAGGTCGAGGACTTTATCGTTTTCCTGCCTTCCAGGTATCCCTCGATGACCTTTTCCGAAATCCCGGGGCTGAGATAGCTTTTCCCCGTGAATATGTGGTCGATGGCCAGCATCAGTTCGCTGTGCGTGGCGTCCTTGAGGATGTAGCCGTCGGCCCCGGCCTTGAGGGTGGCAAGGATGTATTCCTCGGTCTTGTGCACGGTAAGAACGAGAATTCGCGTCGCGGGGCACTGCTTCTTTATTTCCTGGATGGCCCCCATTCCGTTCATTCTCGGCATGGACAGGTCCATAAGGATCAGGTCGGGTTTGTGGACTTCCACCAAGCGAATCGCCTCGAGGCCGTCCTGGGCTTCGCCCACCACCTCGAAGTCCGGATTCGACGAAAGGAGCAGCCTCAGCCCCTCTCGGAGAATCGTATGGTCCTCGGCAATCACGATTCGTCTTCTATCCATGGTCTGCCCTCGACGGTTCCGAAAAAGTCCCCTGACGGAATTGTGGAACGGAAGTAACCCGCTCACGAATGAAGTGTGAGAAACTATCGCTTAACATTAGATACAATAGATAGCCCAAAACAGCCAGTTTTTTTTGCATTTTCCGATCCCCCCCAAGCTCGGGGATAACATGCAGGAACAATATACGGTGCTACCTATTCCGCAATTACCGTTTGCAACGTATTTACCCATGCCGTCCCCGGATATAAATATGGGTCAACAATGAAAACTCCTTCGAGTTCAATCCATCCGGCCGGTCCCCGAACCGGCTTTGGCGGGGTAGCATATGAGTCTGGTACTAATCGTCGAAGACAATCTCACGTTTCGCAACTCTCTCAGGGAGATGCTTGCGGTGCGGTTTCCCACCGTGGGAATCGAGGAGGCCTCGGACGGCGCTGAAGCTCTGCACATCATCTCAAGGACCGAACCGGACCTCGTTTTTGTGGATATTAAGCTGCCGGGCAGGAACGGCCTCGAACTCACCAGGACCATCAAAAGCGCCAATTCCGGGATAAACGTGATCATTCTCACCAGCTACGACATACCCGAGTACCGGGAAGCGGCTTTACTCAGCGGCGCAAGCCATTTTTTTACAAAAGGAAACGCGGGAAGCGACGAAATAGCCGCCGTGGTCGGGTCCGCCCTCGAACGTAAGGGCAGGCTGAGCGGCGGCGCGACTCCGGCGTACTGATAGGGGCATAACTAACTAAGGATATTATTGATCCTTTCCCATACCCGTACGTGAAAAATATTTCTACTGCAAACTATCTATAATGAAAATACCATCCTAATTTCTATTTATACAGTGATCACCCTATTTCTCTTTCCTCACTTCCTCTGTATACGTGGCGCAAAGACGAAAATAACCCAGTTTCAATCGAGAATACCTGAGTCGGGCAGGAGGGGAAAAATGAGCGCAACGCACGTGGCAGGTCATCTTTCGGTTGACGAAATCCGGATGCAGATGCAGATGAGCGCCGGCTTCCTGAAGTTTCAGAAATGGCTGGTTATCTATAACGTTCTGATCGATCCCCGGCCCATCGCGGAAATCGCGATGCACACGGGGCTCTCGGAATCCAGCGTCTACCGGATCATCTCGGAATACAACAACAGCGGCCCCGATTCGATCGAGGCCATCAGGAAGATGGGCCCGCAAGCCTGGTTCGAGCAGGCGAGGACCGTTTCGATGTAAATTTGCCGCATTATTTTCGATTTGCAGGGTTTGCGGACGGGGCGGACGAGCCGGCATGAGACCCGCCTCCCGCAAATTCTTCACGAGAGCCGGTTCCGGTAAGCCTCGTACCCAAATCGGCGCACGACCCGCACTCCTCCCCCGGCGCCTCTTATCGCTATCGACGGAAGCCTCACCCCGTTAAAGGTGTTGTTCTTGACCATCGTGTAGTGGGCCATGTCCAGGAAAACCAGCCGGGAGCCGATATCGAGCGGTTCGGGAAACGAGTAGTCGCCGATCACGTCCCCGGCAAGGCAGGTGAGCCCCCCAAGCCTGTAGGTGTGGGGAAACTCGCCAGGCCTTCCCGCCCCCGCCACCTCCGGCCGGTAGGGCATTTCGAGCACATCCGGCATGTGCGCCGCGGCCGAAGTGTCCAGGATGGCTATCTTCCTCTCGTTTTCGATAATATCCACAACCGAGGCGACCAGAAATCCCGTGCCCAGCGCCACGGCCTCCCCCGGTTCCAGGTAGACATCGAGGCCGTACCGGGCCTTGAATGCCGTGATGAGATCGCACAGCAAATCCACGTCGTAGTCAGCCCTGGTGATGTGGTGCCCGCCGCCGAAATTGACCCATCCCATTGCGCGAGCGCCGCCGCCGCGATTGCGGTCAAAAAACGGTGAAAACTTCTCCTCGAAAACGGCAAGGGTCCTTGCAAGCGAACCCGCGTTCAGTTCGCACAGGGTGTGGAAATGCAGGCCCGAAACGCCCGCAAGAAGATCCGGCCGGAAATTGGCCCGCGTAACCCCCAGGCGGGAAAAGGGGGCGCAGGGATCGTAGAGGGCCGTCTCGACCTCCGAGTGCTCCGGATTTACGCGAATGCCGAACTTTTTCCCCTCGAGCCCCGCCGGAATGCGCGTCCTGAAATACTCCCACTGCGAAAAAGAATTGAAGATCACGTGGTTCGAGCAGGCAAGTATTTCGCCAAATTCGCTTTCGATATAGCCCGGACAGAAGGTATGGACCTCTTTCCCGAATTCCTCGAACCCCAGCCTCGCCTCGTGAAGCGAGCTTGCCGCGACGCCGTCCAGGTAGCGGGCTATCAGCGGGAACAGGCTGAACATGGCAAACCCCTTGAGCGCCAGCAAAATCTTGCAGCCGGTGCGCTGCCGGACCGAGTCGAGCACACGGAGGTTTTTCTCCAGCAGCCCCTCGTCAACCACGTGGGAAGGGGTTTCGATTGTATCGAGGCCTTCAAGGATTTGTGGGCTTAAAGTCAATTCAGATCACCAATTTCATCATGCCCGGAGATGGATGGCACTGGTTGCGGCACGACGCGCGTCGGCAACGGGGGCGGGGGCAACCGTCCGCATTTCAGGTTCCAGTAGGCCCACGAACGGGGGTCGAAGATGCCGGGCGGAGCATGATCCAGCGCCTCGCAAAACGCGTCCATCCCGATCACATTCCGGAGCGCATTCAAATCCTCGATTGTGCCGTAGGTCATGACATGGGCCAGAAAATGCGCCGGATCGGCCAGCGCCTCGACCGGCTCCTTGAACCAGACGACACGGCGAGCCACGCGCAACAGTTCGGGTGTGACGGGCAGGGGTTTCATGGCGCGTATCCGTTTTCAGCGGGCAGATCGGCGTGCGGTGTGAGTACCGGGAGATTCGACGGATCGACCGCATCCACGGCGGCGCAAAGCCGGTCTCGCACTACGGCCGGCAGCGTCGGCACATCGTCGAAGTAGCTGAGGGCCTTCAGCGTGATAAGGGGGTTGAAGCTCCGGCCATAAACCACCCGGCCCGCCGCAAGCGCGCTCGGAAGGTCGATGCCGTGCCGTACCAGCGCGTCGATGTCGATATAGTCCTTGGCCTCGGCCCGCTTCTGCACCACGGCGACCTTCGTGCCGGCAAGGTCCAGAAGCGAAGCAACATACAGCGTCAGCCCCAGCGCCTGATCGGGCGGCGCGACCCGGCCGAGGCCGAGCCCTCCGAAAAACGAGACTAAAACGGCGCCGTCGCGTTCCAATCGACATTTTAGGGTGTTGGGGGCAACCTGCACGCGCTCCGCCCCCCTGAGATAAGGGAGGGTTTGGGCCAGTTGATCCGGATCGAAAGGCTGGTTGGAGAAGAAATCGAAATCCACCGAGACGCGGTGCCCAAACCGCAACGCGAGCGCCGTTCCGCCATAGAGCGTGAAGTGCTCCGGCGTTGAACCAAGTTCAGGCCACAGCCGGAACTGGGAAGGCGGAAGGATGGTCAGGTTGGGCGCAAAAACGGCCATAAGAATTCTCCGAAAAACTCCTGTGGAGATACAGGTTGTGTCAAGCGAGTCGCGATCCAGCGATCATTCTTATTCCGGAAAAACCTCCGTCCACGGCAGGCCGTAGCGGGGCAGGTCGGCCATGAAGGGGTCCGGGTCGAACTGTTCGACATTGTAGACCCCCGCCCCCGTCCATTTGCCCGTCAGCATCATCTTGGCCCCGATCATCGCCGGGACGCCGGTGGTGTAGGATATCGCCTGGGCGCTCACCTCCCGGTATGCGGCCTCGTGGTCGCAGACGTTGTAGATGTAGTATCCGCGCCGCTTGCCGTCCTTGACGCCCTCCATCATGCATCCGATGTTGGTCTTGCCCCTGTAGTTTTTCGCAAGGGACGCGGGATCGGGCAGCAGGGCCTTGAGAAACTGGAGCGGGATGATTTCGCACCCCTGGAACGACACGGGATCGATTCGCGTCATCCCGACGTTTTGGAGCACGCGCAGGTGCGTCAGGTATTCCCGCGAAAAGGTCATCCAGAACCGGATGCGCCGCAGGCCCGGAATGTGTTCCACAAGAGATTCCAGTTCCTCGTGGTACATCAGGTACATTTCCCTCGGCCCGATTTCGGGAAAATCGAAGGTCTCGCACACCGAAAGAGGACCCGTTTCCTTCCACGCTCCCTCTTCCCAGTACTTTCCCCGCGCGGTGATCTCGCGGATATTGATCTCGGGGTTGAAGTTGGTTGCGAAGGGATGCCCGTGCACCCCGGCGTTGCAGTCCATGATGTCGATCAGGTGGATCTCGTCGAAATGGTGCTTGAGGGCGTGGGCGCAGAAAATATTCGTCACGCCCGGGTCGAAGCCGCTCCCGAGAAGGGCCATGAGGTTTGCCCGTTTGAACCTCTCGTGGTAGGCCCGCTGCCACTTGTACGAGAAGACCGCTTCGTCGGGCGGCTCGTAGTTTGCCGTGTCGAGATAATGGACCCCCGTTTCAAGGCACGCCTCCATAATCGAGAGGTCCTGGTAGGGAAGGGCCACGTTTATCACGAGGTCCGGCGTCACCTCCCGGATGAGGGAGGCGGTCCCGGCCGGGTCGTCGGCGTCCACGCGGGCGGTCCTTATGGGACGCGGCAGACCGGCGGCTATCTTTTCACATTTATCGAGGGTCCTGCTGGCAAGCGTGATTTCGGAGAAAACCTCGGGGACCTGAGCGCACTTGTGCGTGACCACGCTTCCGACCCCGCCCGCGCCGATGATGAGGACCTTGCCCATTTGAACCCCCAATTTTGCTTTATGTTTGTTCCCGGATGTGATTTAAGATTCGGGTCCGCGGCGCTGTCGCCGCTGGAGACCGCTCCCACTTCCGAAATGGAATGCGGCAACCAAATTATTAATTATAGAGGATCGACCGGCCGAGTCAATCAGCGAAACCGGCAAGCCCGCTTCCCGTCCTCCCCCCGGACAAAAAATCAGTAAACCTTCACCGCAGAGGACGCAGGGGTCGCAGAGAAAGAGACAGGGAGGAAAAAATTGGACGGTAAACCGCCTTGCGTATTCCTTCCAATTTTTATTGCCTCTGTTTTTGCTCCGCGTTCTCCGCGCCCTCCGCGGTAAATGCTTTCCGTTAGGAAATAGATAAAAAATGGATGACTATTCCCAGTTCAAGAAAAGAATCCGGCACCGGGCAGAAATCCTCGAAGAAACGATCCGGGAACTCGAAAGCGCGGGCTTGGCCGAAGGTCCCGCCGCCGAACGCTGGCGCGCCTACCTGGACGGCATCGGAGAATCCCTCCACGACCCTTTGCTGAAGATCGCCGTCGCGGGTTCGGTCAAGTCGGGGAAGAGCACCCTCATCAATTCGTTGATCGGCGCGGACCTGCTCAAGCGGGGGGCGGGGATCGTCACCGCTTTCATTACGCGGGTGATCACCTCCGAGGGCCCCGGCGGGTGGGTGGAACTCAAGTCCTGGCGGCAGATAAACCGGGAGATAAACGCCGGCCTGCGCATGCTCCCCATCTTTGCTCAAGAGGAGGACGCGCGGGAAGACCTCGATATCCGCAGGCCGGAGGACAGGGAGCGGATCGCCTTCTGGCTGGGCAGGATGAAATCCGAATGGCTCCAGTCGCGGGGAAACATCGACCCCCATTTCATGTTTCTGGAGCGCTGCCTGCAGGGGTATCCGCTGATCGCGGACGAAATCGGAGACGAAATCGGGCGGAGCGTTTTCGACGCCGGCACGCTCCCCCGGCACCAGTTCTACGTGGGGGACGAGAGCCGTTCGGTGTGGGTGAGGGACGTCGAGCTCCACTACCCGGTCCCGTGGCTCGGCGAGCACATCGAGCTTGCCGACCTCCAGGGAAGCGATTCCCCGAACCCCGCCCATTTCGAGCTTCTGCAAAAATACCTGCTCGAATCCCGCTTCATTATCTACGTCATCAGCAGCCGAACGGGACTTAGGGAGGCCGATTTCAAACTGCTCGACCTCCTGAAGGCCCTGAGGGTGTTTCCGCAAACCCTGTTTGTCCTGAACCTCGACCTCGATGTTCACGGCGACAGGGACGATCTCGATAAGATCTACGAGCGGGTCAGGTCGGAGCTGGCCTGGGTGGCGCCCGACCCACAGCTTTTCGCCTTCTCCGCCCTCTACCGGTTGTTGCGGCAGATCGGCGACCGCTCGTCCAAGCATGATCGCCACCACCTCAAGTTCTGGAAAGAGTCCAAGGCGATTTCCAAGGCGACCGAGACCGGTTTTGCCTCGTTTAAAAGCGAGTTGGAAGAGCGCATCCTGGCCCGCAAATCACAGGTGCTCCTCGGCTTCGGCCTGAGCCGCCTCGAAATGGTCGCGGCAAACGTGCTCGACTCGGCGCGCATCGGGCAGGCGGTCCTGGAAAGGAGCGCCGACGGCATTCGGGAGGCCGGCGAGCAGCTCCGGACGAGGCACATCGCCCTCCAGTCTACCCTTGAAAATCTCGCCGACACCGTTTCCGGTCTCAACCAGAGCCTCAAACGCGAGGTGGGCGCAAAAATCGACGCCTGTTTCGATTCCGCGAGGGGCCGTATCGTGCGCGAATCCCTCGACATGGTCGAGCACTTCCCGGCCGGCCTCGCGTGCGGGCGCGAGATATCCGACCACGCCGCGCTCGTCCGCGAATACTACGGGTTCTATCTCGAATTCCGGCGCGACCTCATCCGCCGCCTGACCGAGAGGGTCAACCTGCGCATCATGGAGTTTGCAAAGGACGAGGAACTCGCGTTGCGAGAGCGGATCAGGGAGTCCTCGCGGGCGCTGTGGGCCTTTTTCGACGCCGCCCTTGCCGACTACAGGCGCGACCTCCTGGGACCGGACACGCAACCCGGAGACGCCCCGGCGCGCTATCCGGCCGGCGAACCGGATTTTTCTGGCGTCCCTCTTCCTCCGCCGTTCAGCTCGTTTTTGGAACGGGGCAGCCTCGCGCGCGGGATTTTTTTCCTCAAATTCGGCCTCAGCTCCGTTGCCGGGGTGCTTTCGCAAATCATGGCCAAGATGCGCAAAACCGCCCTGCCCGGCCTCGAAGACAAGTCCGTCGACGAGCTTTTCGAAAAAGCCGTGCGCCATGCCAGGGACGAGGCGAGATCCGAGCTGCGGCGCGCCTTTGCCGATTTCAGGGAAAACCTAAAGTCGGGCTATCTCTACAGGATAGTGGACGAGGGCTGCATTTTTCTGCTCCGCGAGTTCAAGGCGAGGGCCGAGATGGCGCACGTGGATTTTTCGAACCTGCTGCGGCAAAGCGAACTGAAGGGCGAGCAGAAGGTCGCGGCGGTCGAGGCCCTCACGCGTGCGCGGCAGATCACGTCGGCAATGATCGAGGAGCTTGAGGACCTCAGGCGGGACGTGCGGGCGGGAGCGCCAGGCCCGGCGGAAGAGGCCACTCGGGAGGAAGGGGCGCTTCCAGAATAAGCGGTCTTTGGTTTGCGGGATGCTTGAGGGACAGCCGGAATGCGTGCAAAAAAAGCCGCGCGGCCGTCTTTGCCCCGTGGGCGCGGTCGCCCACCACCGGATGGCCGCGGGCGGCGAGATGTATCCGGATCTGGTGCGTCCGGCCGGTAAGCGGCTGCGCCAGGACGAGCGCGCGGTCCCTCTCGCGGTGCAGCGCGCGAAAAACGGTCACGGCCGTCCTGCCCTCACCCCGGCGCGCCGTGCCGTATCTTCCCCCGCTTTTACCGATATTGGAATCCTCCGTCCATTCATCCATTCCCGGCACGCCCTCGACCCACGCGAGATATTCCTTCCGCACGCGCTTTTTCTCGAAGGCCGCGCCCAGCGCCCGGTTCACCTCTTTATCCAGCGCGAAGAGCATCACCCCGCTCGTTTCCATGTCGAGCCTGTGGTGGAGGGCCGCATACGGGCCGGGGCCTCCTTCTTTTTCAAGATAGCGCAGGAGCGCCGCAAACAGGTTGTTGTAGGCGTCCGAGGGGGTCTGCTGGCTGGGTATCCCGGGCTCCTTGTCGTAGGCGAGAAGGAAGCGGTCGCGGAAAAGGATGCGCGCGGGGTCGACTTCGTAGAATTTGCGGACGCCGTGCGCGGGAAAGCTGACCGATATTTCTTCGCCGCCCGCAAGCGTTCTCGCCGGGTTGCGCTCGATTCGGCCCCCCACGTAGACCGAGCCGAAATCAATCAGGGCCGCCGCCTCGCCGAGCGGGACCTTGAGCCAGGCCGACACGACCGCGTCGAGCGCGCGGCCGCCGTCCTCCCCGCCGGCCCGCCATTTGAAAGAGGAACCAAGACCCGGATTAGATTGCCGCATCCGCGCATCCTCACACCTGTGTTGCGGCACGGTCTCCCGACCGCGCCACGGGTCTTGTCAGAAGGTCTTCTTGAGGGCGGTCGAAACAAATCGGAGACCTGCGGTCGCATCGAGT
>JBAQYM010000136.1:0-35897 GCA_049300095.1 Syntrophobacteraceae bacterium
GGGATCAACCCCGCCCCTACGCCCGTCCACGATACGAATTGGCGCCACCTCGTAGGGGCGGCGATCAACCCAGCTCCTACGCCCGTCCACGATACGAATTGGCGCCACCTCGTAGGGGCGGGGTTGATCCCCGCCCGGACTGGTCAAAGGGAGGGACCCCTTTTGGGGCTGTTGCCCAAAGAAATATTCAAGCTGCGCGACTATTGATCGGGACGTGAGTCCCCCTCCCTTCGATGGGAGGGGTTGGGGGAGGGTGTTGAATTTTCAGGTACTTACGACCCCCTCCCCCAGCCCCTCCCGCCAAGGGAGGGGAGACCTCCGCCTTGTTTTGGCCACACCTGTCGCAACTTTCAAGGGAGGGGAGACCTCCTCCCTGTTTTGGCCACACCTGTCGCAGTTTTTACATTTGGGCAACAGCCCCTTTTTCAGCTCCCCCCTATATCATAAACCGCATTGCGGTTGGCGCATAATTGTCATTCCCACCCCCGATACACCCTGAAACATTGATAACAGATATCCGAGCGCTCCGTCGACACCCCCTCCGTCCATATCTATCATTGTAAATAGACGATTCTTTCCGCAACGGCCGCCCGGAGGCGGGTTGGATTTCGCGGGCATTGCGGGGGCAAGGGTTTGAAGGGCCGGAGAAGACAATCTCCCGATCTCGACGAGGAGTCGCAATGAGTGATGTCATCGTTTTAGGCGCGGGTATTGCCGGTGTCACAACGGCCTACCTTCTGGCAAGAGAAGGGAAACAAGTACTGGTGATAGACCGCCGGCCCGATGCCGCTCTGGAAACCACCTACGCCAACGGCGGCCAGATATCGGTTTCGCATGCCGAGCCGTGGGCCCACCCCGGCGCGCCTTTGCAGGTCCTGAAGTGGCTGGCGGAGAAGGAGAGTCCTTTGTACTTCTCTCCCCGCCTGGACTGGAGGCAATGGGTATGGCTCGCCGCATGGTTGTGGCAGTGCCGCGGGTCGGCCACCGATAGAAACACCGTTCAGATAGTAAATATCGCCCTCCGTTCGCGCGAATTGTACCGGGAGGTGCGTGAAGCCGAAGGCATCCAGTACCGGCTGAAATCGCTCGGGATTCTTCATTTCTACCGCGTTAAAAAAGAGTTCGAGGATGCCTGCCGGGTGGCTGACCTGATGAGCCGGTACGGCTGCAAACGTCAACCGGTCACAAAGCGGGAGATAGACGGGCTCGAACCGGCGCTGGCCCGCAGTCATGACATAATAGGGGGCACCTTCACCGAAGAGGACGAGTCCGGCGACGCCCGCCTCTTTACGCAGGCCCTGGCGAGGATTTGCGAGATAAAATACGGGGTTCGCTTTCTTTTCGGGACGCGAATCGACGATCTCGTTCCGAGCGGCGCTGAAGTAAAAGAGGTGATGGTCACCCGCAACGACGGCGCAAAAGAATCCCTCCCCGCCGAGGACTTCATCTTGTGCATGGGGCCCTACTCACCGTTGCTCGCGCAAAGGCTCGGCATCTTTCTCGATATTTACCCCGCCAAGGGCTACAGCATCAGCGTGCCGCTCGACGAATCCAACAAAGAGTACGCCCCGAAAGTGTCCCTGACAGATGATGAGAACAAGCTGGTCTTCAGCAACCTCGAAACCCATCTTCGCATCGCCGGAACGGCTGAACTGGCGGGCTGGGACACCACTCTCCCCTACCACCGCATCAAACCGCTCGTCGAAAAATCAGTCGGCCTCTTCCCTGGAGTCTTCTCACATATGAACCTCGACCCCAACTCGGTGATGAAACGCTTCGATCCCTGGACGTGCCTGCGACCGTCCACCCCTTCGAACGTCCCTTACGTGGGCCGCAGCGCAAAACTGCGCAACCTCTGGCTCAATACCGGCCACGGAACGCTTGGCTGGACGATGGGCATGGGTACGGCCGAGATGGTAACAAAGATGATAGTGAGCGGTGAAGGGTGAGCAGTGAAGAGTGAAGGGTGAGCGGTAAAGAGAAAGGTGTGGGGTCGCTGGTTCGGACACATCATCATTGTGACGTGGATTTTTATACCTGATTCCCGACGCTCCGGCTTTGTCTGCTCACTGCTCACCCTTCACTGCTCACCCTTCACTGCTCACCCTTCACCCTTCACTGTTCACCCTTCGCTATTCACTGCGGCACAACCGCCCACAATGCTGTTGCTTCAGTTGACTGTTTTTCTTGAAACTCCACGGGAAATATGACTTAATTCATCCGGATCGGAAGCCTATCACCGGCTTTGCCGTGGGAAGCGGCAGTTTCCTGAAAGCGGCGGCGCCAAATAATCCGGGTATAAGGAGCAAATGCCATGAGTAAGAGCGCGGACACCAAGAAGGACAGCAAGAAAAAGCCTGCCAAAACCATGAAAGAAAAAAAGGCCGAAAAGAAGTCCAAAAAGGAGGCCAAACGTTCCTGAGACGGCGGGAAAGATTTGATGAACCTGGTTGTTCGAACCTTCCGCTACCGCCGGCCCGAGCCCCCTGGTCCCCATCCCCGGGGACCAGCAACGATTTGCCGTCACGCACACACGTCATTCCGGCGAAAGCCGGAATCCAGGGCGTTTCCGCGCTAACCTGCCAAAAAGACCCTGGATTCCGGCTTTCGCCGGAATGACGTGTGTGGCGTTTGAAATATCGAGCAACTCAGGCGACGCCACACTCCACACTCCATGCGCCATACCCCACACTCCATGCGCCACACTCCATGCGCCATACCCCACACTCCATGCGCCACACGCCACACGCCATGCGCCACACTATGAGGCCCCCCGGCCCGGGGAACGAATGCATGCTTCACTGTCGGAGTAATCCGAGCCGATTTTCTCGATTTCATCGAGTGAATCCTCCAGCGCGGCCAACACCTTCGAGTCAAAGTGGGTATTGCGGGTTTCCCGTATGATATCGAGAGATCGTTCGATGGAATACCCGGGCTTGTAGGGCCGCCACGAGCGCAGGGCGTCATAAACGTCGGCAAGGGCGACAACGCGGCATTCCATCGGAATGGCTTCCCCGCGCAAGCCGCGCGGATAGCCGCTGCCGTCCCATTTTTCATGGTGCCCCGCCGCAATAGAAGCCGCAACCTGGAGCAGCGGATTGATCGAGGCGTGGCCGCCCTGCTCCGGTGCAAGGCCCATGCAGCCCAGATAGCGCTTGAGGCCGATGGGCGCCTCGATCAATATGTTTGCGCCGATTTCACAATGCCTTTCCATCATGGCCCGCTCGGCCGGGTCCAGCCTTCCCCGTTTGAGTAAAACGGCATCCGACACCCCGATTTTTCCGATATCATGCAAGGGCGCTCCGAGGAAAATCCTGTAGGTGATATCGGATGCCAGGCCGAGCCGCTCGGCGAGGATGCGCGAATAGTGGCCGACGCGGATGATATGATTGCCGGTTTCCTCGTCGCGGTATTCGCCCGCCTTGGCCAGGCGCCAGATAATGTCGAGACGCGAGAGTTCGAGTTCCCGCGTGCGCTGGCGCACACGCTGTTCAAGTTGTTCGTTGTAGTCCCGGATGGTGTCCTGGTATTGTTTGAGGCGCAAAGAGTTGCGCAGGCGCGCGATGAGGTCTTCCTGCTTGACCGGTTTGTTCAAAAGATCCGTGGCGCCAAGATCGAGGGCCTTGCGCTTTGCCGCCTCATCGGTGTTGCCCGTGACGATGATGATCGGCACGTCTCGAACAGCCGGCGTCGCGCGCAGTTCCCGCACCAGATCAAAACCGTTGCGGAGCGGCATGAGATAATCAGAGACCACAACGTCCGGTGGTTCCTCGCGAGCAATTTCGAGGGCCTGATCGACGCTTTCGGCAAAAAGCAAATCCCATTCGTCTCGGAATTTTCGCAGCAACCGTCCAATACCGCCAAGAAAAAGGGGATCGTCATCGACAAATAAAATCCGGGGCTTTTTGGAAATTTCGCGGGTCATGATCGGGAATTTGTATCCTTCGCGCGGGAAGCGATTGTAACCAGTTCGAGGTTCCGCCCACGTACATTCGAATCCAGGTCCGGAAGCTTATCATTCAGGTCTTCGCCATATCAAGTCCCCATCTCGATAAACCTCTCTTATCCGGTGGAACGGGATGGTTGCGGTCTCGCCCATTTCATCTTCCACTTGAAACGAGAACTGATTCCCTTCCTCGAAGCGGATATCCCTGAACGGGATACGGATAATCCTGTGCCGGACATGATCCAGGTATCCGACTTCGAAGGACCCCGCTCCGAACTCGACGTCCCAGCGAATCCTGTTTAGCAGGCGTTGAATGGGAATCATCAAGCCCCTTCGATCAGATCGTTACTCCACTTTCCTGATCCCGAGCTTTTCCATGAGATGATAGAGGGCGGGGCGGCTAATCCCGAGGTCGGCCGCCGACTTGGCAAGGTTGAATTTGTTTTGGCTCAGCACCTGCATGATCAGATCGCGCTCGGTCTTGTCGCGGGCCTCCTTGAGTGTCGTCTTGGCCGGCTTTTCCGATGTCGCGAGTTCCAGGTCATCACAGGTGAGCTTCGAGGTCTGGGCCATTATGACGGCGCGCCTGATCCGGTTTTCCAGTTCCCGGACGTTTCCCGACCACCGGTGGTTTTTTAGCGCGGTGAGCGATTTCTGAGTAAATCCCAGTATCTTTTTCTTGTTTTCGGCGCCGTATTTGCGCACGAAACTGACCGCCAGAAGCTCGATATCGCCATCCCTTTCCCGAAGCGGAGGGACTTGTATCTTGACCACTCCGAGGCGGTAAAAAAGGTCCTCGCGAAACCTGCCCTCACGGATCGCCGTTTCCAGGTCCCGATTAGTCGCGGCGATCACCCTCGTATCGATCGCGATCTCTTTCCTCCCCCCGATGCGCTCGACCGTGTGCTCCTGGAGAAACCGGAGCAGCTTGGCCTGGAGCGGGTGGGGCAGATCGCCGATCTCATCGAGGAAAAGCGTCCCCTGGTCGGCCATTTCGATCCGGCCTTTTCTCTGCGTATGGGCGCCTGTGAAGGCCCCCTTTTCGTGTCCGAAAAGCTCGCTCTCCAGGAGCGTCTCCGGAATGGCCGCGCAGTTGATCGCAACGAACGCGCCGTCTTTGCGCCGGCTCTTCCCGTGGATGGCCTTGGCGACAAGCTCCTTGCCGGTGCCGCTTTCGCCCAGCACCAGGACCGGGGCTTCGGTCCCGGCAATTTTTTCTATGGTCGAGAAAACCTGCTGTATCTGGGGGCTCGCCCCGATCAGTTCCTCGAAGGAGTCCGGGGGGCGGGCCGCCTGGAGCTTCCGGTGTTCGCTCTCAAGTTGATGGACCCGCAGGGCCCGCCGGAGCAGCACGCTTACCTCTTCGACCTGCACCGGCTTGCAGAAAAAGTCATATGCCCCCTGCCCTATCGCGGTGAGGGCGTTTTGTTTCTCATCCTGTCCCGAGATGATGATCACCTTGACGAAAGGGTCCTGTTCCATGAGCGAAGAAAGCGTGAGAAAGCCCTCTTCCACCGAGCGGGGCTTGGGAGGCAGCCCCAGGTCAAGGGTTACCAGCGGAGGGTTTTCACGCCTGAACGTATCGAGCGCCTCCAGCCTGTTGCCCGCCAGAAAGACTTGATAGTCCTCGGAAAATGCCCACTTCATGGACAGGCAGATGTTCTCGTCGTCATCTACGATCAGCAGCTTGGGTTTCATTGATTTTGCCCTCGGCCTCACCATCAGGGAAATCCGAACATCTTTGCGGCCCACCGTCTTCCTCGACGGCGCCTCCCGCCAAAGGTTTATAATAGCGGTCCTGATAGATTCGATCAATTTGAATTTGGCCGAGGGGTCCCGGCCGGATGAGAGGGGATATTACCGAGGTATGCGGCAGCCCCGTAGCGTGGAGTTTGGTCCGGACCGGGCTGCCCAGCAGGGTGCTGAAAAAGGGAACTCATTAGAGGGAAGCGAGCGAGAACACCAAAACACGTCATTCCGGCGAAAGCCGGAATCCAGGTATTTTCGGTATGAATTCAACAGTTTGGGACCTATAGGCCCTCTTATGAAACTTCATGATACCAATGAAGCTTCATCCTCGTTCAAACCCTGTCCGAGGACTGGGCGGCACTGCTGGATTCCGGCTTCCGCCGCAATGACCGATGCACCATGTCCGGGCCACCGGCGGTTATCAAGAAGCCTTTTTCAGCGCCCTTCCAGGGGGCTCCGCTTCCGGAGGCTCATACCGCCGCGATTATACAGGATTGAACTGCCCGCAGGTAATCATCTCCTCGCCGATCAGCCTGGCCTGCCGGTATTTTTCGATTACCCTCACGTCCGTTTCCGGCGGAAGCCCACCCAGGATGCGTTCAAGTTCCTCGTCGAAAAGATGCCCGACGAGTTCCGGTGTCTGCTCGATCAATATCCCGTTCCTGCCCAGGACCTTCACCCTGTCCCTGTTGACCATGCGCTGGGCTATCATCAGGCGGTAGATGCGGTCGGTCGCCAGGTCCTCCATGTAGCCGTCCAGAAGACTTGCGCCCTTGCCGTTCAAAACGCCGTAACGATACCGGATAACGGTCCGCACCCCGGCGCGCGTGCCATCGAGGGTCAGCCTCCCGACGCCTTCCGGGAGCGGCCTCAGGTCGGGATATCTCAGTGCCGAAAAATTCCTTGCGTGGACTTGATTGGGATAAGGAAACCGGGCCACCGCGATCTCATTCTGGTCGGGGTGGCCGGTCCAGGCCCCATCCATCAGGCAGTCGGCCTCGTTTTTCTTGTCCTCGGCCAGCACCTTCAGCGCCCGCTGGTTGAGGTCGGGGTCGGTTCGGCTCGGGTAGAGGGCGGTCATCCCTCCAATCGCCAGCAATCCGTGTTTATGACAAATCTCGACCATCAGTTCCCGCAGGTTTTGGAAAAAGGGCACGTCGTGAGGGATCGTGTTCCGGTCCGGCAATACCCAGGCCGGGTCATGCAGATTGAAGTGGATAAGGCTCGCCATGTAATCCCATCTCCCCAGGTCCAGGCCGAGGAGATGGTCCCTGAGGTTGTAGGCGAACTCTTCCATCTGGTAGGCCAGCGGGTGCGATTCCACGAGCGCCATGCACTTGATGTGGTCTTCCGGCAGCCCTTTGGCCCTGGCGAGCGCACGAAACAGATCGCGCCACCACAACGCCTCTTCCGCCGATTCGGACTTGGGAATGTAGAACGCGAGAGGGTGTTTCAGCACATCCGGATCGATCCCATAGACAATCGCCGCGCAGTCGAAAAGCGACGCCGACATCAGCTCTTCCCTGTCGGAGAACACGCCCGCCTGGCTCAGGTGCAACCCCCTGGGCCTCAGCCAGATCGCGGTATTGCTCGGATTGATCGCGACCAGGCGTTTTCGCTTCGTGTCGAGATACGTGAGCCCGCCCCGGAGCGCCTCGAGGATATTGTGAATGCCCAGGCTGAGGTTGGACCAGAAATTGGCCAACGAGTCCTCGAGATCGAGCATCACGCCCGGCGCACCGGAATTGAGCATCTTAACGACCAGTTCGGCGTCATCGGCCGGGCCGGTCATCTGGTTTCTCTGGTCCCGGCACCACTCCGGAAGCTCCACCTTCCACTCCGCCGTCGTCGCCTCCGAGGGCGGAAGATGGTTCGACCGTCGCCCCCGGTGGGCCCTGGCCAAGACTTCCGAGCGCCTGGCGGCCAGCGTCTGCTGTCTTGGAGTGAAATCCTTGTGGAGCGGAAGCAAAAAGTCCAAAAAATCGTCGGGGATATCGATGATCGGATCGAAGCCCGACGGAATGTGATCATACTCGACGGGCGGGACACGCGTCGTTTCTCTTCTGTTCATTTCCATCAGCATGGTCCTGACTCCTGTTCTTTGCCTCGAAGCATCGGCAAGACGCTTTACCAGCGTTTCGCCGGCGCTGACGTCTCATAACTATAAGCTACGCCCGGATTCCGCCGTTGACAAGTACTCGCGCTTCGGCCTGCCAGCGGCAAAGGATCGATTCAAATCACTTTGCTTTAAACATAGAATTAACCAATGTTTCGGATGCTTTTGCTCGATCCTGTTCCTTTCTCTCAGCCATTGGGCGAAAATAGCCTAATACCGCTAAGAAAAACCGGAAACGGATAAATTAATGGATTTTCCCCGCGAAATGCCTTATATTGGCCCTCGCTGGGCAGTCGGGGCGCTGTCTTGGCGTGGCGCTCCTTTTCCGGCCTGGAGGTTTGCGGAGGAAAAGTGAGTCTTGGCGGAGCGAACGGCAAAGAAAAGCGCGGCGGGGACATGAACTGCGCAACCGCCCATCGCGGCTGTCAGAGGCGATCCGACTCACTCCCGACCCGGTGTTTACCGTTCCGGGGAAGCCCCCGCCGCCAAGGGGACAAACCTAAGCCAGGTAAGGTTTTATCGCACTTTGCCGGTGCTTCATGGCTTAGAAAAGGCTCTTGGCAAGCACGTTTTTCAGGTATAACATAGAGGGCTTGCTTGCAGGCGGTTGAAGAAATCCTAAAGGTTGCGAGATTGACTTCATTTCTCAATCGATTATGATTCTCCAACGTTCGGCGCAGTCCAGGGACCGTGTTTCGTGTTCTCGACCCGCCATGTCTTAACCGGTGTAATCGAGTTGGCGGAGCTGCGGACATTTGAAGCATTTTCTCGACCACGTGCCGCTTCACATTGGATGGTCCCGCAAACGGTGGATTTCAGATCAGAGGCGCCTTATATCACGCGTGCGGTCAAAGTGGGTCCTTTGCATAATTTTGTGATTTCGTCGCGATGGCGGAAGCCGGGGCATGGAACCATTGAAGGACCTGGATTCCGGCGTTCGCCGGAATGACGGCAAGGCGGTTATGTAACGGTCTCGCGCTATCGGGGAATGCCGTTTCGGGGCTTTTTAAAAATCCATCGAATTTTTGTGACGGGAAGACACTTTTTTTCCCGGATACGCTTCCCTGATGCGCTTCTTCGTGTAAAACCCGACATCTGAGCACACTTGCCTGTGCGGTAAGAACAGGGTAAGATAGAGGGATATACCCCCTCGGATAGTTTATCCCGCCAAGAAAAGGAAGACCGAATCATGGCAAGAAGGAATATTCTCACCGCTTTTTGTGTTTTGCTCTGCATAACCGGCTGCGCCGGCACCCAATGGGAGAAACAGAAGGTGGACGGCAGCACCGGACCGGTCTACGAGATCCGCGCGAGCAGGACGCTTCCGGCAAACAAGCAGGTCCCGCAGCAGGTTGCGGCAATGGTGGACCCTCAGGCCCGCCAGCTTCAGCTCCAGGAACAGCTCATGAAAATGTCGGCCATGATGAAGGTGACGGAGTCCAAAGACTACAAGGTGGGGACCGAAGATCTGCTGCAGATCAGTTTCCTGGAGTCCGACAAGCTCTCGGCCGCGGCCCGTGTGAACGGCCAGGGTGACATCAGGCTCCTTCTCGTGGGAGACGTTCACGTGAGCGGCTTGACGCCCGCTGAGATATCAAGGAAGCTTAGCCAGCTCTATAAAGAAAAAGAGTTTCTCGTAAATCCCCAGATCACGGTATCCGTCCAGGAATACCGGGCAAAGAAGGTCGCCGTCACGGGTGCGGTCAATAAGCCGGAACAGTACGCGCTCATCGGCCCCCGCACCCTCCTCGAAGTGCTGGGCATGGCCGGCGGGCTCTCCGACAAAGCCGGCGAGACGGTCCATATCATGCGCCCCCGCAAAGATCCACAGGCCGCTGAGACCTCATCGCAGGACCCATCCATGCCGACCGAAGCGGATACCACTGTCGTGGCGTTAGACCGGCTCCTGCTTAAGGGAGATACGTCACTGAATCTTCCCATCCAGAACGGAGACGTTGTTTTTGTGCCCCCCGCCCGGACGGCCTTTGTGCTCGGGGCCGTTTCCAAGCCCGGGGGCGTGCTTCTTCAAGACAATATGACCATAACCAAGGCCATAGCCAACAGTGGAGGTCTTCACCCCATCCTGGCTTCCTCCAACGCCACCATCCTTCGAGTCGATGAGACCGGACAGCGTCAGACCCTTCCGATTGACCTCGGCCAGATCACCAAGGGGGCGCAGGAGGATGTTGCTCTCAAGTCCAACGATATAGTATATGTGCACGAGAGCGGGACACGGCGGTTTTTCTTCGATCTCAAGATGTTCCTGCCCACCGGAAGTATCGGCACGGTCCCGGGCTTGTTTTAAAATGCGGGCCGCCCCGGTGGACGTTTCTCCGCCGGGGCCGAACGACAACCACGGAGAAGGCTCGCGGCGATTCTCCCCAACTTATGGCGCCACAGGATACAAATTATGCAGAACAATCTCCCAGTCCATGTGCAGGTGCCGGTCCCGGCAACCATGCAGCCAACCGGCGTAGCCACCTACCTTCCGATCGAGGATGAGCACGATATTCATCTGCGCGACTACTGGCACATACTCCTCAAACGCAAGTGGTGGTTTTTCGGAGTACTTTCGGGGATTATGCTGGTCACCCTCCTGGTTACATTCCTGATGTCCCCCATCTATATGGGCACCACCACCCTCCAGATAATCCAGGACAACCCGTCCGCCCTTCTCGGCGGGAGCAACTCGGACCCGTTGGGCGCGATGACCGGCTCCAGTGAACTGGACAGATTCTATGAGACCCAGTACGGCATCCTGCAGTCGCTGACCCTCGCTTACGGGCTCATCGACACCTTGAAGCTCAAGGACCACCCTTCTTACAAGCAGTTCGAAAAGGACAATAAAGGCGATCCTCCCGAAGTCGTTCGCCAAAAGTACGCGCAGGACATGCTCGACCATATGAAGGTGGAGCCGGTGAAGAATTCTTTCCTGGTGAACATTTCCTTCAAATCCACAGACAGAAACCTCGCCCGGCAGGTCCCGGAAAGCATCCAGAAGGAATATCTGAAATTGGCCATGGCGACCCGGCAGCAGTCCTATGTCATGATAAAGGAATGGCTGGATGGCGAACTCACGCGTCTGGGTAAAAAACTCGAGAACTCGGAAACGAGCGTTTTCGCGCTCGGACAGCAAAACGATTTTCTGTCGATGGAGGAAGGTCAATTCAATGTGGTCGTCCAGAAATATGTCGATCTGGGCAAGCTCCTGACCACCGCCCAGTCGGAAAGAGCGGGTAAAGAGGCGCAATACCGACAGATCGTGGAAAAGGGAGCGGATGCGCCGCTCATCACCGGCAACCCCCTGATCCAGAATTTGCGTAATCAACTGATCGGTCTTGAAGGGCAGATCTCGGGAAGCAGTCAGATATTCGGCGACAAGTATCCGGAACGAAAGGCCACCAGCGCCACAATAAATGAATTGCGCCAGCGCATTGGCCAGGAAGTCAAGCGCCTGGAAACCAGCATCAAAGCCGACTATGGGGCGGCTGCCAAGGCGGAAGCGCTGATCCAAAAGGATTTTGACCTGGCAAAAGCCAAAGTCATAGACATGCAAAACGGCTTGGTGCCGTACCACATGTTGAAGCGCGACCTGCAAACCAATCAAACCCTCTATGAAGGCCTGCTCGGCCGCATGAAAGACGCCAGCATCGCGGCTACCATGGTATCAAGCAACATATCCGTAATCACCGCCGCTGAAACGCCCTATAAGCCCTGGATGCCCAAACCTGTCCTCTTTATCGCCCTATCCGCCGCCATCGGCGCGCTGGCCGGGATCGCGACGGCATTTTTCGTGGAATACCTGGACAGCTCCATTAAGAGCGCGGAAGAATTGGAGAAGATCTCCCGCTTGTCTGCGCTGGGAGTCGTCCCCATGGGCGAACTCAAGGAAGTGGGCAACGACCAGAGCGCCCTGGGACTCGTAACTCATACCAACCCCGGCTCGATGGTCAGTGAGGCCTTTTTCCATATACGCACGGCCATCATGCTCTCGTCTTCGGACGGACCGCCGCGGGTCCTCACCATCACGAGCGCCAACCCCAGCGAAGGAAAGACCACGACCTCTCTCAACATAGCCGTTACCCTGGCCGGAAAGGACCGCAAGTGCATCGTCCTGGATTGCGACCTGAGGAAGCCCAAGGCGCACACTGTCTTTAAAGTGTCCAACCGGCAGGGTCTGGCCAATTTTCTCACCGGCAACGCGAAGTTGGAGGAGGTGATCCACCCAACGGCAGTCCCGAACCTCTATTTTATTCCCGCGGGGCCGGTGCCTCCCAATCCCAATGAACTCTTTGCCTCGACAGCCTTCGAAGAGATGGTCACTCGTCTCCGGAAGGAATACGACCACATCATCCTCGATTCACCGCCCATCATCGGGTTCGCCGACGCGCGCTCGCTCGCGGCCAGGGCTGACGGGACCGTGCTCGTGTTCAAGCACCACAGCACGACTCGCGATGCCGCGCGACTGGCCATACAGTTGCTGCAACAGAACAACTGCCGCATTCTGGGTGGTGTTTTGACCATGGCCAGGAAGGACCGCTTGGGGTACGGCGGGTACTATCAGTATTACCACTATTACAACAAATATTATAAGGACTACCACGACGCGGCCAATGGAGGTAAAGACCGGGATAAAAAGAAGCTCGCCAGCTAGCTGGGCCTCTCGCACAGACAATGCCGCCGGCAAGGATTTTCGGGACGGGCCCGAGGTTTCCGCTCGTCCGCGTGCGGCTGGCGCCTGGGGAATTGCATGGAGCAAAAAAAGCTAATGGAGAGTGATGCTAATGAATGATTTTTTCCGCGGCAAAGTTGTTTTGGTTACCGGTGCGGCAGGCACGATCGGCAAGGAGTTGGTTCGACAGTTGGTTGGACTTGACCCCGGCGAGATCCGCCTGCTGGACAACAATGAGTCGGAATTATTTTTTCTGAGCAATGAGTACCAGGCTTCCAAGAATGTACGATGCTACCAGGGGGATGTCCGGGACGCGCAAAAACTGCTTAACGTCACCAAGGGGGCGCACGTTGTTTTCCACCTGGCCGCCCTTAAGCACGTCATCCTTTCGGAGTACAACCCGTTCGATGTGGTTCAGACCAATATCAACGGGGTCAAAAACCTCGTGCAGGCCGCAATGGCCAATAATGTCTCCCGTGTGATTTTCACCAGCTCGGACAAAGCGGTCAACCCCACAAATGTCATGGGTACGTCCAAGCTCATGGGGGAGCGGATCGTCACCGCGGCCAACATCGTCAACAACAACGGACCGCAGGTCTTCTCGAGCGTCCGCTTCGGAAACGTCCTTGGGTCCAGGGGGTCCGTAGTCCCGATCTTTGCCCGCCAGATCCTGCGCGGAGAAGCGGTCACCATCACCGATGCCCGCATGAGCCGGTTCGTCATGACCATTCGGGAAGCCGCCAAGCTGGTGATCGAGAGCGCCAGGCTCAGTTGCGGGGGTGAGGTTTTCGTGACCAAGATGCCGGTCATCCGTATCGTCGACCTCGCCCGGGCCATGATCGAGTTGCTGGCCCCAAGGGCCGGCCGCGACCCCGACAAGGTGCCCATCGAGTTCATAGGGGCAAAGCCGGGGGAAAAGCATTATGAGGAACTGATGAGCCAGGAGGAGGTGGGCCGTTCGAGCGAACTGCCGAGCATGTTTGTCATCCTGCCCGCTCTCCGGTCGTTCTATCATAAGATTGATTACTGCTACCCGCACATGCTGCCCGATAGAGAAGATCGGCATCCTTATATTTCCTCCACGCAGGAGCCCATGCCTTTGCAGGAGATAATCGCGTATCTCGGAAATAACGGCATTTTGGACGAATGCCTTTCCTTGGAAAACCTCGGAACAATTCGTTACAGCGCCACCGAAACACTGACAAACGGAGGGCTTTTCGAATGTCCTCTGCGTGAGCGTTTTGTTGCAAGGTGAACGATCACAGGCGGGTCCCCCCACTCGACGGTACATGCGCACTTAATCCAAACAGGAAAACGCCATGACTTCCCAAACGCTCAACATCCATCCCTATCAGCAGCTGATCCTGTCCTCCGACCGCCATATCCTTAACGGCCATCGCAGCGCCCTGTTATGGCTTACCGGTCTTTCCGGAAGCGGCAAGTCGACGCTGGCCAATGCCGTGGAAGAACGACTCTTCAAAATGGGGATCCGAAGCTACCTGCTGGACGGCGATAATATACGGACCGGCCTTAACAAAGACCTTGGGTTGAGTCCCGAGGACCGCAAGGAAAACATCCGGCGCATCGCGGAAGTTGCAAAGCTCATGGTGGATGCGGGCATCCTGGTTTTTGCCGCCTTCATAGCGCCCTATCGGGAAAGCCGCGAGTTCGTCAGGCAGCTCATGCGCGAGGTCCCCTACTTTGAATGCTACATAAAATGCTCCCTGGAAACCTGTGAAGTCCGGGACCCCAAAGAGCTTTATAAGAAGGCCCGAGCCGGCCTCATTAAAAACATGACCGGCATCTCCGCCCCTTATGAAGAACCCGAATGCGCCGAACTGGTCATCGAGACGGACCGCCACCCGCTCGATGTCTGCGTCGACCGGGTGGTCCAGTTTCTTATAGACAGAAAGATTATCATACTTCGGCAAGGCATTTAGCAGCCGGGGGCATCGCCGCGAATATTTGCAAGCATCCAGCCGTCAGCCATCAGTTTTCAGCTTTCAGAAAAAGCTGATACTGGTGGCTTATCGCTTGATCGCGGATAAGCGTAGCTATCCGCATAATCCTCTGGAATCCCTTTTCTTGCCGAGTGCAGACCGCCAACAGCCGCACGCCAGCCGATATTTTGCCTCACGCCGTTGAAAACGGAAGACGTCCTGATGAGTCAATGCTTTGACAAAGGAGACATTCAAAAGATAGCCAAAGGCACCGGCATATCGTTTGTCGGCAGCATAGTCGGAAGAGGGCTGTTTTTTGTGACCCAGGTTGTCATTGCCAGGCTCCTGGGTGTCGAAATATTCGGGCTGTTCGCCATCGGTTTCGCCGCGGTCAAGATCGGCGACATCATTGCCTCGCTCGGCTTGAATACCGGCGGAATGCGTTTTGTATCGATCTTTTTTCGACAGGACGCTCCGAGGCTCAAGGGCGTCCTGAACTCTTCCGTCGCGCTTTCACTGTTGAACGGGTTGTTGCTGGGCGCGGTGTTGTACCTGCTCTCAATGCCCATTTCAGTACATATCTTTCACAAGCCCGAACTCGCGCCAATACTCCGCATGTTTGCGATGAGTCTGCCCTTCGCCTCCGCGATGATGGTCCTGCCCTACTTGCTGCAGGGTTTCCACACGACAAAGTACACCGTTTATGTCCGTGAATTCGTTCAACCCTCGGTAAATTTGCTGTTGATAGTAGGCTTTTATTTTGCCGGCTTTGGAGTGGCGGGCGTCATCTATGCCTTTCTTCTCTCCAACCTGGCGGGTTGCATAG
This sequence comes from Syntrophobacteraceae bacterium, assembly GCA_049300095.1. Lineage (GTDB taxonomy): Bacteria > Desulfobacterota > Syntrophobacteria > Syntrophobacterales > Syntrophobacteraceae > SbD1. The sequence continues at coordinate 15,250 of JBAQYM010000136.1, forward strand.
CGGGCATTTATTTCGTCCGGAAGCTGTTCCCCCAGTTCACAAAGCCGGACATCAAACCCGTCTATGAAGTGAAGAAGCTCCTTGCTTACTCGGCGCCCCTGTTTCTGGTTAATTTTCTGCACTTTTTCCTCTCTTTTACCGACACCCTGATGCTCGGCTCTCTGGGGTCGGCGGAGGACGTCGGCATTTACCAGGCAGCTTCTCAGCTACCCATGGTCATGCTTATGTTCATCGTCGCATGCAATTCGATTTATGCTCCGGTAGTGGCCGATCTCTACCACAAGTCCGAGATGCGCCGGATTGCCGGCGTTCTCAAAACCACCACCCGATGGGCGTCCTATGCAGCCATTCCGCTTTTCATCCTGCTGATTTTTTCCTCCAGGGAACTGATGCTGCTGTTCGGTAAGGGCTATGTGGAAAAAGGGTCCATTGTCCTGCTTATTCTTTCTGTCAGACAGTTGATTAATTGCATGACGGGCGGGGTCGGCGTTACCCTTTCGATGACTTCGAAACAGAACGTCGAAGCCTGGAATTCAGTGGCGATGCTGGTGCTCAACATAGGAATGAACTACGCCCTGATCCCACGGTACGGCGTGTTGGGCGCGGCCGTTTCAAGCTGTATTTCCGGAAGCCTGATAAACATATTGCGCGTTGTTGAAGTAGCCCTTCTCTATAAAATGCATCCATTTTCCAAAGTGCTGATAAAGTATGCCGTGCCTTCATTTCTGTCTGTTGCCCTGTTATTGCTGTTGAGTTTTGTTCCTATCCGTCTTGAAGCCATTGGGCTGTTCTCTATCAAGACGGCAATCGTTGTGTTGTTGTTTTCCTTGTTTTTCCTTATATCCAAGAATTTGGCTGAAGAAGACGATTTTATCTATCGAAAAATAATAGCCGTTTTTCAAAAAGCAAAGCCCGCCTGCTGAGCACTCACGCGGAACCAATTTCAATGGAGCTTATTACTTAATGCCACAGCAAGAGCCGACAGCGCCGCACATAATTTACATTGCCGGATACGGCAGGAGTGGATCGACCCTTCTCGACAGGATACTTTCTCAACACGGCAGCGTGCTGAGTAGTGGCGAGATGTGCAATGCGCTCAAGAAACTGCAAACACCCGACGAACTGTGCAGTTGCGGGGAAACGATCTCCGCCTGCCCCACCTGGCGCCCCGTCTCGGAGCGGGTTCTTTCCTGGATGAGAGAAGCCGGTGTTTCCAGCGATCAAATGATAGCCATTCACGGCAAGCTCGAAAAATGGAAGTCCCTTTTGCGCTGGTTTCTATTCAGGCGCCCGCCCGCAATGACGCCCAGAGACCGCGATCTTTATCTGCGGTTCGAGAGCGTCCTTTTTTCCGAGTTCAGCCGCTCCCAGGGGGGGTGCAAATACGTCGTGGACTCGTCCAAGACAGCGGGGTTCGAGGCGCGCGCGGTTGCTCTCGAGATGCTGGCCGCCATGCCGGTTCGCGTCATCCATCTGGTTCGAGACCCGCGCGGGGTGCTGAACTCACAGGTAAAAGGCGCAAACGACAAGCTGGAGAAAGGCCTGCGGGTAAGCAAGAGGCTGGCCGGTTTGCGGACCCCTCTCAAGTGGATCGAGGCGAACCTGGCCGCGGCGGCGGTGGCAACCCTGATCGGGCGTCATAAAGTATGCAGGGTCCGCTACGAAGATCTCATGGAGAAGCCAGGTGAAACCATCACCAAACTGTGCCGTTTTTTGGGCATTGAACCGGAGCCGATCATCGAAGCCATGGGGAAGGCCGTGCTGCCGAGAAACGGCCATTTTATCTCCGGCAACCGCATGCGCCTGAAACCGACCAGGCTGGAACCGAAGAGAAACACCACCGAACTGCCGTGGTACTATGAAGTTATCTGCGTGTTTCTGTGCTGGCCGTTGATGAAACTATACGATTACTCGATATCCCGGCCATCCGTGCGATAGCATCGAACGGGACTTTCCGGTCCCACGCTGTTGAATTCATATGTAAAACACCTCGATCCCGGCTTCCGCCGGAATGACGTATTGGGGTGTTTGCACTCGCTTCTCTACGATAAGTTACCTTTGTCAGCACGCTGTCAGGGTTCCTCCCTGCCCTATAATTTCGGATATTTGCCTGCGAGGTTGTCATGAAAGTAGTATCGTCCGGCATGAGTTATGCCTATCACGTCAATGCATCTCCAACCGAAAGAGTTTTCCGCTGGAATGGCGCCAACACGGCTTTCGCCCTGTTTATATGCTTGTGTCCGGCTTATCCCATGCCGGGGTTGAGTACCTTCGGGTTCATTTCTCCTCTTCTGTTTACCATTGTCCTGGCGGCTTTTGTTTTTCAAATTTTCGTAAACCGACAGCAATTCTATTGGAACCAGTTCCTCAGTACTCTCTGCATGTCTTTCTCCCTGCTTTTTATTTTCGACTTTCTGACCTTCTGCCTCTATGGGACCGGGCAACTGGTGTACCTCGGCGGACGCGTCGCCTCATTCCTTATTTCACTGGTTGCGGTCTTCTATTTTCCTTCAGTTCCAACTTTCAATCGTTTGATAAAATACTATTTTTACGGGGTGATCGCCCTCTCGTGCCTGACGATCGTGCAAGGTCTCGGGTTTTTGCAGTTTCTCTGCGGGGCTTCGCTAAAGGCTTCCCGCACTTATTTCGGATTTAAGCTGCCCTTTGCCAAGGCCATCGGCTTCGAGATGAGTGACGGTGAATTCGGCTTGATGGTTTCACCGGTCTTTATATATATGATCATGCAGTTCTTCCCGAAAAGCCCCATAAAACCGACACTTAAGACGGCGGTGTTTGCGGGCCTGACCGGCCTGGCCCTGATAATCTGTCAATCGAGAAGCACTTGGCTGGGTTTGTGTCTTGCCCTGGGATTCCTTTTTCTGGTCAGGCTGAAAAGCAAGGTTATCTTATTTCTCTTGATAGGGCTGATGCTTACTATCGATATAGGACTGGATCTACACAGCTACGTGATCAAGGGGCTCGTGAGTGAAGGAGTCTACGAAAGGAATGTCACCAGCCGGGGTGAGACATTTGTTGCCGCCATCGAGGCAATGAAAAACACGCCCTTTCTGGGAGCGGGTCACGGCAACACAACCTTCCACGGCGTGACGAAAGATATCGGCATACACAATCAAGTTCTTGAACAGGGAGCCTCCAGCGGTATCATAAGCATGTTTCCGCTGTTGTTTCTCTATTACTATTTTTGGATAACCTGTCTCAGGATATACAGAGCGAGTCAGGATGAGACTGTAAGGTTTTTGGCTGCATGGTTAGGGATTTCGATGATCCAGGTGTTTACGGAATTGATGCTGTATCGAGGCTTTTATTCGGAACCCCTGGCCTTTTACTTTGCTCTGTTAGCCATTCTATACGGTATTCACCACAGGCGAATGCCGCGGCATGATCTGCCGGCTCCCTACCCTGTGACAGTTGGCGGAGCGTCCGGAACGCGGTGACCGGATGAGCCGGAGCATTCAAATCGAGCCCGCGGCAAGCCGGCGGGCGGCAGATTCAGACACTAACAGGCCCTCTCTTGCCAGGGTGAAAAATTGGTAGGCTTCTATTTGACCAAGACCATACTCGTCATTCTTTTATTCCTTCTTCTATCGGCGCCGCTCACTCCTCCGGGGGAGACAGCGCGGGCGTTCGCCCGGTCCACACCGAGTGAGACCGATTATCCGACCCATTCTTTGACACTTGGCTCGGCAAACAAACCGGCAAGCCCGATCCACCTGAATGGCGCCAGGAACGAGCACCTCATGCTGCTCTTCTCGTTCAAGGGCGCCCGGGTTGAGGCCCTTTCGGCTGAGCTGCGCAAAAAAGACAACAGCCCGGGACTCGAAGCCAAGTTTTATCAACTGCGTCCGGTTGTCGCCCCTTTGCCCGGAAAATCCCTGCCCGACGGCCTCGTCCCATTAGAGCCGGGGCTCCTTGTCCCGGACAACCCGGTGACGCTTGCCGCGTCAATAAAGATTCCCGTCACCGCCCCCGAGGGGACATATCGATACGAGTTGGAGTTTCGCGGCGATTCGCTTTCGGTAGTACAACCCCTGGAGGTAAAGATCCGGCGGTTTTCTCTCGATGATGATTTGCCTATTACGATCATGGCCAACTTCAACCCGGATGAAGAGTGGTTCCGGCGCTACGGCGTAAATAATCAGGCGGATTTTGAAAAAGTCATCGAAGCCTATCTGCGCTCCTTAAGAGAGTATAAAGTAAACGCGATTTCCGGATTTTATCCGCTCCCCAGGGGCGGGGTGCTCAGGGGACGGCCTCTTACGAACTTCCCGGCATTCACCGGGATGCTCGACCTGGTTAACGGACCTCTCGGATACCGGTATTTCCGCCTGCCGCGCCTGCCCGGGGCGAAAACCATTGGGCAGCCCAACAGTACCTATCCGGCGGATGCCAAACAGTTTTACTCGACACTATATCAGTATGTGAAATCCAAGGGGTGGGAGCGCAAGGCTATCGTGAAAGTCTGGGACGAGCCCCGCCCCCAGCAGTTTCCACTGGTGGCGCGCGCCTATGCCCTCGTCAAGGAGGCGGCCCCCGGGTTGCGCACCGAGAGCGCCGGTGTGACCCCCACGCCGGAGCTTGCCCGAAGCATCGACATTTGGGCCATCCACGCCAGCCGGGCCGACCCTCAGACCCTGGCGGCGGCAAAACAAAGCGGACTTGAACTCTGGCTCTACGCAAACCATTTGCACAGGCCGGACCGACCTGCGACCCACCAGAGAATGGTCGGCTGGTATACGTATCGCCACTCCTTTGCGGGTTATCTTTTCTGGGGGGTGAATGCCTGGCGCGATGACCCCTGGGCGCCCGTCAGCGCTTTAAATCCGTTCAGCCGCCGTATTGCCGTCCAACGGACCGGGACCTTTTACTACCCTCATCCCCGCACCGGAATGCCGCTCCCCAACCTGAGGTGGGAAGCAATGCGGCGAGGCTGGGAAGACTATCAGTATTTGGATAAATTAGCCGCGGCTGAAAAGCGTCGACTGATCGACCCTGTCGCCTTTAAAGACATCAGCCTCAGAATAGCGGCGGTCACGGAAAACCTGCCGGCGGTAAATCCCGGTGTGACATGGACCGAACTCGAGGACCTGCGCCGGAGAATAGGCGACTTGCTGGACCAGGCGTTTGAACGGGAATCAAAGCAGGGGGGCTAATCGCGGACCGCCCCCCCGCCATATGAATAGATCCGAGCCTTTGGCCGGGATTGCCGGTATCTCATTCGGAGGAATGGTTGCCCTTGACCCGTCACCGTGATCTATTCCTATCCGTTTATTACCGGGCAACCGCAACCACGGTGAGGCCGGTCGGCGTTCACCGCTGAGTCGCGGGGGGCACTTGCCGGGACCGCTTCCCCGTTGCGGCAAATAAGCAGGCGTATCCTTAATAGACTGGTCTTGTTTATTTATGCGAATCCAACATCCTAAATTGTACCTGATGATTTTTCTCGATGTGCTTGCCTTCGGCGCTGCCTTATCCGTAGCCTACCTCATTCGCTTCGAGTTCGAACTGGACAACAAGTATTTCTACCAGTTCAGGGCGGTGCTGCCTGTATTGATAGCATTGAAGCTGGCCATCTTTTTTCTTTTTCGACTTTACAGAGGAATGTGGCGCTATTTCACCGTTATGGATTATTGGAGACTGGTGTACGCGACATTACTTGCAACACCCGTGTCCCTGCTGGTTCTTCCTCTATTCTTCACCAAAATACCCAGATCTATTGTTCTGCTCGATACCGTGCTGACGATCATCCTGGCCGGCGGTATTCGCATACTGATTCGTTCCGTCTATGCGGCCCAAACCACGTCTCTTGGCTTGTCCGCCTTTTCACTCCCGCAAATACTCGCACCGAAGACCAAACAGAAGCACATCCTGATAATCGGCGCCGGGTACTCGGGTGAAAAACTTGCGCGCAAAATCGCGGATAACCTGCAGGGGAAATACAGGATCGCAGGGTTTCTCGACGATGATCCCGGCAAGCTGGGACGGACGATCCACGGTGTTCCCGTGCTCGGCCCCGTGGAAAAACTTTCCCGGATTGTCCAGAAGTATGCGATCCAGGAGATATTTATTTCGATCCCCAGCGCCAGCGGCTCTCAGATGCGGCACATCATGGATATGTGCAGGAGCTGCGGCGTACCCCATAAGACCTTGCCCGCCATAGGCCAGATTATGGAAGGCGAGGTAAGCGTTAACGCGCTGCGCGACATCAATTATGAGGACCTGCTGAGGCGCCCCCCCGTTCACCTCGACGCGACAGGCATCCGGGACTACGTGACGGGCGGGACGGTCCTGGTCACGGGGGCCGGGGGGTCCATAGGTTCCGAGCTCTGCCGCCAACTGATCCGATATAATCCCGAGAGGCTCATCCTCGTCGATGCCGGAGAGGCGAACCTTTACGGCATTCAGATGGAGCTGCGCTACGAATTCAAGTTCGACGCGTACCACACGATCCTGGCAAGGGTGCAGAACGTGGGGATTATGCGCGAGGTTTTCAAGACCTACAAGCCCGATGTCGTTTTTCACGCCGCGGCCTACAAGCATGTGCCGATGCTCGAACGCAACCCCTGGGAGGCGGTGTTTAACAATGTTATGGGCACCCAGGTGGTCATGGACATGGCCGAGGAATATGGGGCCAAACGATTTGTGCTGGTTTCGACCGACAAGGCCGTGCGGCCGACGAACGTCATGGGAACGACCAAACGCCTGGCGGAGCTTTTGTTTCAATCAAGGTGCGGAAATAATACGCCCTTCATGGCCGTGAGGTTTGGCAACGTCCTTGCGTCATCGGGTTCGGTCATTCCGCTTTTCAGAAAGCAAATAGAAAACGGCGGACCGGTGACTGTCACCCACCCGGAAGTCACCCGGTATTTCATGACCATCCATGAAGCGGCACAACTCATCTTGCAGGCCGGGGCCCTGGGGCTGGGGGGTGAGATTTTCGTCCTCGAGATGGGGACCCCCGTGAAAATCGCCGACCTTGCGGAGGACCTTATTCGACTCTCAGGGAAAGAACCCGGCCGAGACATCGGGGTCATTTTCACCGGTCTGCGTCCCGGTGAAAAACTCTACGAAGAACTTATCACGCGAAGCGAGGACGTTACCCATACAAAACACGAAAAAATCATGGTCCTGCGCAACGGCAATAAGGATTGGGGCGGCCGCGGCGACCAGGCGCAATTTCGCGGGTGGCTCGTCCAAAAGATCGAAGAACTGTATCACACGGCGGAAACTCATAATGCTTGCGCCATCAAAGAGAAACTCAGAGAACTCATACCCGAGTACATGCCCCAGGACACCGAATGCGCCCTTACCCCGCAAAAAAAAGAAGCGGTAAAGCCGGAAAGTCCCTGAACCCGAGTTTATGCGTAAGATCTCAAATTAATTGCGAAATTGCTCGTATACAATGGTCTCGACTCTTCAATGCTCACCATGGATGACTAATGCCATCACCAAGACAACTTGACTTCATAGACTTGAAAGCGCAGCAGCGGGCTATTTCCGTGAATCTCCATGAGCGCATACGGCGTGTTTTGGAACATGGCAAATACATCATGGGCCCGGAAATAGATGAGTTGGAAGAAAAATTATCAGCGTATGTCGGCGTCAAACACGCGATTACGTGCTCCTCGGGGACCGATGCGCTTTTGATCCCGCTCATGGCGTACGGACTTAAGCCTGGAGATGCCGTATTCACCACTCCCTTCACCTTTATCGCCAGCGCCGAGGTTATTCAGATCCTGGGGGCCACCCCGGTTTTTGTGGATATCGATCCGGATACTTTCAATATTGACCCCGTGGCCCTGGAAGAAACAATAAAGAATTTCGATAAGAATCCCAAAACAGCCCATTTACAGCCCAAAGGCGTGATCCCGGTCGATCTTTTCGGACTGCCGGCCGATTATGACAAGCTGAATGCCGTGGCAAAAAAATATGGTTTGTTCGTATTTGAAGACGCCGCGCAGTCCTTTGGCGCGACCTATAAAGGGAGAAGGGCGTGCGCCCTGGCGGAGGTGGCGGCCACATCCTTTTTTCCCGCCAAGCCCCTGGGATGTTACGGAGACGGGGGTGCGATCTTCACGGACCGGGATGAACTCGCGGACGCATGCCGTTCCATTAGGGTGCACGGAACGGGAGAGAATAAGTATGATAACGTGCGTATCGGTTTGAACGGCCGCATGGATACCATTCAGGCGGCTGTTTTGCTGGCCAAGCTCGAAGTCTTCGACCAGGAAATCCGGATGCGTCGGGAAGTGGCGGCGCGCTACCATGAGGGGCTTCAGGGGAAAGCGACAGTTCCGCGGGTCGGGCCGGAATACACCTCGGTGTGGGCCCAGTATTCCGTACTGAGCGAGCGCCGCTCACCGATTCAAGAAAACCTGCGGGCCGCCGGCATTCCGACCGCCGTTTATTACCCTCTTCCGCTGCATCTTCAAAAAGCTTTTGGCTCACTGGGATACCGGCGGGGGGAATTCCCCGTCAGCGAAAAATGTTCCGACGAAATCTTCAGCTTGCCCATGCATGCTTATTTAGACCCCGTCGATCAGGACCTTATCATCCAAACCTTCGCGAGATAGCTTTCCATTGCGGCATCCGTGAAACAGCCCGCTCTCAGGAACGAGCCTAAACGGTTTGTCCCGCGCGGATCGGCAACAGGCTGGACAACAAGAAAACGCGAAACGCAACACCGGGAGTCGTCATGTCCCACCCTGATATGAACAGCGGCATTAACGTGATACAGACCAATACGTCCGCCAACACATTCTGGTTCTTCACCGGGGGCCAGATAAACCACCTTAAGCAGGCCGGATTTAACATCCATGCCGTTACCTCCCCGGGGCCGTACTTCGATAGATTCAGGCAACGAGAGGGGATTACCGTTTTTAGCGTACCCATGAAACGGGATATCGCTCTTTTCGACGATATCATTTCGCTGTTGAGGTTCTGCAAGGTGACCATGCGGGTCAAGCCCGCGATTATGCACGGCAGCACTCCGAAGGCCGGCTTCATTTCGATGTTGGCCGCGAGGATGTTGAACGTTCCCTCCACCCTTTTCTTCATGAGAGGTTTTAGAAGCTACACTCTCCGGGGCTGGAAAAGGTTGCTCGTGAAGTCCATGGAGAAACTCACATGCGGGATGGCCGACCAGGTCCTCTGTACGAGCAATAGCGTGAGATTGCTTGCAATCGAGGAAGGGCTCTGCAAACCCGAAAAGATCAAAGTGCTGCATCACGGCACGGGAAACGGCATCAACACCAAACGATTCGATCCGAACCGTTTCTCGGATTCGGACCGCAAGGACCTTCGACAGAGCCTTGGGATACCCGATACGGCCCAAGTTCTTCTATTCGTTGGCCGGATGGTCGCCGAAAAAGGCCTTGTGGAATTGGTAAGGGCGTGGGAAACCTTAAAATTGAAATACCGGGACCTGCACCTGGTCCTGGTTGGGCCGTGGTCGGATGTGGACAGGTTGCCGCAGGAAGCGGAATATATTGTTACACAGGGTCATGACAGGGTTCACGTTCTGGGCAGGCTGGAGGATGTGGCCCCGATCTTTTCCATCTCGGACATATTCGTCCTGCCCACCTACCGCGAGGGCATACCGATATCGGCACTGGAAGCCTCCGCCATGCAATTGCCCGTAATCGCAACCCGCATACCGGGATGCGTGGACGCCGTGGAGGAGGGTGTAACCGGAGTGCTTATTCCGCCGCGGGATGAACGCGCCATTGTCTCTTCGGTCTCCGACCTGCTCGAGGACGCAAACCGCCGGAGAGCCATGGGACTTAAAGGCCGTGAGAGGATTATCGGTTTGTTCGAACCGGAGGCGATTTGGGATGCGTTGAGACAGGAATATGTTGATCTTTTGACAAAAAAAGAGTTTTTTACATCCTCCGTAACCATGTGAGCCATTTTTTCGTTATCCGCGACCGCTCCGGGTTTGCGTCAAGTCCCGGATTCAGAATACAGGAGAATCTGCTTGGAACCGCAGAAATCGGAATTGAAAAAGAGGACCAGCCAGATCAGGGTCAAGTACTTGTGCGACAGGATATTTGCGTGCTTGCTCCTGGCCTTTCTTTGGCCGGCTTTTCTCCTGATGGCCCTTGCCGTCAAGCTCGATGACGGCGGCCCCGTTTTTTTCAGACAGCGACGACCGGGCCTGCATGGCAGGCCCTTTGTCATCTGGAAGTTCAGGACGATGATCACCGATGCGGATGCTCTTCTGGATGCGGAAGGACGCGTAAAGGGATCCGTCAGCAGGGTCACGAGGGTCGGAAAGTTCCTGAGACAGTGCAGTCTTGACGAACTCCCTCAACTCATAAACATCCTGTGCGGAGAGATGTCTTTCATAGGACCCCGCCCCGCGCTCGAAGAGCATTTCTGCCGCTACACCGACAGGCAAAAACAGCGCGTGAACATGAAGCCGGGAGTTACGGGTCTTGCGCAAGTCGATGGCAGGAACACGCTCAAGTGGTCGGAACGCATCGAGCGCGATTTGAAATACATCGAGGAATATTCCCTCTTGCTCGATCTCGAAATCCTTGCCAGGACAGTCAAAGTGGTATTGTTTCGCCGTGGGATCGTGCTCGACAGGAACCCGGAACAGGTTGACGATCTTCCGGCCGCCTGTACGCCTCACGCTCACGACGCCAAACAGAATTAGACACCGGACCTCGATTCGGAGCAATTCTCATGACTGTGATCGAACTGCCCTTCAGATTCAAAGGCAACCGGGATTATATTCACGGGCCGGACATTTACAATGATGTCGTCAGGGAGATCCGCTCGTTGCATACGATCGATTCCATCGAGCTTATTAGAATAAAAATGAAACGAATGGGACGAAAACAGTGCCAACTGATTGTTGGCGACATTGGCGGGAAACTCAAAATCCCCTCGGATGCTTTGGCAGAGATTTTCGTCAGGACCCCATCCGGAGATCTGAGCGCATACCTGCTTGAAACCGATGCTCGGATTACGCGCAGGCAGGACTACGACGAAGACGGCATGCAGGCCCTGTGCAGGATGGAGGGCAACACGGTATCGATCGACGGCAGCCCCGCATATTCCCCGGTGGAAGTTGCAGTCGCGATGACGAAGATGCTGCACCAGAGATTGTTTCCCGATCCCAAAGGAAAGTGGATAGTGACCCAGTTTGAGCTTTCCGGAATTTTCGACGCCGAGGACTCTTCCAGGCTGGTTGTCCAGTTACTGCACAATTTCCACAATGCCCTGACGAAGTCTGCCCTGAGGGTGGGGGGAGCGGAGCGGGGCCACATCTATTTTTCGCTGGTGTAACCATGATCGGAATAGAAGCAATAGCGGGCTACAGTCCTTCTCTTATAGACGACAACCGCGAAATGATAGAGGCTTTCCAATTGGAAGCCGGTTTTCTCGAATCCAAGATCGGCGTTCTCTCGAAACCGCTCAAGGCCGGGGATGAAGAAACATCGGACATGTGCGTCAGCGCATACCACCGGTTGCGCGACAAGGCGCCGGACCTCGACGGGGACCTGGACTGCATCGTCGTGTGCACCCAACATCCGGACGGAAGGGGGCTTCCCCACACCTCGGCGATCGTTCACGGCAAACTGGGGCTGAACGACAATATGGCGGCCTTTGACATTTCCCTTGGCTGTTCCGGGTACGTCTATGGCCTTTCCGCGATCACTGCCTTTATGAAGGAAAACAGCCTGAAAAGGGGCGTCCTGTTCACGGCCGACCCTTACTCCAAAAGCATAGACAGAAGCGACAGGAACACGGTTTTGCTTTTCGGGGACGGGGCCGCCGCGACCCTGCTGAGCGACACCCCTAAACTCGCGGTGGAGCGTTCGAGGTTTCGAACGCGGGGAAAGGACTATCACGCGCTCGAAAATGTGAACGGGGTCCTCCACATGAACGGGCGGGCCATTTTTAATTTCGCCGCGGTCGAGGTCCCGATACAGGTGAGGGAGATACTGGCATCCGGAAACTATGAAATCGACGACATGGACTTGTTTATTTTGCACCAGGGCAGCAAGTACATCGTCGATATTATCGCCAAGCGGCTAAAACTCGATATCAACAAAGTTCCATGCAATCTCAGGAATTTGGGCAATACCGTGTCCTCATCCATTCCCATGATTTTGGAGGATTACATCGACAAACCGGAGTATAAAAATATATTGATCAGCGGCTTTGGCGTTGGCCTTTCATGGGCAACGGCCATTTTGAAGAGGGTATGATCTTTGGGAGGTATATGAATGAAAGTGGCACCAACAGAAATTACTCAGCTCATGAAGGAATGCGGAATCAACTTTGATGAAGATGAACTCGGTTTCGACTCGATTTTGCGTGAATCCGGCCTGGACTCTCTCGATATGGCGAACCTTCTGCTGGCGCTTGAGGAAAAATATAATATCCAGATTCCGGATCAAACAGTTGCGTCCTTGGTAAGCATTAATGCAATCAGCAATTACCTCTCGGAGGTTGTTTGATTCATCGGATTTGCAGTGGTGAATGGTTGGCGAATTGAAAGTCGCAAAAGGAATGCGTGAATTATGGACATAGTCATTGCGGGCGCCGGGGCCCTCGGTAGAGTTACGTGTGATTTCGTAAGCTCGTGCGGACACAGGGTCCTTGCCTTTATTGACGATTCAGGGCAGTTTACGGGAAAAACAGTGAATGGATTTCCCGTGTATCTTCCCGAACGAATCGATGAACTTCTCGAACAAGATCCGGTGTTCAGCATAGCCATACTGGACGGTAAGGGAAGGGAGAGCATGGGCGAGCGGATATTGCAGCGGAACGGCAAGTTTATCGAACTGAGGATGGAAGGCAGCTTTATCTCTCCATTTGCCACAATCGGCCAGGGATGCTCTTTGTTTCCGCATGCATATGTGATGAACAACGTCGTGATGGGCAACTACTGCCATGTTCACATGTTCACCGTAATCGGCCATGACGTGGCGGTGGGAGATTACTGTGCATTCACTCCCCAATGTGTGATAGGAGGGGGTTCGCAAATTGGTCGCGGTGTGTCCTTCGGAATGGGCGCGAGCGTGGTCCCGAACACGAAGATCGGGGATTACTGCGTCATAGGGGCCGGCGCGATCGTGACGCGGGATGTTCCGGCCCACTCGGTGGTCTTCGGCGCCCCGTCAAAAATTATGAAGCGGAGAGCATAGACCATTGAAACATAAAAGGATTTTCCTTTCTCCTCCCCATATGGGAGGAGAGGAACTGGACTTCATAAAACAGGCTTTCGAGAGCAACTACATTGCTCCCCTGGGCCCGATGGTCGATGCCTTCGAGGCGGAATTTACCGATCGGGTGGGCATAAAATACGCGGTGGCCGTCTCCAGCGGGACCGCCGCGATGCACCTCGCGCTTCGGGTCCTGGGCATCGGGGCGGGAGACGAGGTCTTCGCCTCGACGCTCACGTTTATCGGGAGCGTCAGTCCGGTTACCTTTCAGGGAGCAGGACCCGTCTTCATCGACTCCGACCGGGTCTCGTGGAACATGGACCCGCAACTGCTGGCCGAAGAACTCGAAGCCGCCAAGGGGCGGGGACGGCTGCCAAAGGCGGTCATACCGACCGACCTTTACGGTCAGCCCGCGGACCTGGATCGCATCCTGGCAGTGTGCGCGCCGTACAAGGTCCCCGTGGTCGTGGACGCGGCGGAAGCACTCGGGGCCACCATCCGGGGTCGAAACACGGGCGCGGGCGCAAGGGCGGCGGTTTTCTCCTTCAACGGCAACAAGATTATCACGACTTCGGGTGGAGGAATGCTGGCATCGGACGATCGGGACCTGATCGAAAGGGCCAGGTTCCTGTCCCAGCAGGCGCGGGATCCCGCGCCTCACTTCGAGCACTCCGAAATCGGATACAACTACCGCATGAGCAACATCGTTGCGGCAATCGGCCGTGGGCAGTTGAAGGTCCTCGATCAGCGGGTCGAGGCCAAGCGGCGCATATTTTCGTTCTACCGGAATGCCCTTGGCGACCTCCCGGGGATCGAGTTCATGCCGGAGCCCGACTATTGCCGATCAAATCGCTGGCTGACCGTGATGCTTATCACCCCCGAGCTGCTGGGAACGGACCCCGAGAGCATCCGATTGGCCCTCGAAGCCGAAAACATCGAATCCAGACCCGTCTGGAAACCGATGCATCTGCAGCCGGCTTTCGCTGTCCGCGACCGCGTAAACGACGGCCGGCGGATAGGGCAAGGCGGCTATCCCGCCAGGTTGATAGGGGGCGGGGTCAGTGAAGACATCTTCACACGGGGACTGTGCCTGCCTTCAGGGACGCAGATGTCCGAGGGTGACCTGGACAGGATCGTATCCATCATCCGAAAGCAGGTCCCCGCAAGGGGATAGGCTAGAGATAATTCAATCGCAAGCCCTCAGGCGCAGGCGGTTGACTGGTGGCTTAACGCTTCATATCTTTGCGCCCTGATCGGATTTCGTTGTCCCGGCGAAGGCCCGGACACGGGTAGCTTTAATAAACCTCTTATCTGACTTCAAAGTCAGAATTCTGCGTTCGAACAGGCCAAAGGCCGGCGGCCCTGCTGGATTCCGGCTTCCGCCGGAATGACGTTGCGGTAGTCATGCAAAGGCCTTCGATTATGACAGTTTAGCCTGCAATCACAAAAAGGCGTTCTAACCTCCGCCGGGCAGGCCCCGGCCGGAGTTAACCACGGGAATATTTGCCGAAATGACCACAGGGAATGTTTGTCTTATTACGGGCGGCGCCGGATTCATCGGCGCCAATTTAATTCGGGCCCTCGCGAACGGGCCTTATCGGATACGTGTCCTTGACAATCTCAGCGCCGGGCGGCGTGAGGATCTCGCCGGCCTTGACGTGGAATTTATCCAGGGCGACATCCAGGACACGGGGGCTGTCGAGCGGGCCGTTTCGGGAGCGGGTAAAGTTATTCATTTGGCCGCCAATACCAATGTGGTCGAGTCCATGAAAAATCCCAAACTGAACCTCGAAGTCAATGTCCTGGGGACATTCAACATCCTCCAGGCAAGCGTCAAATACGGCGTCGAGCGTTTCCTTTTCGCCTCCACGGGCGGGGCCATCGTCGGGGACGTTACTCCCCCGGTGCATGAAGACATGCCGTCCCGGCCCATCTCTCCGTATGGAGCGGGCAAGCTGGCCGGCGAAGGCTACTGTTCGGCTTTCCACGGTTCTTACGGCCTGCCGACCATCAGCCTCAGGTTTTCCAATATCTACGGCCCTTTTTCGTATCACAAGGGAAGCGTTGTCGCGAAGTTCTTCCGGCAGATCCAGATGGGAAAGCCGCTCACCATCTATGGGGACGGCGGGCAAACCCGCGATTTCCTTTTCGTTGGGGACCTCTGCCGGGGGATCGCAAGGGCGCTCGAAGCCCCCCTGCCCTTCGGGCAGCCTATTCAGTTGGGCAGCGGCAAGGAAAGGTCCGTAAACGAGCTGGTGACGATAATGCGCCGCGTGGTGGGAGAGAAGGATTTCCCTCCGGTTGAATTCGCCCCCTCGCGTGCGGGCGAGGTGCTGCGCAACTTCGTCTCGACGGCGCGCGCCGAAAAATACCTGGACTTTTCTCCGGCCACCGAACTGCAAACCGGGCTGGAGGCAACATGGGCGTGGTTCAAAGGCCTGCGCTGAACGATGCCGCGCCACATTCACCGAGATGCGATGCTTGCCGCGCAAGATGCGCCAGGGCAAGGATTGCATAAGACGAAACCCTTGCATTACCGCCCCCCAAACGTCACTCCGGCGGAAGGCTGCGCCGGGTCCACAAGTGTCGATAGAAGCCGTGACCTGAACACATTCTGAATTTGGGAGCTATTTCAATGCGAATTCTCATCCTGGGAGCTGACGGTTATCTCGGCTGGCCGCTGTGCATGTACTGTTCACAGCAAGGGCATGAGGTCGTCGGGGTTGACAACTATCTCCGGCGCAACATGTGCAGGGACCTGGACTGCGAAGCCCTTGTCCCCAACCCGAACCTGACGCGGCGGGCCAAAGTCTGGCGGGAAGTTTCCGGCAAGGATATCCGCACAATCGTTGGCGATATCACCGATTACCCGTTCCTCAAACACATCTTCGAGGAATTCCGTCCGGAAGGCGTGGTCCACCTCGCCGAACAGCCTTCCGCGCCCTACTCGATGATCGACCGGGAAAGGGCGGCGGGCACCCTTGTCAATAATCTTTCCGCGACATTGAACGTCGCCTATGCCGTGCGGGAGACCAACCCCGACTGCCAGATCGTCAAGATCGGCACCATGGGCGAGTACGGCACACCGGAGATCGACATCGAAGAGGGGTGGCTCGATATCGAGCACAAAGGGAGAAAGGACCGATTTCTCTTTCCGCGGCAAGCCGGTTCCCTCTACCACACCACGAAGATCCAGGATACCGACCTTCTGTGGTTTTATGTGCGCACCTGGGGCCTGAGGGTCACAGACCTGATGCAGGGCCCGGTCTACGGTATCGCCACCAACGAGACGGCGCTCGATGAACGGCTCCTGCCGAATTTCAATTACGATGAAGTCTTTGGCACGGTTTACAACCGCTTCATCGTGCAGGCGGTCGCGGATTATCCCCTCACCGTCTACGGTACGGGCAACCAGGTCCGTGGATATCTGGACCTCCTGGACAGTCTCCAGTGCCTCCACCTCTCGCTGGTAAAGCCCGCGGCAGCGGGCCAGCTCAGGATATTCAACCAGATCGTGGAATTATTTTCGGTAAACGACATCGCCAAGAGGGTAAAGGAAGTCGGCGAGACCCTGGGTTATCGGGTCAAAATCGATTGTCTGAAAAACCCCAGGGTCGAAAAGGAAGATCACTACTACAATCCCACCAGCACCGGTCTCCTGGAGCTCGGCCTCGAACCTCACTACCTGACCGATGAGATCCTGGCGGGAATGTTTCGCATGGTGGAAAAGTACAAGCACAATATAAATCGAGAGTCCATCTTTCGCGGAATCACCTGGAAGTAACCCGAGCGGGACTCGAAACTCCGGACAGGCCCTCCACATCGGCAACCCGGAATCGATATTCCTATAAACGCAAAAAACCCGAGCCCTCGCAGGCTCGGGTTTTTTGCGTTTATATTCGGGTGTGTACGGCAGTCGACAGCGCCGGGAATCCTGACGGGCCGCGAACGCGCCACGGATCAAAAGGTGTATTTCATCTCGACTATAAGCAGGTTGTTCTGGCGGTCCTCACCGACGTTGAGATCGAAATTCTCCACCTGTCCGTAACTGTACCTGGTCATGAGAGTCAGTGCGGCATTGATGTCGTATGTCACATCGAGACCCACCTGATACGTGCGTTCCGACACGATGGGATTTAGCGTATCGCCTCGCTCCATGAAATCGAAGTCCAATCCCACGACGAGATCGTTTCTGAGATAGTGCCTGGCGCGTGTGAACATGTCGCGCGCATCCGAGCTCATGTGATGTCCGAGGATGAGACCCTGGTGGGTGTATCCCGACACGTATCGGCTATGACCGTACCAGAGACCGAGCCGGTTCGTGTTGACGTTGTCCGCGTATTCGAAGCGCAAATCCGTCCGGCCGCTCGATGTAATTCTTGGCAAATAGAGACCGACCAGGTATCCAAGGTCCTGCAACAGGAATTCCTTCATATCGGGCTTAAATCCGGAGTCCTCGCCTCCCCACTCCAGATAGACTTCAGCATTCCACAAAAAAGGCATCCGGTAGCGGAAATCGAAGGCGGCAATCTGGTTTGTGGCGTCGTTTTGGCCCCCGCCGAGCTCGGCGAAGGATGCAATCTTCAAGAATTCCACGAAGCCGCTCGATGAAGGCGCACCGTCACCACCAAACATAAACACGCGCGACATGCCGATTTCAAGGTCCGGAAGCGGCTTGAAATCGATTCGCATTCCTCCCAGTTCCGTATGCGGGAATTCCCGTTCCGCCTCCAAACGGGCAAGGAAAACGGTGTACTTGAACGGTCCCAGGTAGCTGAATATCCAGGGCAGCAGTGACGCCGTCGGGTTTGAAAGCTTCACCATGTCAAGGGGCGCGGCGTTGTTTGTCAAGATGAGAGAGCCGTGCGACCCCTGCCCCCACCACATGGAATCCCGCCCGACCTCGACCTCGACATTCCACGGCGAGACCTTCAAATAGCCCTTCAGCACATCGGCTTCCGTCTGGTTGAAAGAGCCGAGACTGCCATGGAGGGAATTCTGGCTCAAAGCGTCCAGGCTCCGGCCGTCGCTGCCCCCGCTATGAACAACCAGAATCGGCTCGATGTACCCGGAAAACATATCCAGGAACTTAAAGCTCGATGCAAATTGCAGCGAGAAGTTGCTCCCCGGCCCGTAGAGGACCCCCTCATTGTTGTAGACCAGCGGAGTCCCTTCGGTTGCGGCAATGCCGCCGCCGCTTCGAGGGTACTGTCTGACCCCCGGAGGCCTGAAATTGAGGATATCGCGCGGCTCCCCGTCTGAATAAATATAACGCGCCCGGGCTTCTTCGATAGGAGTGAGGACCAGAGCGGCCGCAGCGTTTTCTTTGCCCCGCCCGAAAACGGCGAGTTCCTCCCTGAATTCCCTCTGAAACCGCTCCAGGAAATGCTCGATCAACGGCGGAAGCTTAATCGACTTCTGCTCTTTGGTGGTCAAAGCCTCGTTCACCAGCCTTGCCACTTCCAGGCGCGTGAACGGCCGTGTTCCGTACACGTTCGATTGCAGCAGGCCGAAGCCGCTCAGCTTGTCCAGAGCCGCATACGACCAGTGATCCAGGGGAACATTGTTGGACGGAAGCGCACGCACCTCCGAGACGCCACCCGCGAGAAGAAGGAACAAGAAACAGAGAACTACTCTGCCGCTGACAGATATCCTCCGCAAAAAGACAGATACTGGTGTCGTAGCGGGAGTGGCCATACGGGTCGCCTTTATAAGGTTGATGAATGCAAATCACCTGTCAGAAACAAGTTCTTTGAAATTGATT
The DNA here is from genome assembly GCA_049300095.1 of Syntrophobacteraceae bacterium. GTDB lineage: Bacteria > Desulfobacterota > Syntrophobacteria > Syntrophobacterales > Syntrophobacteraceae > SbD1. The sequence continues at coordinate 34,213 of JBAQYM010000136.1, forward strand.
GCGGATAATAATACCAAGTCCATGTGGTGATCAAGCTAAATCGCGAGATCGCCACAAGCACGGGCACAAACCTCTGCAATTCCATTGGGCCCGATACGCGGGCCTCAGGTATGAAAGGTCTTTTCACAATAAAAAGCGCATTTTAGGGGGAATTTTCCAGCAAAAAAGAGGCATGCCGGCAAGGGACACCTATGTACAGCCCGAACTCATTTTCGATCTGTTGGTCGCGATCGAGTGAAGACCGACGAGCACCACGAACCAAGGCCCGTCGCAAATTTCCCCACGCTGGAAGCACCTCGCCGCATGAACGATGAGTCTTTATTCTCAGGCGGAAGCGGTTGTTGTATATTCGGAAATTCTCCACGCAGGACGCGGGACGGAGATTCAACAAAGATTTCACGTGTCTCTTCGGGTCCGACGATCGATGAAACGATATCACGGGCCTCGGATAGCACCGGACCCCGCTGCCCGGAATTGTGTGAGTCCGAGGCCACAAAATGCACCATCCGGCGGCGAAGCAACTCTGCGGAGAATTCCCGGATCGTATTTCCAAAGAACCCCATCAGACTGCTTCCGGTAATCTGAACCAGGGCGCCCGCTTCGATCCATTTCTCGAGTAAGGATGGATGCTTCATGAGCTGCCGGTTCCGCTCCGGGTGCGCCAGGATGGGAGTGACCCCCTTTACCTGCATCATCCAGAAAAGCTTGTCCAGGTTCGGGGGGATGACATCGTAAGGCATTTCAACCAGCGCAAACGCTCGATTGTCATTGACGGAAAGGAGTTCCCCGGCTTCGATTTTTTCCGGCAGGCTAAAATGGATCACCAACTCGCTGCCCGGGTAGACCTCGATACCGATTCCCTCGCGCTTCAACCGCTTTCGGAATTCCTTGACAGAGGCAAGAACAGCGGCGCGGTCGTTGTCGGGAAAAACCGGCGACCAGTGAGGAGTGCACACGATGCCCGAAATACCGTCTTCGGCGGCAATCCTCGCCATCTGAATACTCTGTTCCCAACTCTCGGCTCCGTCATCGTGGCCGGGCAATATATGAGAATGAAGATCAATCACGCGTAACTACTTTCAGTCCGCATCGAACCGGAGTTGTTGCGAAGATCGTCCTGTCGGCACGTCCGTAAGCGATAATGAGCGGTTCGTGAGCACGATCGGGATTAGTGAGCTTAGCCCGGGTTGCTTTCCCGTGTTTTCGCGTTTCCGTCAAAATTCTTCATGCCTCCGTCGAACGCCCGCCCGCGCCGCCGTGCTTGTCCCCGAAGGAAAAACCTGGCCGGCGCTGCCTCCATAATCGTTATGCTGTCCCTTTCGGTTATCGTCGGACACTCTGAAGAAAGGCGCCGGCAGGTCGATTCGACTAAAATCCGTAAAAGGCGGGTTAATTATACTTGAATTTGTCGGATCTCTCAACATAGTTTCAACTCAAATATCGCTTCCCGTAATCTCGATGATATCCGATGGCGGAAAAGCCTTCTCGCATCGACATTTCGACGAAAGCCCACTCCCGTCAACTTTACGTAATAATACAAAAGTGAACTTTTTGTGACCGCAACGTAATAACTTTTACATTTCAAGAAAGTTCGATGTATCGCGCAGGATCGCGCAGGATCGTGTAGGATGAGTGGAGCGCCCCGCGCAACCCATCAGGCACTCCTGAGGCGATGGGTTGCGCGG
>JBAQYM010000137.1:0-11278 GCA_049300095.1 Syntrophobacteraceae bacterium
CGCCTTTATGTAGCCCCTTCAGGGCATCATCACCGGGGGGCGCACATCACCCAGGGTGGCGTCCCGCGAAGCGCGAGACTGACCCTGGGCTGAGTTATTTAGCCCCGTTGGGGCACAAAAGCATGTCCCTTCCAAAAACCTAACCGGACAATGCAGGGTTCGACATGGCTTTTTCTATTGCTCAAGAATTTGCCGATTCCGCAAGGATTTCCCGGTCGGCCCCAAAGGGGCGGCGCAGCTTATCGTGACACGGCCTTATCGGTGTCTTTCACATACCCCCTTGCCGCTTCTTTCAGGGCAAGCGCCAGTTCGCCCACCTTTTGGGCCGCGTCGCCCTCACCCAGGCGGGACTCTATGATGCGTTCGAAAGCGCTCCCGATAACGACCCCGTCGGCCATCGGACAAAGCTGCCCAACCTGCTCGGGCGTCGATATCCCAAATCCGATGCACACGGGAAGCCCGCCGCACGATTCACGCAGGTCCGCCGCAACGGCCGCTATGGCATCGAGGTCCAGGCCCCCGCTTCCGGTAACGCCCGTCATCGACACGAGATAAATGAAACCGGTCGCCTTCTCGGCGATTTTCACCATCCTCTGTGGGGGCGTGGTCGGGGCGACGAGGCGGATGAAATCGAGTTCGTCGCCCCAGACACCGGTGAGTTCGTCGGATTCTTCCGGCGGCAGGTCAACCACGAGAACGCCGTCGGCCCCGGCCCTGACGGCGTCGCGGTAAAACTCCTTCGCGCCGTAGGCCAGGATTGGATTGTAGTAGCTGAAAAGGACGATCGGGACTTCGCTGAACTCCCTGACGCTCTCGACCATCCGCACAACGGAGGCAATGTTTGCGCCCGCCTTGATCGCCCGCGCCGAAGATCGCTGGATCACCGGCCCGTCCGCGGTCGGATCGGAGAACCCGACGCCCAGTTCGAGAATATCGACCCCCGAGCGGCACATTTCCCTTATTATTTCGATGGACTCCGATATGCTCGGGTCTCCGGCCGTAATGAAGCCGACGAGTGCCTTGTCTCCGTTTTTGCGCAATTTTTGGAAAGTTTCCGCTATTTTGCTCATAAAAGCCTCATATTGTCTCAGGTGACGTTCCGCTTTAAGCTCAATCCACCGTGGAAAACACCCCGTTCGAGTGAAAAGCACCCCGTTCGAGTTGAACAAGACCCCGGATAACCACACTCCGGCCGGTGGGAGCGGCTTGTAGCCGCGAAAAAACGTACCCATGCCGGGAAATCGCGGCTGCAAGCCGCTCCCACAGAATTGCGTCGCGGCTGCAAGCCGCTCCCACGGAATTGCGTCGTGGCTGCAAGCCGCTCCCACGGAACTGGGCGCCTTTTCATCCGATGGGGGTGAGGGACGCCCCCACAGGTGTCGGCATCAGTTTTTTTCCCGAAACCATTCGGATACGATCCCCAGGTCTTTGTCCCCGCGGCCCGAGAGGTTCACGATGATGATGTCGGTCCGAGGGCGCTTTACGGCCTCGATCATCCCCTGGGCAAGCGCGTGGGAACTTTCGAGGGCGGGGATGATCCCCTCCAGGGAGCACAGCAGGCTGAACGCCTTCAGGGCCTGCCCGTCGTCGATCGCCTCGTAGCGCACACGCCCGGAATCCTTGAGCCATGCGTGTTCCGGCCCCACCCCCGGGTAGTCGAGTCCGGCCGAGACCGAATGGGCTTCCTTTATCTGCCCGTACTCGTCCTGGAGGACGTAGGATTTCGACCCGTGCAGGACGCCCACCGATCCCTTCCCGAGCGTCGCCGCGTGTTTGCACGTCTTGATGCCGTGGCCCGCCGCCTCGACCCCGACCATTTCCACCGGGTCGGCGAGGAAGGGATAAAAGAGCCCCATCGCGTTGCTCCCGCCGCCGACACAGGCGATAAGCATGTCCGGGAGCACGCCTTCGGCCTCGACGATCTGCTCGCGCGCCTCGTCTCCTATGATGCGCTGGAAGTCGCGCACCATCTCGGGATAGGGGTGCGGGCCGGCAACCGAGCCGATGATGTAGAAGGTGTCTCGGACCGATCCGACCCAGTACCGCAGGGCCTCGTTCATGGCGTCCTTGAGCGTCCCCGTTCCCGAGTCCACCCGCACCACCTCGGCCCCCAGGAGTTTCATCCGCTGCACGTTCGGGGCCTGCCGGGCGATGTCCTCCCGTCCCATGAAAACCTTGCACTCCATCCCGAAGAGAGCTGCCGCGGTCGCGGTGGCGACCCCGTGCTGCCCGGCGCCGGTTTCGGCGATCACCTTGGCCTTGCCCATCCATTTTGCCAGGAGCGCCTGTCCCAGCGTGTTGTTGATCTTGTGCGCCCCGGTGTGCGCCAGGTCTTCGCGCTTGAGGTAGATCGAAGCACCTCCGAGGCTGTCGCTCAGCCGCCTCGCGCGGAATAGCGGCGTGGGCCTTCCGGCGTAATCTTTTAGAAGCTGGGCGAGTTCGGCCTGGAAGACCTGGTTTTCACAAATCGTCTTGTGGGCCTTTTCGAGTTCGATGATAGCGGGCATGAGTGTCTCGGCAATATAGCGTCCGCCGTAGATCCCGAAATGTCCGCCATCATCCGGCAGCGAATTTCCGGCGCCCGTCGCAAAACTTTCCACCGCCGCAATTTCCCGCGCGGATTTCATTGGAATATCCTCCTGGGTTTGCGCTCCGGCCTCGATTGGCGGACCGCTTCCAAAAAAGCTTTTACCTTTGCCATATTTTTTCGCCCCGGCGCGGACTCGACACCGGAACTGACATCCACGGCATCGGGCGAGACTTCGTTTATCGCCCCGACTACGTTTTCGTGATCGAGCCCTCCGGCGAGAATACAGGACCGCTCGCCGGAAAACCCCTTGACCTCTCCCCAGTTCCAGGACATGGCGTTTCCGCCCGGAAGCGGCCCTCCGCCTGCCTCGATCAGGTAAGCCGAAGCCGGGAAGGACGAGGCATCGCGGACCGCCGGACGCCCGTTCACAAAAAGGGACTTTATGACCGCCACGCCCGCTCCGAGCAACTCGTAGATGAGATACGGAGGTTCAGCCCCGTGCAGTTGGACCGCTTTCAGGCGGCACCTTTCCACCTTTTTCATGATAACCGAGCAGGGCTCGTTGACAAAAACCCCAACCGGCCACACCCGCGCTGGAAGACTCGCGGCGATCTCGCGGGCAAGCGCGTCTCCCACGAACCGGGGGCTCGGAGGATAGAACACCAGCCCGATCGCGTTCGCCCCGAGCGCGGCGCAGGCAACGGCCTCCTCGACCCTGGTAAGCCCGCAGACCTTTACCTGGGGAGAGGACCCATTCGATTCCGCCGGGATTTTTTCCGTCACGATCCCACCCCGCACAAAACCTTGAGCAGCCCTGCCGGGTCCTCGGACCTCATCAGGCTCTCGCCAATGAGAAAGTTGAAGATGCCGGCATCGAGGAGCCGCTCGATCTCAGCGCGGCCGTGGATCCCGCTCTCCGATACCACCACGTGGCCGGGACCGATGAGCCGGGCAAGGTTGATCGAGGTTTGAATATCGGTTCGAAACGTTTCCAGGTCCCGGTTATTGATCCCGATAATCCGCGCCCCCGTAGACATTGCCGTTTCAAGCTCTGCCTCGTTGTGGACTTCGACAAGCGCGTCCAGCCCCATCAGGTCGCACAGCGAGAGCAACTCCCGCAGCAGTTGCGGCGAGAGCGCGCGCACTATCAGCAAGACGGCGTCCGCGCCTATTACCGCCGATTCGTAGACTTGATACGGCGTGATCAGGAAATCCTTCCGCAGCACGGGCACCGACGCGGCGCTTCGGGCTTCGCGAAGGTCCACCGGGCTGCCGTGAAAAAATTTCACATCGGTCAAAACGGATATGGCCGCGGCGCCTCCGCGCTCGTACATCTCCGCGTAGCGTTTCGGGTCCACCTCGTCCCGGATCGGCCCCTTCGAGGGCGAGGCGCGCTTAATTTCGGCGATGACGTTCATCCCGCAAGGGCCCGGAGAGGCAAGTCTTGCGCGGAGCGAGCGCCTTTCATTCGACTTTTGAGCGTGGAGGCGCACAAGCTTTTCCGGCATCATCCTGGCCGCGGCCCGGATTTCCATCTGCTTGTGTTCGAGAATTTTCGCCAGGAAATCAGACATTTTGGAAAATCCAGTCTAATTGTTCGAGTTGGTGAACCGGACCAGTTCATCGAGCTTTCGCATCGCCCCGCCCTGGTCGATCGCCGCTTCGGCCATCGCGATGCCGCGCGCGAAATCGGCGGCCACCCCGGCCGCCACCAGGGCGGCCCCGGCGTTCACGACGACCACGTCTCTTCGGGGCCCCTTGTCGCCTTCAAGAATTTTTCGCGTGATGACGGCGTTTTCCACCGGGTCGCCCCCGGTCATTTCCTCTTTTGCCGCGGTCCGCCCGATCAGTTGCTCGGGCGTGATGTCGAAGGTGCGAATCATCCCGTTGTTCAGCTCGGAAATTCTTGTCGGGGCGCATACGCTGATCTCGTCGAGGCCCTCGTGGCCGTGGACCACCAGGGCGCGCCGAGCGCCCAGGAGTTTCAGGGCCTGGGCAAACATTTCGGTAAGGGCGGGAGCGTAAACTCCGATAAGCTGGCAGTTCGCGCCGGCCGGATTGGTAAGCGGCCCAAGCATATTGAATATCGAGCGGACGCCGAGTTCCCTTCTTGCCTTTGCGGCGTGGCGCATCGCGCCGTGAAATTTGGGCGCAAATAAAAAACCTATTCCGATCTCCCGGACCGCTTCCTCGACGACTTCGGGGCCGACTTCGAGGTTTGCGCCCAGCGCTTCGAGCAGGTCCGCGCTCCCGCACTTGCTCGATACCGAGCGGTTCCCGTGCTTGGCGACCGTGACCCCGCAACCCGCGACGACAAAGGCCGCCGTGGTCGAGATATTGAAGGTGTTGAGCGAATCCCCGCCCGTCCCGCAGGTGTCGACGACCACATCGGCGTTGGTCTGTATCCGGGTGGCCTTGCGGCGCATCGCCCGCGCGGCCCCGGCAAGCTCGGAGAAGGTTTCTCCTTTTGTAGCCAGCGCCGCCATCACGGCCCCGATCTGGGCGTCCGTCGCATTGCCCGACATAATCTCACCCATCAGCGCGGACATTTCCTCTTCCCGCAAATCTTCCCTGCGGATCAGCCTGTTGAGGCTCTCGCGAATCATCTCCCGTTTCCTCCCCCATTCTTGCCGGTTGCCAGCTCGAGAAAGTTTTTCAGCAGCCGCTTGCCCACGGGGGTCATGATCGATTCCGGATGGAACTGCACGCCCTCCGTCAGGTGTTGCCTGTGGCGGATACCCATGATCTCGCCGTCTTCGGCATGGGCCGTTATTTCGAGGCAGTCCGGCATACCCTCTTCGGATACCGCCAGCGAATGGTAGCGCATGGCCTGAAACGGATTGCCGATACCCTTGTAGATCGCCTTGCCGTCGGTGGTTACCGTCGAGACCTTCCCGTGCATGAGCCTCTTTGCGTGGACGACATTTCCGCCGAAAGCGGCCGCAATCGCCTGGTGCCCGAGACAGATTCCCAGGATGGGGACCTTTCCGGAAAACTCCCGTATCGCTTGCATCGAGACCCCGGCATCCTCGGGGCGGCACGGACCCGGCGATATGACTATGGCGGAGGGCGCGGCCGCTCGAATTTCCGCGGTCGTCACGGCGTCGTTTCGCACCACCTCGACCTCGGCCCCAAGCATTCGGAAATACTGGTAAAGATTGTAGGTAAACGAATCGTAGTTATCAATCATGAAAAGCATCGGTCCATCTCCTTCCCGACTTTTTACGCGGCCGCGCGGCCGCGGGACGCCCCGGTCTTTTTCTCGGGACCGCCGCCGTTTTCGAGCATCTGAAGCGCCCTCTGGATCGACATCGCCTTGCTGATCGTCTCCCGCCTCTCGCGTTCGGGGTCGGAATCGGCCACGATGCCCGCCCCCGCCCTCACGGTGAGGACCCCTTTCTGGATGCAGGCCGTGCGGATCGTTATCGCAAGGTCCATGTTGCCGGTAAAGGAAACGTAGCCTATCGCGCCGCCGTAGGGCCCCCGTGGGGAATCCTCGAGCTCGGCGATTATCTCCATCGCCCGCACCTTGGGAGCGCCGCTGAGGGTCCCGGCCGGGAACGTGGCCTGGAAGAGGTCGAACGCATCCAGCCCGTCGGCCAGGTCGCAGTTGATGTTCGAGACAAGGTGCATCACGTGCGAATACCGCTCGACCACCATCAGGTCGGTCACCTGGACCGAGCCCGTCTCGGCCACCCGCCCGAGGTCGTTTCGGCCAAGATCGACCAGCATGAGGTGCTCGGCCCGTTCCTTTTCGTCTTGGAGCAGTTCGTTCGCCAGTTCGCGGTCCTCCTGCTCGGTTTTCCCGCGCGGTTTGGTCCCGGCGATCGGGCGGAGGGTGGCCACGCCGTTTTCCAGCCGGACCATCGTCTCCGGAGACGAGCCGACAAGGACGGTATCGTCGAAATGCAGGAAATAGAGGTACGGGGAAGGATTTATGAAGCGCTGGGCGCGGTAGAGCGACCAGGGGTCGGGCGGGTTCAGGCAGGTGAAGCGCTGCGAGTAGACCGCCTGGATGATGTCGCCCTCGGTTATATATTCCTTTATTCTGGCGACATCGCCGCGAAATTTCCCTGGCTCGACCTCGGCGCCGAGGGGAAACGGTCCGTGCACCTCCCGCGCGCTCATGTCGGGGGTTTTCTTGAGCTTCGCCTTCATTTCGGCAAGCGTCTCGATGCTTCGGTCATATGCCTTGTCCGCGTCCCCGTTTTCCACCACGCCGTAGGCCACCAGGGTGAGCGTGTGGCGCACGTTGTCGAATATGAAAAGCTGGCCGGGAAGAATAAAGTGCGCAAGCGGCACATCGTCGGGCAGCGTGTTTGGAATGTTTTCGAAAAAGGAGACGAATTCGTAGGTAAAAAACCCGACCATCCCGCCCCAGAACCGGGGGAGCCGGGAATGCGCGACGGGAGTGTAGCGCGACATTATCCGCCGCAGCACTTCGAGCGGTTTCCCGTCGTGAGCAATGCGTTCAAGCTCTCCCCCACCGTCTATTTCAACGGCTTCGCGAAAGACCCGGACGGTTTTCACGGCGGAGTTTCCAAGGAAGCTGTACCTTCCCCAGCGCTCGCCCCCTTCCATGCTTTCGAGCAGGAAGACGGGACCTTTTCCGTCATAGATTTTGGCCAGCGCCGACACCGGGGTCTCGGTGTCCGCAAGGACTTCGAGGCAGACCGGAATGAGATTTCCGCTCTCAGCCATATTCCGGTATTCCGATCTTTCCGGGTAAAACCCCAATTCCATTTTATCTCCTTCAGCGCCCGAGGCGCCAAGCGGTCTCACCAGCCGCTAGCTTCATAACCATTCACCGCGGAGACGCAGAGGCCGCGGAGAGTGAACAGTGAACAGAAGAAACATGTTGTCGAGTGGTTTGCCTCTGTTTTCCCGCTCACGTTCCCTCTGCGCCCTCTGCGTCTCCGCGGTGAGTCTTGCTCTGTTCCTCGTTCCGCTCGACATGACAATAGTCGCACCGTGATCGCCACCCGGTATCAGGCCCTTACCGTGGGGGGCCGGTTTTCCATGCTCCCGTTGGTAGACATCTTATACACGGCGAAGATCGGGCCGATCTGGTGGCACAGGTCGTCGAACTGCGCGGGATAGAGCGACTGCGGGCCGTCGCTGAGGGCCTTCTCGGGCTCGTGGTGCACCTCGACCATCAGCCCGTGGCAGCCAACCGCAACCGCCGCGCGGCTAAGGGGTATCACCTGGTCGCGCCGTCCGGCCGCGTGGCTCGGGTCCACTATCACGGGCAGGTGCGTTTCCTGGCGGACGACCGGGATGGCCGACAGGTCGAGGGTGTTTCGGCTGTGGTGGGCAAACGTGCGCACCCCGCGCTCGCAAAGGATCACTTCCTTGTTGCCGCCCTCCATGATGTATTCGGCTGCCATCAAAAGCTCATCGATGGTGGCGGCCATGCCTCGCTTGAGCAGCACCGGCTTTTTCGCCTTGCCCGCGCGCTTGAGCAGGCTGAAGTTCTGCATGTTCCGCGCGCCGATCTGGATAATGTCGGCATACTCCTCGACGAGTTCCATCACCTCGTGGTCCACCGCTTCGGTCACGACCGGCATGCCGGTTTCCTGCCGGACTTTGGCGAGAATCTTGAGCCCCTCCTCGCCGAGCCCCTGGAACGCATAGGGCGAGGTCCTGGGCTTGAACGCGCCGCCCCGGAAGATCTGGGCGCCCGCCTTCTTGACGATCCTAGCGATGGTCAGCGCCTGGAGTTCGCTCTCGACGGCGCACGGTCCGGCCATGAGCGTGAGGTGGCCGTTTCCGATCAGGACTCCCCCCACGTCGATGACGGTGTCCCAGGCCTGGGATTCGCGGCTGACGAGCTTGTAGGGCCGCGTCACCGGAATGGCCTCTTTAACGCCGGGCAGTGAAGACAGGTAAGCGGCGTCAACGGCCCCCTTGTTGTACAGCACGCAGATGGCAACCCTTTCGCCCCCGGGAATGGGGCGGGCGGTGTAGCCTTTCTGCTCGATCGCCCCGACGACGGATTCAATGTCGGCGGGCGTGGCATTTTTGCTCATTACGACCAGCATGGCTTTCTCTCTTCCGCTTCACTGAAGTTTTGGATACAAAAAAAGGGACCGCGGATTTATTTCCACGGTCCCTTAAAAATGCAAAGGGACCGTGGGCCTCGGTGCGGCCCACGGTCCCCGACAATTCTATTGCGAACTGATGGTTAACCGGTCAGGGACGCACCCTCCCGCCAGAAAAGCCACCAGAACCAAAAATTTTTCGCCGAAACAGAAAGCATGTCACAATCCTTAAAATTATCTGATGCGTACCCTTTAACAATTCAGGCTGCCGGCTGTCAAGAGCAAATCCGCTTTTCCTCCGGTTTTTACTCTTCTTTCCTAACCGGTGCCGTCCCGGATTGCGGGTTGCAGCCCCTGCCCTCTCAAAACCCCTGCCCTCTCAAAACCCCTGCCCTCTCAAAACCCCTTGCCGCTCAAAACCCCTCCGCTCTCAAAACCCCTTGCCAACCGGGAGGCCGTGTTATACTGAAAATGTTATGGACTTCTGGCAAACACTGACAAAACCCATATTTGCCCTGGCGCCCCTTTCCGGGATCACCGACAGCGCTTTCCGCCGAATCTGCAAACAGTTCGGAGCGGACGTGGTGTACAGCGAACTCGCGAGCACCGCGGCGCTCGCCCACAATCCCGGGCTGACCCTCGAGATGCTGCGCTTCGAGGAAGTCGAGCGCCCATACGTCGTCCAGCTTTTCGGGAACAACCCCGAATTTTTCGCCAAATCCGCCCGGCGCGTGACCGACGAACTGCGCCCGGACGGAATCGACATCAATTTTGGCTGCCCCGTCCCAAAAGTCACCAAACAAGGCGCGGGCGCGGCCCTCATGACCAACCTGCCCCAGGCAAGAGAAGTCATCCAGGCCGTCGTGGAAAACACGCACCTTCCGGTATCGGTAAAGGCGCGAATAAAGGTGCGGGATGTCGAGATCGCCGAATTCCTCGAATATGTCGGCGACCTCGATCTAAAGGCGCTCATGCTCCACGGCCGCACCTATGCGCAGCGCTTCTCGGGACCAAACGAGATTGAGCGGACCAGGGCGGCGCGCACGTACTTCCCCGGCGTCGTGCTGGCAAACGGCGGTGCGAATTCCGCGGAAAACGGGATCGATCTGCTTCAAAAAACCGGCGCGGACGGCCTCGGGATCGCCCGTGGGGCGCTTGGGAGACCGTGGATATTCCGGGAGCTGAAGGCCGCGCTGAACGGCGGCCCCGACCGGGGGATCTCAGGCGCGGATATGACCGCGACGGCCCTGCTGCACGCCCGGCTGTCCGAGGCGTTAAAAGGCCGGCGCGGAATTCTCGAAATGCGAAAACACCTGTGCTGGTATATCCAGAATATCCCGAACGCGGGCAAAATCAGGCAGAGGCTTTCCGGGGTGAACAGCCTGCAAGAGATAGCGGAGATACTTGAAGGGATTGAGGGGTTGAGGGATTAAGGGATTGAGCTCAACCCGTTGATCTTTCAATTCCTCAATTCCCTAATTCGCCAATCCCTTAATTCCTCAATTCCCTAATTCCTCAATCCCTCAATTCCTCCAATCCCTCAATCCCCCAACTCGAATTCGGCCCACACGGGCGTGTGGTCGCTTGGGCCGGCGGCGGCGCGGGGTTCGGTGTCGACACCGCAGTCGACGGAGACGCGGGCCAGGGGTTCCGTTACAAGAATGTGGTCCAGGCGCCATCCCAGGTTCCGCTTGAAACTCTCGGGCAGGCGGTAGTCCCAGAAAGTAAACTGCTTCTCATCGGGATGGTGGCGGCGGAAAAGATCGCACAGTCCCCACGAGAGGACATCGGCCAGGGCCTTCCTTTCGGCCGGGTGAAAGCCGATCTTGCCGGCCATCCGTTTCGGGGAAAATACGTCGATCTCCTCGGGGGCGACATTGATGTCGCCGGTCCAGAGGATCGGCTGGTCGGGGCTGAAATCCCTTTCGAGCATGCTCCGGACCCTCGCAAAGAAGTCGAGCTTTACCTGAAAGGCGGGGTGTTCCGGGCTTCTGCCCTGGGGGACATAGGTGTCTATTATCCAGATGGCGCCGAACCTGGCGGCTATCAGCCGGGCCTCTTCATCGGGCTGCCCGTCATTGAAGCCGCGGCGCACCTCGTCGGGTTTTTGCGGGCTGAGAATCGCAACGCCGTGAAAGGATTTCTGGCCGTAAACGCTTGCCTCGTATCCTATTTCCCGAAGCGGCGCGGCGGGAAAATCCTCATCCCGGCACTTGATTTCCTGGAGGCACAAGACGTCGGGTTTGCTTCGTTCGAGCCAGGTCATGAGCCCCTGCAGGCGGGCCCGTATACCATTGACATTGAAGGTGGCGACTTTCCATTTCATGGATTATTGTCTCTACCTGTGCCGGATTTGGTTTCAGTCCATAGATGCGATTGGTTGACCAACGCCGATCTTTTTATATCTTAATAAAAGAGGTTGGATTTCGCTACCCCTTAACCCCCAACACGCTTCACTTAAGAAGCCCATCCGGCGGCGACTATCGTGGGGCAGGCTTTCCAGCCTGCCGGCCTGGGACTGTGGGGCCTTGATCGGACAGCAGGCTGGAAGGGGCGGTTGCCCAAGTCCAAGTACGACGAATTGTTATACTTCAGATCCCGGCGGCGAACCCTAAAACCGTCATTCCCGCAGTGTTTTTGGGCGGGAATCCAGCGTCTTTGTTTTTGCAACCGTCTGGAAAGACACTGGATTCCCGCCCAAAAACAC
>JBAQYM010000138.1:0-2676 GCA_049300095.1 Syntrophobacteraceae bacterium
TATGGCCAAAACAGGACAGAGGTCTCCCCTCCCTTGGCGGGAGGGGCTGGGGGAGGGGGTCGTAAGTACTTGAAAATTCAACACCCTCCCCTAACCCCTCCCATCGCGGGGAGGGGGACTCACGTCCGGCTCAATAGTCGCGCAGCTTGAATATTTCTTTGGCCAACAGCTCCCGGAGCATGGGAACGAGTGGGTAGCCGCGGGCGCCGGCTTGGTCGTCTTTCATAAAAACCTGCCAAATAATTGCGGATACCCGGTCACTGAGATCTGAGCGCCGATTTCTCACTTCAACCCCGCTTCGAGCAGCAGGTCGGGGTGCATGCCGTAGTTGTAGCTTCGCATGCGGAAATAATTGTCAAGTATCCCCACCTGGGTGTCCACATAATCGTAAATCCTGAGATTGACCTCGGGCGCGCCGCCGTTCTGGCTGACCTCGCGTATGGCGCTCGCAAGGGACTTGCGGAAATATACCGGCACGGTAAGCAGGATCACGTTCGACTTGACAGCCTGTGCGCACTGGGACAGCCCGCGCGCGCTGAGAAGGAGCACCTGGGCCTTCGGCAGTGTAAAATCGGCCGGCAGCGGGATGGGGGCGTCCCCCTGTTCTTCCCCGCCGTCTCCCTGCTCGAAGAGGGGATCGCACGAGGCGGCCTCGATGCCACGCCGGGCCAGCTCGGTCCTCAGCGCCTGGTCATGGTCCTCGCCTCCGGAAAGGATGAGAACCGGTTCTTCTCCGTTCTTTAGTTCCGCTTCGACGTCGTTTGCAATAATTCGATTCCTGTCGGAATTTATCATGAGTTCGCGCAGCATGGACGAGTAATCGGCCCTGGACTGATATGGATAGCTGAAATCGGTCGAGCGGGCGATCACCTTGCCGGGGATTATTCCGCGCCCTTCCCTGGCGTCCCTTTCGTGTATCGTGTAGACGACCTCGCCGAGGTAGTAATAAATGAGCTTGAACAGCCGGTCCTTGCGCTCGACCGTGTTGGAAAGCCCCAGGATGTAGCGGCAGTCGAAGTTGGGAACAAGGTTTGTCAGGACCTTGGAAGGCGAGCGCTGCGACTCGTCCACTATCAGGTAGCCGATCTTGTCGTAGATATTTCTCCAGTAGCGCATGACTTCGCCGGAATGACCGATGGTGATCAGCTTCCCCACCTGGTGCACTCCCCCGGAAAAAACCCCCACCTCGGAGCTGGGAATCTGGAGGAAGCTTTCGATCTTTTTGAGCCAACCATCGAGCAGGTCTATCCGGGGAATGAGTATCAGGGCGGGCTGGCGCCTCTGGGCTATGGTGTAGAGGGCGATCACCGTTTTCCCGCTCTTGTGGCCGCCCACCAGGGTGCCGCAATCGTGTTCGAGCACCGCCTCGGCCGCGTCCTGCTGGTAGCTTTTCAATTGGCCGTGAAATTCGATGGGCGCCGGATCGAGGTAGCGCCTTCTGTCCACGATCCTGTGCGGCACCTGGAACCGCTTGCACAAGTCGATGAACTGTTCGAGAAAACCGCGCGGGAGCAGATAATTACGGCCCTTTTGCTTGAGGCAGACGATCTGGGAGGGTATATTGCCGATCCACTCCCCGCGGTTATGCCGCAGTTCGTAATCGGGATTCGTGAAGACCAGCCGTTCGTGCAGTTTTCTGTCGAGCATGGGCGGCAGGCCGTCCATGGGAACCTTGATCCACTCGGCAAGGAGGATATTGAGGTTTCTAACGAACATTCACTCTAACCTTTTCAGCGTGTGTCAAAAGAGAAGGGAACGCTTGCCGCTATTTCTTTCAGCTTCAGGATTAGATTGACAAAATGGGACATCACGCTTGCCGCGTAGCGGTGCGTAACCGCCTCGAAATCCGAGCCCCGTCCCTCCGCGCTGAAAACGCTCATCCACAACGAAATGGCGTAATCGGCACAACTGGTATATTGTGCACATGGACGGACGATGAATCTGGCCGCGCATTTCTCTTCGGGAATTATAACGCATCCCGCGAAAAACTTGACCTAAATGTCTAAAACTGTTCAGTTTTCTAAGAAGGAGTCTCCTAATGGATGAACATTCCCCGAGTCATCTACAGATTATAGGACAACTGGCCCGAGAATACGACCAAAAATATCAAGAACTCGAAAGGCTTGTTTCAGAAATCCCTCGGGAAAAGGTCCCGTCCCAATTGCGGGCGCTGGCGGAACGGACGACCGACAGGTTCAGGTCGGCCCAGATCGCGCTTCTTTCAATGCACGGCCTGTTCGAGGGCGAGGAGGGGGAGGCGGCGACGGCAATAACCAAGGCCCTGTGCGGCACTTTCGACGAAATGAGGATTGTCTTCCAGTTTTTGCTGCGACACATTTCCGAGGAAACAACGGGGAAAAATATTTAGCCAACCTCCCCGGATGTTTAGCGTCGACTACATGCATGAAATATTGTTAGTACCCCTTAGCGATGATACCGCTCACTTCACCCGCACGTGGCGGAGATCGTCGTGGGGCGGGCTTTCCAGGCAGCCGACCAAGGAGCACGGACTCTTCATTGGACGGCAGGCTGGAAGGGGCTGTTGCCCAAGTCAAAGTACGACGAATTGTTATGCTTCAGGTCCGGGTGGCGAAATCTAAAACCGTCATTCCCGCAGTGTTTTTGGGCGGGAATCCAGCGCCTTTGTTTTTGCAGCCGTCTGGAAGGACACTGGAT
>JBAQYM010000139.1:0-24876 GCA_049300095.1 Syntrophobacteraceae bacterium
GCTGATGTAGTCCGTCAGACGAGACCCTTTAGGCAACTCCGCGAGTGTACGAGCCATTTTGCCCCTCCTCTTGTTCGGGATTTGAGGAGAAGATACCACAAAATGGACGCTAAGTGAACAGTATTGCACTTAACCCAACCTACGAAACCAGACTCGACCGTCGCCGCGCTAACCCGGGGTAGTCCCCCGCCGTTCCCGAGCGCGTTCCTTGTAGATCAGGAAAAGGTTTCTCGCGTAGATAAAAAGGCCGCCGCCCTGGCCGACAATAAACACGGGGTCCTTTCGCAGTATGGCATAGACGAAAAGAAGCCCTCCGCCGCACACGCTAAGATACCAGAAAGCAAGCGGGACCACGCTCTTGCCTTCTTTTTCGCTTGCTATCCACTGCACGAGAAACCTTCCCGAGAAGAGTCCCTGAGCGGTGAAGCCCAGGATGAGAACAAAATTTTCCGTGCACCACCGGGCCATCTGGTGAAGGCTGAACGAGTCTATTGCCGCCATTTTTAAAAACTTTCGTATTTTTCGGATATAAAAATAGAGAACCCCCGGAAGGGATTGTGAGGGCTGATTTCAACCCGGCATCCCGCCTCGAGCGGAGCGGCCCCGGACGGCGCGTTATTATCGATAGAAAGGAGAGGGTTGAAAAGAGGAAATTCCAAAAAAAGTAAAATTTCGGCCAAACGGCATGTGCTCCGCCTTGAATGAACGGTATCGGACGCTGCCTACTTTCGGTTCCCCGCCGGCCATGATGCCCGGATCAGCGTGCCGTCCCCGCCGGACTGGAGCGAAAAGGAACCGCCCGAGAGCTTTGCGCGCTCGCGCATGCCGGACAGTCCCACTCCGGCATTTTCCCTTCCTTCGACCCGTGTCTTTTCGGCATCGAATCCCGACCCGTTATCGTGCACGGCCAGCTCGACCGTGTCGTCATCGGCCGTGAGCGCGATGCGGACCGTATCCGCCGCGCTGTGTTTGGCCACATTGTTCAGGGCTTCCTGAACGATCCTGTAGATAACGATCATGAGCGGATCGGGCACCCTGGCGTCCTCGACGGCAAAATCCCTTTCGATCCGTATCCGGGGATAGTTCTCCTCGAATTTCCTGCAATGGTACTGAAGGGCCATAACCAGCCCGAGGTCGCTCAAAACCGAAGGCCAGATATCGGAGTGGATCCTGCGCACCTCGTCTATCGTGTTCTGTATCATTGGAATGAGCGCGGCGAAGAGCTGCGAAGGGGCGCCGTCCGTCCCGGAGCCTGCCGCGCGGGCCGTCTCGTCCGGTGCGGGTGAGTCTTCCGGCCGCGATTCCGGGGCGGAAGTGGCCTCAAGCACGGAGTCCGTGGTGGGAGCGGCTTGCAGCCGCGATTTCAGCTCCGCGATGGCGCCCTCGGCCCTGAATTTGATGGCGCTGAGCGACCCGCCGAGACTGTCGTGGAGCTCGATGGCGATCCGCTTGCGTTCTTCTTCCTGCGCGTGGAGGAGCCTTGAGGAAAGATGGCGCAGCTCGCTTTCCGATTCCCGCAAAATATCCTGGACGCGCCCGCGTTCGGCGATCTCGATCCGCAGCCGCAAATTGGCCCTGGTGAGTTCGGAAGTCCGCTCGGCAACGCGCGTTTCCAACTCTTCACGGGCTTTCAGGAGCTCGAGTTCGGCAATCTTCCTTTCCGTCATATCGATTCCGAGTCGCAGGACGGCGGGCGAGTCGTCGATATCACGGAACGGGTATTCATGCATCTGGTAGGACTTGCCGTCGTCGAGACTCCACTCCCTTTGCTGCGGCGCCCCGGTCTCGAACACCCTGCTGGTGGGGCAATCCGCGCATGGCTGATACCGCCCCTTGAGGACCTCGTAGCACGGCCTGTCTTCCGGGTCCCCGAACTTGTCCCTGAAAAGGCGGTTCGCAAAGCTGATCGCGTGGTTGGGCATCTGCAAAAAGACGAAGGCCGGAAGCCCTTCGAGCAGCGAGAAAAGGTTCTTCTCGCTTCGAGCGAGATTTCGGAAAATCAGGTTGTATGGCGAGCCGATTCCGGCCCGAATGAAGGCCTTGTAAATAAAGTAGGATGAGATCAGCCGGAGATAGTGCCCCAGCATGTTGGCCGCGCCGTACACGCTGATATAAAGTGTGAAGGCGAGTTCCGAGAGGATTGTGAGAACGATCGAGCACGTGAGCAGCCAGAATATGTGGCGCTCGAATTCGGAGTGCTTCATCCACAAGGTCACGAGGGAACCGGTGAGAAGAAGGCAGATCGCATACTCGCAAATTTTTTTGAACGGGGTCAGGCCGACGCCTTCGATGAAGCAGTCCGGGAAGATGCGCCAGTAAAATACGGAAAGGAGCAGGAGCGACACGACGACGGAATAGAGGGCAAAAACAACCCCGGTGTTGATCCTTCTAACGATGAAAAAGGGAGCGATCAGCAGGGAAACGGCTTCGATGAAGCGGGTTATCACCCAAAGCTGTGTGGGAAGATTACCGTCCCCGCTCTGGAAAACGCCCATTCCCTTGTAGGCGAGCATGTGGAGCAGATCGACCCACCCGACGAAAAGGTAGGCGATCCCGAGGAAAAGAAGGTAGCCGTTATCGACCAGGTGGCGCGCGTTCCAGGCCACAACGAAAATGCCCCAGGCGACTACGACGGTAAATACCTCGACGATGCTGTGGAAGACGAGGTAATCGCGCATCCCCGTCCAGTAAAGGGCGGTCAGCAGGAGCAGACCCAGAAGGGCCGTATACTTGTCGGGCAAGATTTCGGATCTGAACACGAACGCACTCCCGGTCCGATATTTCCTGCAAAGGTACCCGCTAACCTATCGACTTTTTTACATAGGCTTGGGAATTGCCGGTCGAAAGCTCTTCTTTTCGGATAGGAATTAGTGATATTCTGCGGGAGTGTAAAAGTCAAGTCTATACAAATTCGACATAATTTCGTCTTCCAGGGACCGTGGGAGCCGCATCGCGCCTCGGTCTGTTTTGCGGGACCGGTTGTAATGGTGATTCTGGGAATAGAGACTTCATGCGACGAAACCGCCGCCGCGGTGGTGGAGTGCGGCAACAGGATACTCTCGGACGTGGTGGCGAGCCAGGCACCCATTCACGGCCCCTACGGGGGGGTCGTTCCGGAACTGGCCTCACGAAAACACCTGGAATACATCATCCCGGTAATCGAGAGGGCGCTCAAAGAGGCCGACTATCCGCCGCAAAAGCTTGACGTCATTGCGGCAACACAGGGACCGGGCCTGGTGGGGGCGCTCCTGGTGGGACTCGGGGCGGCGAAAGCGATGGCCTATGCCCTGGGGATTCCGTTCATCCCCGTAAATCACCTGGAGGGGCACATCCAGGCGGCGTTCCTGGGAGATGAGCGGCCGGACGGCCCGTTCGTGTGCCTGGTTGTCTCGGGCGGCCATACCGCGCTCTACAGGGTCGAGCCGAACGGGACCAGCCTTCTTCTCGGGGCCACGCGGGACGACGCGGCCGGGGAGGCCTTCGACAAGGTCGCCAAGCTGCTCGATATCGGGTACCCGGGCGGCATCGTCATCGACCGGCTTGCCTCGGCCGGAAATCCCGAGGCGTTTCACTTCCCGCGCTCACGGTTCGACCGGGAGTCCCTCGAATTCAGCTTCAGCGGGCTCAAGACGGCCGCCGCCAATTTTATCCGTCAGAACGGGCGTCCGGGAACGGCGGAGACTTCCGGTTCGTATGCGCTCGAAGACTTCGCGGCGAGTTTCCAGGAAGCCATCGTGGACGTGCTCGTCTCGAAGAGTTTCAAGGCCGCCGAACAATGCGGCCTTTCCCGGATTGCGGCGGTAGGGGGCGTAGCCGCAAACAGCGGACTGCGCCAAAAGCTGGCCGACGAGGCGCGGGCAAGGGGGATGCGGCTTTACCTGCCGCCGGTGCGGTTTTGCACCGACAACGCCGTGATGATTGCCTCCGCAGCCTACCATAAGTGGATGCGCTCGGGTTTCCAGGCCGATATGCTGGAGGTTGACGCGTTTTCACGGTAGGAGCCGGGTGCTCGAAATCTCATGGTCGAAATGATTGTGGCGCATTACCGTTAAAGACCACCGGATTCAATCCGTGTTGGCGACCCTTCGCCACCTGTGGGAGCGGCTAGTAGCCACCTGTGGGAGCGGCTTTCAGCCACCAGTGGGAGCGGCTAGTAGCCACCAGTGGGAGCGGCTTGTAGTCACCTGTGGGAGCGGCTTGTAGCCGCGATAGACGTGCCAACCCGATGAATTCGCGCTCAAAGTCCGGGGGCATCGCCGCGACGACCCGCATCCCGCGCCATGGCTCGCCCATCGCGGCTGCAAGCCGCTCCCACGGGGTGTCGGGTTGTTTGCACTGTTTTCCGCGATAGTTCTCAACTGGTTATTTCTCAATTGGTTATTTCATGATGCCCGAGTTCCTTACGCCGAGCCAATATTTCCACCAGAAGGGCGTCCGGCCCAGAAAGCATTTCGGGCAGCACTTCCTTGCTCAGCCCGCGACGGCGGCCCGCATCGTGTCGAGCGCCGAACCGGCCGGGTTGGGGACGGCCGTCGAGATCGGCCCGGGGCTGGGGGCGCTCACGAGGTTTCTCGCGCCCTCGGTGCGAAGGCTCCACCTCGTGGAGCTGGACAGGGACATGGCCGGTTACCTGCGCGACATTTTTCCCGGGGGTGAGGAAGAGGGCGTCATGATCCACGAGCGGGATGCGCTCGCGTTCGATTTTGCCGGTCTCGCTCGGAAGGAAGGCTCCCGGCTGGTAGTGCTCGGGAACTTGCCCTACAACATCAGCTCCCCGCTGCTCTTTCACCTGCTGGAAGCCTTCCCGGCAATCGAGCGCGCGGTCTTCATGGTGCAAAAGGAAGTCGGGGATCGGTTCGCCGCGGCCCCGGGCGGCAAGGACTACGGTGTGCTCTCGGTCCTTCTCGGCATCTACTCCAAGGTGAGCAAACTCTTTACGGTCGGCCCCGCCCAGTTCTACCCGCAACCGAAAGTCGAGTCGATTGTTATCCGGATAGATTTTCACGAAAAAGCGCCTCCCGGACCGCCGTTTTCATTCATGCGAAGATTTGTCAGCATTACGTTCCAGCAACGGAGGAAAACCCTGCAAAACAGCCTCAAGGGCGCTTTCGCGCTCCCCCAGGCGGCACTGGTAGACGCCTTCGCAAAGGCCGGCGTCGACCCGAAAAGACGGCCCGAAACCCTGTCACCGGCCGAATTTGTGACGTTGGCCGAGGAAGTCCGTGAGGCGGCGGGCGGCGGCGAACGGTTGTAATATTTCGCCACTGTGCTAGAATAAAAAGCTTGGGATCATGCCCGGTTAAGTCATTTGTGAACGAAAAATCCGGTAAATCCAATATCTTAAACCTCGGGTAAATCCTGGGGCAATTGTCACCGAGAGGGGCGCGGGAAGCTATTTTGCCGTAATATGGAAAATACCACTTTCACGGATAAAGTCGCACTGGTAACGGGCAGTTCACGGGGGATCGGCCGCGCCATAGCCCTGGCTCTTGCCCGTGCAGGGGCCGACGTGGCGGTAAACCACTCGAAACCCGGCGGGGCCTCGCAGGCGAAGGCCGAAGAGGTGTGCCGGGAAATCGAAGGTCTCGGACGGAAAGCGTTCCCGATCCCGGCCGACATCGCGTCGAAATCTTCAGTGAAGGCGATGATCGAAACGGTTTCGGCCCGATGGGGCCGCCTGGATTTTCTTGTCCTCAACGCGGCAAAGGCCCCCTTTAAACCGTTTGAAAAGCTGCTCGAACGGGAAATCCGCCAACTCGTCGAAACAAATTTTATGGGAAACATCTTCTGCATCCAGGAAGCCGTGCGGATGCTCGAAGCCGCGGGCGGGAAGATCGTCTTCATATCGAGCCTGGGCAGCCGGTTCTACAATCCGTCCTATCCGCTGGGGAGCATGAAGGCCGCAATGGAGTCCGTGGTGCGCGACTGCGCGGAGAGCCTCGCTCCCAGGGGAATATCGGTCAACGGAGTTTGCGGCGGCGTGGTGAAGACGGACTCCTTCAAAGTTCTGCGCCTCTACATGGAGGAACTCGACCGGATCCCCGATGAGCTTTGTGTCGCTCCCGAGGAGGTTGCCGAGGTCGTGGTGTTTTTGTGCGGCCCGGCTTCGAGGGCGATCCGGGGGCAGACCATCGTTGTTGACAACGGCTTGAGCAATAGACTATATCGCCCGGCATGGGCAAAACGGCCGGAATCCAAATAGAATGAGGTTGGTGCGCATATGAAGCAGACGCTCATTTCCGAAGGGAAAGTGATCGAAGAGGTTACGAAGGCGATTTCCGAAGGACTTGATATCGCCCCGAACAGGGTGAAACCCGAAAGCTCGCTCATAAAAGACCTTGGCGCGGAGTCACTTGATTTTCTCGATATAAACTATCGGCTCGAACAGGCCTTCGGGGTCAAGATGGCTCGCCACTCGGTCCTGGAACACATGGAGGAGATGTTCGGCGAGGAATCCGCCATTGACTCTGACGGCAAACTGACGGAAAAAGCCGTCAAGGTGCTGGCCCTGCGATTCAACAGCTCGACCGGGCAACTCGAAGCGGGAATGGACATGGACGATCTGCCCGGCCTGGTGACGGTGCGGTCCATTGCCGAGGGCGTGCTGAATCTTCTCGATACGCTGCCTGAAAGCTGCACGAACTGCGGCAAGCCGGAGTGGAAAATCGAAAACGAAAGCCGGCTTCAATGCGGCGGTTGCGGGGAGCAAGCCGCGTTCACCAACGGCGACGATCTGATCGATACCTGGCTTGCGCAGGTGCAGGAAAAAGACAAGATTTTCTAGAGTTACGTTTCGGCAATGCCGCGTTTCGGCGATTCCTTGACATCTGGCTGCGGGCAGGTCGCCAACACCGTCATTCCGGCGAAAGCCGGAATCCAGAGTGGTTTCATCAACCTATAGCAGAGGCGGCCTGGATTCCGGCTTTCGCCGGAATGACGGGTGTGACGTTGGCAGTGTCGAAGAACTTGGGAAACGCTACGCCGGTCACTGGCCTTCCCCACTAAAGGAAGGTCGTTGTGTACCCTCGCAGTTAATTCGGTTAACTCCATTTCATGATCCAGATCGTTGGTTAGTGGGAGCCTTAAAGCAGATGCGCCAAGAGAATCGGGTGGTCGTCACCGGGTATGGGATGGTCACGCCGATCGGAAAAAACAGCCGCGAGTCGTTTGAAAACGCCCGCAACGGCGTATCGGGGATCGATTTCCTGCGCTCGTTTGAAACCGAGGGCCTGCCGTGCCGCATAGGAGGGCAGGTGGACGATGCGTGGCTGAACGGCTTTTCCGGAACAGGGCTCCAGGGGATCGAAAAGTGCGGCTCGCGCGGACTTAAGATGATGATCGCGGCGGTTTCCGAAGCCGCCGGGGCGGCGCGGCTGGAATCCGTCGAGGACCGCGGGCGGATCGGCGTGTGTCTCGGGTATCACGGCGAAAATCCGAGCATCGACGATATGCTCCTCTTCCACCGCTACAAGGGCGGGGACGGCTGGGATTTGAAGGGACTGTCCAGGAACGGGGTCTATTCCTACTTTAATTTCTTCCGCAGAAAACCCGATGTGGCCACCTCGATTCTGTCCATCCTTTTTAACTGCAAGGGCAGCAATTTCACCGTCGTATCGGCCTGTGCCGCCGGGTCCCAGGCGATCGGCGAGGCGTTTCGGATCATTCGGGAAGACAGGGCGGACGTCATGGTGGCGGGAGGGTGCGAATCGAATCTTAACTTCGCGGGATTTATCGGGTTTGTCCTCATCCGGGCGATGTCGGAAAAATACGCGTCTCCCGACAGGGCCTCCAGGCCCTATGACCGCAAGAGAAACGGGTTCGTGATGTCCGAGGGGGCCGGGGCCCTCGTGCTCGAAAAGCTCGAACATGCCGTGGACCGCGGCGCCCCCATCTTTGCGGAAGTCCTCGGATACGGATCGTCCGCCGACGCTTTCCGTATAACGGACATGCATCCCAAAGGAGACGGGGCGCTCTTTGCGATGCGGGCGGCAATTGAGGATGCGGGCATCACCCCGGAACAGGTCGACTATATTAACGCCCACGGCACTTCCACCGTTCAAAACGACTACATCGAAACGCTTGCCATCAAGCGGCTTTTCGGCGAGAGGGCAAAACAGGTCCCGGTAAGCTCGAACAAATCCATGACCGGACACGCCATTGCGGCGGCCGGTGCGATCGAAGCGGCCATGACCGTCATGGGGATGAACGAATCGGTAATCCTTCCTACCATCAACTACGAATATTCCGACCCCAAATGCGATCTCGATTACGTGCCCAATAAGGCGCGCGAGGTCTCGCACGGCATTGCCCTGTCCAATTCGTTCGGGTTCGGCGGGCAGAATGCTTCCGTGTGCCTGGGCAAGTTCCGTAAATGAAGCCCCGCCCAACCGACACAAACATCCGGGAAGAAGACAGGATCGTCATCACGGGGACGGGCGCCGTATGCTCGCTCGGGAATTCGGCGCGGGAGATCCGGGACGCGCTGATCGGCGGAAAATCCGGCAGGAGCGCCTCAAGCGGCTTCGAGGCGGGAGGTTTTGAAGCCGGGGCGCGGGCCGTAAATATTCCCGACATCGAAGCAGACATCCACCCGCGGCTGGCAAAATCCATGGGAAAACACCTCTCGCTTCTCATCGGCTCGGCCGGGGAGGCGTACCGTCATGCGGGGCTCGGGACTTCCGGGATCGAGGCCGGGGAGGTTGGTTTTTTTGCCGGAATGGGCATGGTGGACTACCGCGTCGAGGACCTGCTTCCGGCCGTTTTGAAATCGCTTTCCCCGGAAGGGGAGCTTGATTACGACAAATTTTTCGCGGGCGGCTACCGGGAAATTTATCCGCTTTGGCCCCTTGCGATGCTCAATAATGTGGCGTTTTGCCAGGCCGCGATCCACTTGGGGGTGCGCGGCGAAAACTGCGTCTTTGCCCCTCATGCGGACGCTGGGGTCCAGGCCGTCGCCGAGGCCGTTCACGTGCTGCGGGAGGGAAAGGCAAGGGCGGTGCTGGCGGCCGGCGTGGGCGAGGAGATCTCGGCCCTGAGCATCGCGCGGGCCGCGCTAAACGGCATGATGAATCCCGCGAATTCGGCGGAATCCGCCTTCCTGGGCGAATGCGGCGCGGCGCTCGTCCTCGAGCCATTGCCTCTGGCGGTGAAAAGAGGCGCAAGACCCATCGCGGGCATAGCGGGCTTCGGCTTTGCGGGGGAAAAGAGCCAATCGGGTAACTGTCCCACTTCACGGGCGGTAGGGACATCGATTGAATGCGCGCTGTCGGCGGCCGGGCTTCAGCCCAAGGACATCGGCCTGGTGATCGCGGGCGCGGGCGGGAATGCGGAGATTGCCGCATGCGAGGAGGCGGTCGCGGAGACTTTTGCCGGAGCAGTTGCCGGGTGCGGACCGACCATACTTTGTACGGGCCGTGTTTTCGGTGAAACTTTCGCGGCGGGACCGATACTTAACGCGATAATCGGCGCCGGGATTTTTGAGTCATCCCTGGTCCCACCCGGACTTGGGGGGGCCGACGCTCCCGCTCCCGGTCGAATCCTGGTGATTGCGACAAGCTATGAAGGGCGGTGCGGCTCGCTCATTCTCGAAAAACTGGAAAGCCCATGAGACTCCTTCTCTACGACCGCATCACCAGCCTCGATCCGGGAAAATCCATCACCGGGGTGAAGACCTTTTCGCTTGCCGATGAATTTTTGCGAAAACACTTCAAAAAAGAGGCGCTCGTTCCCGGAGTGATGTACATCGAAGCCATGGCCCAGCTCCTGGGCTGGCTGGTCATTCACACGCACGATTTCCGCCTCTCGGCCGTCATGTCCCTGATCCAGGACGTGAAGATTTCGCCCGATCTCAGGCCGGGGTTTTCCGCCGAGATTTCCGGGCGGCTTATATCCACGTCTTCACGGGATTCTCTCGGGTCCGCCCGGATGACGGTCGATGGGCGCGAGATCGCCTCGATGGGCCGCATCATCTACGTCCATTCGCCGAAGGCCGATCCGGATCGGCTTCGCGCCATGTTCCGCTACTACGGGGGATGGAGCGGGGCCGAAAATGGCTGACAGCATGGGGCGAAAAGTTGTAATAACAGGGCTCGGGCTTGCGGTCCCGCTGGGGCTGGAAGTCGAGGAATGCCTGCAAAAAGCGCTCGACGGGACCTCGGGGATTATCCGGCTGCCCCCGTGCTTCGGCAACTCCGCGATCCAGGCGGCCGGACAGGTGTCGCCTGAAAACTGGGAGCGCATTTGCCGCGAATTCCCCGTCGAGGCCGAATCCGAAGGGGAGCGAAGGACGCTTTTCGCGCTCTGGTCCGCAAAAAAGGCGCTTGCCGATGCGGGACTGGACAACACGTTCGGGGAGCGGTCCCGGTTTGGCGTGGCCCTTGCCTCGGGGCTGGGCATCAACCGGCTCGAAGATATTCACGACTGGCTCGACGATAGCGCAAAATTCGACACCGCGCGGTTTGCGCGCGAATACGCCCGCGTCCACCGGGAATCGATAATCCAGTACAACGCGAGCAGGCCGGCCGCTCTCATTGCGGAAAAATTCCGGCTGCGCGGGATGAACGCGACCGTCACCACCGCCTGCGCATCGGCCACCCAGGCGCTCGGCACGGCCTTCAGCGCCATCCGTCGCGGGGAAATGGACCTCGTTGTGGCCGGCGGGGCCGATTCCATGATCAACCCGGTCGGACTGATCTTTTTCGTGCTCCTTGGTTCGGCCGCCGTGTCGCGAACCGAGCCGGAGCTTTTGTGCCGTCCCTTCGACCGGAAAAGATCGGGCCTCGTCATGGGGGAAGGGGCGGGCGTGGCGGTCCTCGAAGAGGAATCGCACGCGCTCGGGCGCGGAGCGCAAATATATGCCGAGGTGGCCGGGTATGCCTCGACGATTGACGCCTACCGGCTCACCGCGCCGCATCCGGAGGGAAGGGGCGCCGAGGAGTCCATGCGGCGCGCCCTGCGGGACGCGAGACTCGATCCCGGCGAGATCGACTACATCAATGCACACGGCACTTCGACAAAACTGAACGACCTGGCCGAGACGGTGGCGATAAAGAAGTTATTCGGAAAGAGGGCGCACGACATCGCGGTGAGTTCGAGCAAATCGCTTACCGGCCATCTCCTGGCCGCATCCGGAGGGCCCGAGTTCGCGTTCACAACGCTTGCGGTCGCGCGGGACAAAATCCATCCGACGATAAACCTCACAAACCCCGACCCGAAGTGCGACCTGGACTATGTGCCAAACGTCGCCCGCTCGGTTCGGGTCCGGGCAGCTCTTTCGAACTCGTTCGGCTTCGGCGGCCAGAATGCGACCATTGTCGTGAAAAAATATAGCGGCTGATGCGATGAAACTCGATTTATCCGGGAAAACAGCGCTGGTGACCGGAGGAGCGCGTGGGATCGGCGAGGCCGTATCGCGAACGCTCGCCTCCGCCGGGGCAACGGTCCTTGTCAACTTCAACAGGTCCGGGGACCAGGCCGTGAAGCTGCGCGAGGAGTTGCGATCCCGCGGGAACGGTTGCGAACTCTTTCAGGCCGATATTTCCGATCCCGCGCAGGTCGAGTCCCTGTTTCGGCGGATCGGGCAGGAGTACGGCGGGCTCGATATCCTGGTAAACAACGCTGGAATCACACGGGACACCCTGCTCCTTACGATGAAGCTCTCCGACTGGGAAAGCGTCCAGCAGGTGAACCTCCGGGGCGCTTTTCTCACGACCAGGATGGCCGCCGAGTTCATGGTCCCGCGGCACGGCGGAAAGATCATCAATATCGCCTCGGTTGCCGCCAACGCCGGAGGCAGGGGCCAGACAAACTACGCCGCTTCGAAAGGCGGGCTGGTTGCGTTCACGCGCGCGTGCGCGGTCGAGCTTGCCCCGAAGGGCATCCTGGTAAACGCGGTCCTTCCGGGAGTGATCGAAACACAGATGAGCAGCCGCATGCGGAAACGGGCCGGAGACATTCTCCTTGGCCGGATCCCGCTCCAGAGGTTCGGCAGTGCGCAGGATGTGGCGGATCTTGTGCTCTTTCTCGCATCGGACAAATCGGACTATCTCACCGGCCAGGCGATTTCGCTGGATGGAGGGCTGAGCATCTCATGACGCGGATCTACCAGGGAATCGATCTCGTGCCCGTTGCGAAGATCAGGGATATAATGATCAGAAGGCCGATGTTTGCCGAAGAAGTGTTCACCGGCCGGGAGCGGGAGTATTGCCTCTCGAGGCCCGATCCCTACATTCACTTCGCGGGACGCTTCGCTGCCAAGGAGGCCTGCCTCAAGGCGCTTGGGACGGGCCTGTCCGGGACCGGCATAGACGGCGCGCTCGCGGAGATCGAGGTTTCGCCCGGAAAATCCGGCAAGCCGCGACTGAATCTTTCCGGCTGGACCGCCAAGATCGGTCGGCGGAAAAAAATCGGCCAGTTTACCGTGTCCATTTCCCATGCCGGGGGCTATGCCGTCGCCTCGGTAATCCTGGCCGGGCGGCGTGACCCGGAAGGGGAAGCGGGCGAAAGGAGTGAGACATGAGATACCTTCTTGTGGACCGCATCACCGAGGTCGAAGCCGGAAACCGGATAACGGGCATCAAGAACGTCGCCATGAGCGAGGATTTCCTCGAATTCCATTTTCCGAGAAACCCGATCATGCCCGGGATCATGCTCCTCGAAGCCCTTGTACAGCTTGCCGGGTGGCTCGAAGCCGCATCCTCGGATTTCCAGAAGTGGTTCCTGGTCTCGGAAGTATTGAAATGCAATTTCTACGGGTTCGTGCTGCCGGGCGACCAGGTGGAACTGAAAATATCGGTTTCCCCGGCGCCGAGCAGGGACCTGATGGTTTACTCGGGAGTGGGCGTAGTGGACGGGAAACGGAAGGTCAAGGCGGAATTTCGCGGGAACAGCATAAACCTTGAATCCATCGACGAAATCGAAGAACAGAAGCGGTTTTTCCAGATACTCACCAGAAAGCTGAATTTTTAGAGATGTCTTCCTCGAGAAAAGTTGCCGTTACCGGCATGGGCCTGGCTACGCCGTTGGGTGCGGGGGTCGAGGCAACGTGGAAAGGGGTGCTTGCGGGCTCGACGGGG
Organism: Syntrophobacteraceae bacterium; assembly: GCA_049300095.1. Classification (GTDB taxonomy): domain Bacteria; phylum Desulfobacterota; class Syntrophobacteria; order Syntrophobacterales; family Syntrophobacteraceae; genus SbD1. Next base: position 13,074 of record JBAQYM010000139.1, read on the forward strand.
ATTTCGCGCCACGACGGGCGCGACGGCGGGCCGGAATGCCTGAAGTATTTCGGGACCGTGACGGGCCTCGATCGGCTCGAAAACATCCCCTCGAACCTCACCGGGCAGGTGCGGTTCCTGAACCGCGGGTCGCGGCTCGGGTTCGAGGCCGCAAGGGAAGCAATCTCGCATTCCCGCCTCGATCTACCCTCGATCCCGAAGGAGCGAAGGGCGCTCTATATCGCCTCCGGCGATCTCACCTCGGTGGGGTATGAATTCATGCATCCCGCCCTCAAGGAAGTAACGAGAGAGGACCTCGGCCGGATCGATTTGCGCGCCCTCAACAGGTCCACCGTAAACAGGGTCAACCCCTTTTTTTTGCTCGAATCGATTTGCAACAACCTCTTCAGTTTTCTTTCGGCGGCGTTCGAGTTCATGGGGCCCAATACCTCTCTGGCCAGCATGTCCCCCTGCGGCGCGAACACGCTTGAACTCGCCTGCCGCGCGATACGGACCGGCGAAGCCGACGCGGCGCTCGCGGTGGGGTGCGGGAACTGGATCACCGAAATTCCCATGTACGAAATGGATGGGCTCGGAATCCTTTCGAAATGCCGCCGGGGGGTCGCTTCTTTCAGGCCGCTCGACCGGGGGCGGGACGGTTTTGTGCCCGGCGAAGGGGGGGCGGCCATCCTGCTCGAAGACGAGGAGGCAGCCGAAAAGCGCGGGGCCGCGATTTTTGCGCGCATAAACGGGCTCGGCAACTGCATCGAATTTCCGCCCGGCAGGGGACTGAGCGTTCCGGAGAGGATATCGAAGAAGTCCATCGAATCGGCCCTGGCCGAGGGTTCCGTCGATGCCCGCGACCTTGCGTTCATCTGCCCTCACGGGAGTGGGACGCGCAAGGGCGACCGGTCCGAGCTGCATTCGATTGCCGAGGTGCTGGGCGGGGACCGGGGGTCCGTTCCCATATGCGCTCTCAAGCCCTACACGGGGCACATGGGCGCGGCGAGCGACATTTGCGAGGTCATCCTCGGAATCCGTGCGATATCCGAGGGGATAGCGCCCGGGACCCCCAATTTTTCCATGGCGGAACCCGGATTTGAAGACCTGAGGATTTCCGCCTCGACCCGGAAGACGCACGGAAAAAGCTTCCTTTCCGTCAGTTATGGAATTCTCGGCCAGTCATCCTCCGTGCTGGTCGAAGCCGCATAAAGCCGAATATGAAAAAACCCAAGAGCAAGGCGCTGCAGATAATCGAATGCGCTGGGCTGTATGCCGCGGTCGCTGTAGTGAGGGTCCTGCCGCTCAGGGTCCTGCACTCGATGTGCCGGGTCCTCGGCGGGCTGCTTTACGCGATCATGAAGCGGAGGCGCGAGATTGCCCTGAACAATCTCAGGTTCGCTTTCGGCCGGGAGATGACGGATAAGGAAATCCGGCGCATTGCCCGCCGGAGCTGCCAGTCCTTCGTCCTTACGGGCGCCGAGATGTTGCGCTCGCCGTTCCGGTTCGAAGGTGCGTGGACACTCCACGACAAGCGCTATCAAACGCGGCATCTCGAAGAGCATTTCCGGAAGGCGAAAAGAATCCACGACGAGTCGGGGGGCTGCATCTTCGTAACGCCGCACCTCGGCAACTGGGAATTTCTCCCCTATGTGAGCGCCCTTATCGGAATTTCCCTGGCGATCGTGATGCGCCCCATGGACAACCCCTACCTCGAACGGGCCATCCTTTCCAGCCGTGTCGCCAGCGGCCAGGTAATGATCCCGAAAAGAAACGCCATGTTCGCGCTCGAACGCATGTTGCGGCACGGCAAATCCATCGGAATGCTACCCGATCAGAGCACCGGCAGGGGGCTCCGGGTCGAGTTTTTCGGCCGGAAGGCGACGGCCACCCCCATTCCCGCCCTGCTGGCCGTCACCCACAAGCGTCCCATCGTCGTGGTCGCCGCCTGCCGCACCGATGATCCATACCATTTCGAGGGGTTCGTTTCCGACCCGATCCGCCCCGAGGAAAATCCGGCCGGCGAGCAGGCCGAGATCGTCCGCATCACACGGGAGATAAACGCGAGGATGGAGGAGGTAATCCGGAAATATCCCGAACAGTACCTGTGGATGCACAACAGGTGGAAGGAAACGGGCAGGAAGGCGATTTTTGCGGGGGTTTGACACCCGGTGTGTACACATTGCGTCATTCCGGCGGACGCCGGAATCCAGCGCCGCCGCCCGGTCCAAGGACAGGGTTTGAACGAGGATGAAACTTCATATTTATGTTGTTGAAAGCACTTTATAAACCCTGGATTCCGGCCTCCGCCGGAATGACGTTGACGGTGGAGTGCGGAGCCGAAGCCAATGTTCAAACCCATCGCACCATAAGGCCGACGGCAACCCGGCGCCGGGTCTTGCACATTGCCTATGACGTGTGATCAAGTATCCTCGCCGGCCTTTTTCTGAATTCTCATCCTCTGCAACAGGGCGTCGAAGGATTGCTTCCGTATGAAACTGCCGAAAGTGTTCTTGTAATTGTCCACGATGCTCACCCCGTCGATGATCACGTCGCGTATAAGCCACCTCTGGCCTTTGCGGTCAAGGATATAATCCACCGGGATGTGCTCGTTGGTGCGCATGATAATGGTGCGGACCTTCACGGATTTGCCCTCGGGGGATTCGCCGGGGAATTCCACGGTTTCGCGTTTGAGGAAGTCCAAGACCATGCGGGTGTATGAGTCCTGAAATAGTCCCGAGAACAGTTCCTGATATTGCTGGCGCTGGCCGCCCGAGAGCTTATCCCAGTGGTCGGGGAGAGATTCCCTTGCCATCTCCGCGGACATGAAATTCTCGGCGATAAGTTTCCGGATCTGGACCGAGCGCTCTTTTCGGTGTCCGGTTCCCTGCAACTCCGGCCTGGTCTGGATATCCATGGCCTTATCCAAAACGGCCTTCACCTGGCCGGTCGCCTCAGATTGGGCGTGCAGCGGCAAAGCGGCGCATAGTATCAGAAGACACAGCGCGGTAAAGAAAAACCAGCCCCTACTGCAAAGCATGTTCCGTTTCTCCTTCCTCGATAGCCGGTTGAGGCGCATTCATGCCGGAAAGGATAGCCGGCAGAATGAAAAGGGCCGAGACCAGGACGCAGATGCTCCCGGCCCATGCCACGAATCCTAGACTGAAAATACCCCTGTGGTGCGAGATCATCAGGGCCCCGAACCCGAGGGTGGTCGTGAGCGCCGCGAGAATAACGCCTTTCCCCGTGCTGAACGGCAGGCGTCCGTATCCCACGCGGCCCTCCCTCCATCGGTGAAGGATTATAACCCCGTATTCAACCCCCGCCCCAACCACCAGGGGCATGAATATGCTGTTTGCCAGGTTGAAATCGATCCCCGTGGCGCCCATGATCCCGACCGTCCAGATCGTTCCGGCGGTGAGCGGGATAAGGGAAATGAGCGTAAGCTTGAGGCTTCGGAACGTAAACAGGAGGAGCAGCGATATGGCGATCAGGGCATAGATGGACGCGGCAATGGAGGCTTTCTTGAAAGCCGAGGAGAAAACGAAGAGCGATACCGGGTCGCCGACCACGTTGGGTTCGACCGAGCGGATGTCGGTAACGAAACGGGAGAGCGCGCCCTCCTCCAGGATGGATTCTTTGGGGTAGACACGGATAAGGTACTGGCCGTTCTGGAAGAACTGGTCCTTGAGCGCCTGTGGAATGTCCTCGATCCGCATCGGCGGGGCCGACGAGCTTTCCTTTAACAGGGACCACTTGTCCACGATGTCGTCTTTGAACTTCTGGCGGTATTCGGAGGTTTCCTTCGGTGCATCGGGCCTGTCTTGAATCGCCTGAACGACGTCTCCGGAAAGGGACCTCACCCTTGCCATCTGCTCGACCAGGGGCTTCGATGCCCCCCATTTGTCAGCCTGGTCGTCCTGCATCTTGAAGCGGATTCTTTCGAGTGTTTCCGCCAGTTCCTTGAGGTACAGGGTCCGGGCATGCGGATCGACCGTGGCGGCGAGGCTGGCGTAAGATGGGCCTTCCCTGAGCCTGCGAATCGACTGGTCCAGGTCGGGCACCGAGGCGAGGATCGACCGGAGCACCGGTATCTTTTCCTCCTGGTGCTCGGGAAGAAGCGCGAAGACGGTGGCAACATCCGAAACCGAGGGCAAAGCTTTCATCTTCGCGGATATCTCTTTCGCCTGTTCCCCGGATTCGGCGAAGGCCGCGGCGGAAAGAACGGAATGATCGGAATTTTCGACCAGGAGTTTTTCCCAGTAAACGGCCTCGGCGTTGTCCGACTGGAGCCGCAGAGGATTCAAATCGAACTGGACGCGGGAAGCGCCGAAAGCTCCCACCAGGGTCAGGAGCAGGGCGGAGGCGAGAACGGCCCTCACCCCGCCGCGGCCGAGCCGCAGAAGATCCTGCCTGCCTGTCGATGCTCCCGCCCGGGAATTTTTCCGCGTTTTGTCTGCGGCGAAATAATAGCTCAGGGCGGGAAGCACGGTGAAATCGGCCAGAAGCGTCAGAAGAATTCCCATTCCGGTAACCATGCCGAGTTCCATCAGCCCCCGGAAACCGGTGAGAATGAAGGGCAGAAACGAAAAAGCGGCGCTGATCCCCGCGAGCAGAATTCCGGGTCCGGACGTATCCATAACCCGCCGGATAATCGCGGCACGCCCTTCATGGATCTTATCCCTTTCCTCCTCGAAGCGCGCGAACCAGTGGATCGCGTAGTCGACGCCGAGACCGCAGAGCAGCGGCGCAAAAACAATCGACAGGATGTTGAGATGACCGATGAAAAGGGCGGTCCAGCCAAACGTCCAGCACAGTCCGACGGCAAGAGAGACCGTGATGATGATCGGGTGCCTGAGGCCGCGGAAAAAAAACACCATGAGCAGCAGGACGCCGCAAAGCGACAGCCACGTCGCCGTCGTCATGTCCTTCATGGCCGTGCTCATTTCATCGTTATTGAGCGCATCCTGGCCCGTAACTCCGGCTTGGACGTCGGTGAAAGAGGAGGCCCGAAGGTCGTGAATTTCCTTTCTCAGCGCGGTCAGCGATATCTGGGTCTTGCTCACGCCCTCCTTGATCTTCTTGGGCATTACGGCGGCAACCAGAAACTTCTTTTTGCCTTCCCAGAGATAGCCTTCCTTTTCAAGGTCCCAGGCCCCGCTCTTAAAAAACGAAGCCCAGGGTGAGACATATTGCGGGTTTCCCGCCAAGTAGTTCGAGAGGCCTTCGAGCACCTTTATAAGGAACTCGAGGTCCATCGGCTCCTGCTGGTTGCCGGACTCTTTGGGGGTCGTGTCGTCATCGAGGAACCCGGTAAAGAATTCGCCGACCATCCTGGAGGCCATTTCCTGGTTCACCAGCTTGAAAAAACTCAGCAGGTCGGGGTCCTCGGCCATGTTCCGCACCATGTCCGAGTGGTCTTCAATCCGTTTCCTGATATTGACGAGCTCGTCCTGGTCCAAATAGTAGAGGACCCATTTCTTGAACTGTTCGGGGTCTATCCTGTAGAAAACATCCTGATAATGCTGGGGGTCCTTGTGGATTCTTTCCACCAGGGCCTTCATGAACTCGATGGCGCGCTCCTGGGTGGGACCGCGAACCACTACGGCGAAAGTGGCCTTGCCGTGGAAATTGAAGGGTTCGAGCTGATCCTGGAGCGCGATAAGCGGATGCCGCGTGGAGATCAGCTCGAGCTGGTCCGTTTGGACTTCCAGCCTGACGGCCGCTACCCAAATCGAGGCGATGACGGTGACCAGGGCCGCCGCCAGAATAAAACGTGGCCTGGGAAGAACCCAGGCCACCCATTTTTGCAGAAATCTGTTCAGAATACTCATTCCGGTCCTATGGGCAAAAACTAGCTTTCCCTAATAAATGCATTTTCAAGCGCAAAATATCCTTGTTCAATTTTAATACGCGTCCCCTCTTCGTCCAATGGCATAGTCCAGCCTGGCAAGCGCCACGTGATAGCCGTAAAGCGAGCGGAGATATTCGCCCTGATTCTTACCGTAGCGGTCTATGGCGTCGAACATGTCACGGGCGGTGCCGGTGCCCATGTCGAAATTGGCGAAAGCCGTGACTATCCACCTGCGTGATCCGACAGCCGCCTGTTCGAAGGCCTTGTAGGAGGTCTCGGATTCGATGGCGTCCTGGTAGTATTTCATGACTTCGAGGGGGATGTTGCGCGCGGCAAAATCCTGGGCGTGGCGCGTCCTGTCGTACTCGGCCTTTGCCTTGTCGACCTTGCCCTTGCCGATGCCCAGGTCGAAGTGCCATTGCGCGCCTGCCACAACCCCGGCGTACTCGTGATTAAACTGATCGGGAATGTAGGATATATCCATTCTGTCCCGACCGGGCGATCCCGCCACTGATCCAATCACCGCGGCGTAAAATGAGGGATAGAGGTCGGCCTGGGCAGCCTCCATCAGTTTCTTGCGGGCTTCGGCGCCCTTCTTGGTTTGAATGAACTCGGGACGGTTCGCCAGGGCCAACAGGACATATTCGCCTTCGGGCCCAAGTTGCAGGGGCTTTTTGGGAAGTTCGACGGCATCGAGGCGGAAATCCTCGTCGTCACGCAACCCGGCGGCCTTTTTCAGGGCCTGGTAAGACAGCTTCGCCCCGGCCTCGGCCTTGGCCGCGAAGGCCTTCACCTCGGCGGAGAATGCATCCAGCCGGTAAAGATCGCTCTGATCGGCATTTTTCGCCTTCATCGCGATGAGCCTTTTGATGCGCTTCCCGGCATTCTGTATGAAATCATCCGCCTCGCCGGCGGCTTTCTTCCCCTGACCCGCCACCAGGTATGCGTAGTAGAGTTCTTTGACGTGGAGGGCTACCTCGTTGCGCTTTTTCTCCTTGGCAGCCAGTTGCGCTTCCACGCCCAGAGCGGCGGCGTCCTTACGGTTGGAAATCTTTCCGAAGGTATAGAGCGGCTGGGTTATGGCGAAATCCAGTCTCCCGAAAACGGTAACAGTGTCACTGTCCCGGTCGGCAAGCACGCCGACGTTTTGGGCGTTCACGAGCACCACCGGTTCACGGGCCTCGTCCACCGGGCCGATGATCGCGTTCAGGTCGAGCTGAGGCAGCATCCCCGCTTTGGCCTGGCTGAACTCGCTCCTGGCGACCAAAACGTCCTGTTCGGCCATCTTCAGCTCGGGGTCCGTCGCAACGGCCATTTCGATGAGCTGGTCGAGCCTGTAGACCTTTTGCTCGGCGGCGGCCATGCCCGCGCGGCAGAAAAAAGCGAGAACAAGAGTCAGGACAATAACCTGGAGACACTTCCGATCCGGGGAGATTTTTGCCATAGCGCAACCTTCCTTGTTATAGTGACGTTAAGGATTTGGAAGTTTATATACAGTACATGAGGATCGATTAAAAGTGATAATGCCTGAATGCCCCTTCTGTCGCGCTAAAATAATACCTCCGGGTCGAATTAATTATCTGCATCCCGCGCTTTTGGGGCTGTTGCTCAAAAAGATTGCGAACCATCACGGAAAAAGTGCAAACAGCCCAACCCCCGGTGGGAGCGGCCGGTGGGAGCGGCCGGTGGGAGCGGCTTGTAGCCGCGACGGATGGGAAAAGTGCAAACAGCCCAACCCCCGGTGGGAGCGGCTTGTAGCCGCGATGGATGGGAAAAGTGCAAACAGTCCAACCCCCGGTGGGAGCGGCTTGTAGCCGCGACGGACGCGCCATGGCGGCGTATGCGCGTTGCAGTGGCAACGGCCCCGGACCCTAACCGCGATCTCGTCGCTTGGGCACTCCCATCGCGGCTGCAAGCCGCTCCCACGGATTTATTGCGGTTGTCTTTTACGGTGATGTGCAACCACCATTTCGGTCATGAGGATTTGGGCAACGGTCCCTTTTCGGTAAGGCGCCGGATCAGCTTGACATAAAAGCTCATCTCTGGTAGCCAGCCACTTCCCGGCGACATTTTTCCCGGCCGGCACACATGTGAATCGGAGGGCGTCCGAAATTTATGAAAAGAAGATTATCCCGATGAAACGAAAGCTGATTGTGAACGCGGACGATTTCGGGCTGACCCCGGGGGTCAATGCGGCTGTCGCGGAATGCGCGGACCTCGGAATGCTCAGGAGCGCGACCATTATGGCAAACGCTCCGGCGTTCGAACATGGCGTAAACGTCGCCAGGGGCCGTGACCACCTGGGAGTCGGGATCCATTTCGTGCTCACCCGGCTGAAACCGTTGAGCGACCGCGCGAAAATTCCCGGCCTTGCCGGCGCAAACGGCTCGCTTCCCGACAGTCCGGCGGCATTGATCCAGTTTTGCTACTCGCGCCGGGGGGCTCGGGATGAGATAAGGAAGGAGCTTCTCGCCCAGGCCGAGAGGGTCTTCGATTCCGGGATCGTCCCGACGCACTTCGACTCCCACAAGCATGTTCACATGATCCCGGCCGTCCTCGATATCATGGTGGAGATCGCGCGGAGATATTCCGTAAAATGGATACGCGATCCTTTCGAGAAGCCGGGCGCGTTTAGGTTCCTTTTTGACGTGGAAAAGGGTAAAAGGGGAGCATTCCTCAAGCAGTACGCGGCGGCGCTCGGCGCGGGGCCCGGACGGCTGTATCTGAGGTCCCGGCTGCAACGGGCGGGAATCCGCGGCCCCGATTTTTTCCACGGGGTTGCCGCCACCGGCCTACTGACCGAGAAATTAATGAAGCATCTGTTTGAGTCGTTGAAGCCCGGCGTAAATGAGCTAATGACCCATCCCGGCTACCTGGACGCGGACCTCGAAGCGCGGAAGACGCGCCTTTTGGGTTCGCGTGAAAAGGAAAGAGAACTTCTCGCCTCGGAAGACCTTGCGAGGCTGTTGAATAAAAATGGAATAGTTGTCAGCAATTTTCGAGAGGTGAACCTGTGAGTGGTCAGGCAACGGCAACTAACGCGAAATCAGCCGAAGGCGGGCGGGAAGGCGCGCCCGGCGTCTCCGTGGTGATTCCGCTTCACAATGAGGCGAGCACCCTTAGCGAACTCTATCAACGCGTCCGGGCCACCATGGAGAAGCGCGAAGCCTCCTGGGAGCTTGTCCTGGTAAACGACGGGAGCACGGACGATACGCCCCGAATCCTGGACTCGCTCTACCGCAAAGACCCGAGGGTCGTGGTGGTGCATCTGCGAAGAAACTACGGCCAGACCCCCGCGCTCATGGCCGGCTTCCACCACGCGCGCGGCGAGTATGTCGTCTCGCTCGACGGCGACCTCCAGCACGCCCCCGAGGAAATCCCCGATTTCCTGGACAAGATCGAGGAAGGCTACGACATGGTCTCGGGCTGGAGGACGGCGCGCACCGATGCGTATCTCACCCGCACCGTTCCGTCTCGAATCGCGAACTGGCTGATCGCAAAGGTCTCCGGTGTGAACGTGCACGACTTCGGCACGACCTTCAAAGCTTACAGGCGGGAAATCCTGGCCGACCTCCATCTCTACGGCGACCTCCACCGTTTCGTTCCCGCCCTCATCGCCCTCAACGGGGCCAGGATCGCCGAGATCCCGATAAAGGACCTGGGGAGAAACCAGGGAAAGTCCCATTACGGCCTGTCAAGGACCTTCCGGGTGGCCTTCGACCTCCTGACGGTCGGCTTTCTGCGGCGCTACATGACGCGCCCGCTCCACCTGTTCGGTAAGCTGTTCCTCGGGTTTTTCGGGCTTTCCGGTTTGATCGGCCTGTTTCTTTTCTACCGCAAGTTCATCATGGGAATCGACATCTTCCAGGTCCACGGCCCCCTTGCGCTCCTCGGCTCCGTGCTGATGCTCGCCGCCGTTCAATTCCTCGCCATCGGGCTGATAAGCGAGATCATGATGCGAATCTATTTCGAGTCGCAGGGCAAAAGGATCTACTCGGTAAGAGAAGTGTGCAGGCTGGAATAAAACCCGCCATCCGGGAAGCGGGCCGGATCACCTTTCGAACGGCTTGAGATGGGCGTGCTTTATTTCCTCGTTTAGAAAGAATTTGCTCTCCTGCACCTTCTTCTCGAGGGGGCCGGTCGTGAGGATGAGCTTGTTTTGCGCGGCAAAGCTGTTCAAGCTCTTGACCGCGGCAAGGGTAACCACGGTTTCGATGCAGACGGCGTGGACGACCGCGTTTTCATCGTTTACCGCGATGATGTCCACCGACCGGTCCATGATACGTGGGGGCATGTAGTCCGCGACCGTGCGGAAGCCGAGTTTTTCGACAATCCTGAAAAGGCGGCACTGGAGCGTCCCGTGTACCGCCCTGTCGCTTCGGAATGCCTTCGGAATGCGGCGCCAGGCCTCTTCGAGTTCCTTCTTCCACTGCTCGATATCAGGGTCTTTGTCTTCGGTCATTGGGACCTCCCGTTTAGATGTCGATTTTCGCTCCCGCTCGACCCGGCGGAGCTGTATCAGACTATCACCAACTCCTCTGTTGCCGTGTTGAGCGATTCGATGCCGCCGGAAGTGACGGCGTAAGTGTTTTCAAGGCCCGCGATGCCTTCGTCGGGGATGATCACCTTGGGCTCGAAGGCGAAGACCATACCTTCCGCCAGGGGGAGCTTGTGCCCCTCGGCGAGGAAGGGCAGTTCGTCGACTTCGGTGCCGATGCCGTGCCCGACAAAGGTGATCCTGGGGTCGGCATGGCCCATGAACCACGCTCCCCATCCCTCGACCTCCGCCCACCGCATTACCGCCTGATAAAGCTCCCCGGTGATGCTGCCGGGCCGGGCGAGTTTTCGGAACCTCTCGTGCACCGATTTCACGAAATCATAAGCGCGCGCGAGCCTTTGCGGGGGCTCTCCAATGCAGTAGTTCCGGGTCTGGTCGTTAAGGTAGCCGTCCCTGCAAACCATTATGTCGACGCTCACGATTTCGCCCGGCGCGATTTTGCGTTCGCCCGCTCCCTGCCCGAAAGCGGGGGTGAGACCGGGGCCTCCCGTGGGTGAATCGGTGTAGGAGGGCACCGAGGCGTTTGGCCCCGAGAGTATGTGCCCGAAGCCCATCTCGAGGTTGAAGGACCTCGACCGCACAAATCCCGTGTTGCCGGCCCTCCTGGCAAGCGATTCGAGATCCGAGTTCAGCTCGAGCTCGCTTATGCCGGGCCTTAGAAACTTCGGGACCGACTCGGCGACCAGGGTCGAGATTTCGGCCGCCCGGCGCATCATGTCGATCTCCCAGGGCGATTTGATCGCCCGAAGTTGGCGAACGAGGCCGCTTATGTCGACAATCCTCTGTTTCGGGAAAATCTTTTCATCATAGATGAAGAAAGTGCTCGCGGGCAGCACGTCGAGTTCGAACCCCACCGTCTCGGGTTCCTTCGCACCGCAGGCCTCGAAGAGGGCTTCCCGGATTTCACCCAGGCTTTGCATGGGAATTATCGGGCGTATGGGGGATTCGGCCTTGGCGCGCTCGAAGCTTCGCCGCACCAGCAGGACCGGATTTCCGGATGCCGGCACTATCAGGTGCGAGTCCTGGACCGTGCCGGTGAAGTAGAAAAGGTCCGCGTTCTGGCGGATCACGGCGGCGTCCGCCCCGGCCTTGGCGAGAAGTCCCTGGAGATTTACCAGGCGATCGGCTATTTCGCTTGCGGGTACCGTCTGCAAATTGCATTCTCCCATCTTAAAGTGGTGAACAGAGGCGATGGGTTGCACGGGGCACTCCACCCATCCTGCGCGATACTCCGCGATACATCGAACTTTCATGAAATGTAGAAGTCATTACGTTGCGGTCACTAAGGGACTTGGAATGTACTAATATACCGCTTTGCTGTCTCCCAAAGTTCGCTCGTTCCCAAGCTCCAGCTTGGGAACCCAGCGAACACTCGCGGACTAGGACATAAAGGTCAACCATAAAACGGTATA
>JBAQYM010000140.1:0-8156 GCA_049300095.1 Syntrophobacteraceae bacterium
GGCTTTATCGTGCCCACCGGTTTTTGTGCGCCGATTCGGTGGACACGATAAAGCCCGTGCCCACCCTACAGCGATACAAACTAACCAATGTTACATGGTCCTAGAATCGCCCGCCGGGGTCGTGCACATTGGCCGGCCCGAATTCGTCGCCAAAGGGGATGATCTGTTCGCTGGTCATCTTTTTGGCCGTTCGGGTCGGCGGGGTCTTTAGTTTGCCGTTGCCGTTCGCCGCCTTTTGGGCCTTCGATTTGAGGCCGGTTGCGGGGGGCTGCTGGGCGGCCCCGCGGGTTTTCGTCGCCTTTTCGACCTTACCGCTCTTGCCGCCTATGATCTTGGCCAGTTGGCCGACCACCGTCTGCATCTGGGCGGCCTGGCCGTCCATTTGCTCGGCGGACGCGGCGGATTCCTCGGCTTGCGAGGCGTTTTGCTGGACTATCCTGTCCATCTCGGTCACCGCTTTGTTCACCTGTTCGATCCCCTGCGCCTGTTCACGGGATGCGGAAGCGATCTCGGCCACCAGCTCGGCCACCTTCGTCGAACTTTTCGCCACCTTGTCGAACGCGTCGTTGGTCTTGACGACTTGGTCCGAACCCTCCTTGATCTTCTTTACCGTGCCCTCGATGAGGCTCGACGTGTTCTTGGCCGCCTCGGCGGCGCGCATGGCGAGGTTCCTCACCTCATCGGCCACCACGGCGAACCCCGCGCCCGCCTCGCCCGCCCGCGCCGCCTCGACCGCGGCGTTCAGGGCGAGAAGATTTGTCTGAAAGGCGATCTCGTCGATTGTTTTGACAATCTTTGAGGTCTCCTCACTCGCGGTGCAAATCTCGCCCATCGACGTAATCAGCCCGTTCATCGAATGGCTTGCCTGCCCGATATGCTGGTTCCCCTCGTTCATGAGGGTGTTTGCCTGTCCCGCGTTATCCGCGTTTTGCCTCGTCATGGAAGACATCTCTTCGAGCGAGGAGGAGATTTCTTCGATCGAGGCGGCCTGCTCGGAGGCCCCCTCGGCCATGACCTGGCTGGTCGCCGAAAGCTGGCCCGACGAGGTGGACACGCTCGCGGCGCTGTCGTCGAGGGTGTCTATGATGCGGGTTATCGGCCGGGCGACGCCTCCCGAGATGAGCAACCAGCTCAGGATGGTGATGAGCAGGGCGCCCCCGATTATGCCCAGCATGATCAACATGCTGCGATTGCCGATCTTCTGGACGGCGATGGTGCCCTCCAAAAACTCATCTTTATAGGACCCTGGCCCTATGACCCAGTCCCAGGGCTTGTAATATATCAGCCTGGTTACTTTCGCGCGGGCCGCCGCATCCCCGGGATTTTTCCAGGAATACTCGTGGTCGGCGGTTTCATGGGGCTTGAGCGGCAGGGCTTTCTTGATCATGTCCTGGATCAGCAGCTTTCCGTCCGCGTCCCTGGTTTCCCAGATGTTTTCTCCGTTGCGCTTGCCGCCATTGGAGACGATGTAGTTGCCTTTACTGTCGAGTACGAAAACATACCCGGTCTTCTGGACCTTTATGCCCGTGATCGCTTCTTTGAGGCTCTTGATCACGCTCTCGTGGGGGATGCCGACATAGAGCATTCCGATGATCTTCTTGCTTGCGTCGTAGAGCGGCGCATAGGCGGTCAGGTACCAGGCGTTCACCACAACCGCCCGCCCGACGTAAGGCTCTCCCCTCATGACCGAGGCAATGACCGCGTTTGCCGTTCCGTCCGGGTTCGCGGCCGGGATGTAGGTGCCGATGGCCCTGGACCCGTCTTCCTTTGCGACGTTGGTGGCTACCCGCAACATGTCTCCCGCCGGGTTCATCACCTGGAAAATCGTGCTCGTGCACCCGACCAGTTTCTTAACCTGATCGACAATGGGGACGGTGCTCTTCATATCCGTTACCTGGCCAAGCCATTTATCGCCCACCATCATCCTGGGGAGATCCACGCGGCCGGAACTTTTTGTCACCTGGTTGACCGCATCCCACGTCACTTTTTCCGCCGACAGGGAAGCCCCCTTTTCCGCGGCGACCATTTCCGTAGCCACGCTCAGGGAATTTTTCAGGAGCAGGAGGTTGCCTTCCTGGACGGCCTCGACGGTCCTGTAAACGAGATCGGAAACATGGTCCAGGTCCGCGTACGCGAGTTTTTGGCTCTCCTCGGTGGATGTTTGCACCATTTGCTTGTTTTGCCACAGGAAAACACAGGATATGACAAGCAGCGGGATAGCGGTCAGAATAATTCCGCACGAAAGCAGTTTGGTCCTGAGACTCATGTTCCTCATTTCATGCCTCCTTCGACACGCCTGACTAATGAGATGGAATTGCGCACCTGATTCCCTATGATATGCAAGTATGACGACTTCCCGGTGTAATTGTTCCTAAATTCACAATATCTCGAAGGCCTGTAGCTCATCGGCCGCCCCGCCCCTGTTGCATGAACCGCTATGGAATTGAGTATACTGGGATATTCATCTTATCAATCGAATCGACAAAGGTTTTACTTTAGACAATTTGAAGGGGAGGGCCTCATTTATTGGAATTATTTTATAAAGGCCCTGGTCGAGCGACCGCCGGCGTCCGCGCGCCCCGGTTCCTGACGATCCGCTCTTGCGCAAAAGCCTGCTTTTCTAATAAGATATGATCGGTTCTATTTATGCCGGAAAGGGTTAATGCCGGAATAAGTTGATGCCGGACCGTGTCATTCGAGTGTGGCCGCGCCCCGTTGCGATCGGGACGCCGTCAGTGTCATGTCGAACGGAGTGAGACATCTCAGGCGTGGCGGCCGCTCAGATTCCTCGCCGGCGCTCGGAATGACAATTTGATGGATGCATCCCGGTTGATGGATGCAACCCGGTCTCTGAATCCAACCCGGTTTCTGAATGCAACTCGATACAAAAGTCCACGACCGGAACCTATTCCCGCCAATGGAGGGGACGTTTCATGAGCGATTCGGCGATGCGCGAATTAGTTGACGCCCTGATGATCGGAGACCAGGCCCGCTCGGTTGCCGAGGCGAAGGCGCTTCACGCTTCGGGGGTCTCGGTCGAGCGGATCGTCATCGACGGCGTGGGAAAGGCCCTGGAGCAGCTTGACGGCAAGTGCACCCTCGACCAGTTCAACCTTCTCGAAATCATGCTCGTCGGCAGGGCGGTGATGAGCGTGGTAAGGGAGCTGATCCCCCGGGGCGAGCCCATGGCGCGGAGTCGGGCAACGGTTATTGTGGGCAGCCTCGAGGGCGACGTGCACGATCTGGGCAAGAACATTTTGAAGATGGTCCTTACGGGCAGGGGGTATAACGTCATCGACTGCGGGAAGGACTGTCCCCTGGAACAGATGGTGGATGAAGCGGAGCGGTGGAAGGCGGATGCCGTTTGCATAAGCGGACTCATTACCACGGTGGTTCCGAAGGTGAAGCAGGCGCGGGAACTGCTGGTCCGTCGCGGACTGGGGCATGTCAAGGTCCTCGCCGGCGGCGCGGCGCTGAAGCAGGCCGCCGCGGAGAGCCTCAAGGTCGATTTCGTCGCGGAAACGGCCTTTGACGGCGCGCGTTATCTTGAATTGGAGATTGGGCGTTAGTGTTGCGTTTCGCGAGCAACATCCAACATCCAACATGCAACATGCGAACATCCAACAGCCATCACCCCCGAGGGCAACCATGACAAGCATCGAAAGGGTCCAAGCCGCGGTTAACTTCGAAGCGCCGGACCGGGCGCCGGTTATCGCCCAGGTGTTCGGGCACACGGCCGTCATAGCGGGTAAAACCCTCGGCGATTACGCGCGGAGCGGAAAAGAGGTGGCGGACTGCCAGCTCAAGGCCCTCGAACGCTACGGCTACGATGCCGTGTTCGCCATCATGGACGTCAATATCGAGACCGAGGCCCTGGGATCGAAACTCGTCTATCGCCGCGACAACTATCCCTACGTTGAACTCCCGGCCTTTTCGAAAAACACGAACCTCGATTCCATCCCCATCCCCAATCCCGCAAAGTCGGCGCGCATGCCCGAAATACTCGATGCTCTCGATATCATGCGGCGCGAGGTGGGGAATGAGGTCCTGATTGTAGGGGGCATTTTGGGGCCGATGACCCTGGCAACGCAGTTGCTCGGGATGGAGACGGCCCTCTACCTGGCGATCGACGAGCCCGAGAGCTTCGAAAAGCTCCTCGACTATTGCGTGCGGGTGGCCGTTGAATTCGGGGTTGCCCAGGTCCGGGCCGGCGCTCACGTGCCCTTGGTGTTCGACCCCAGCGCGTCGCAGGCCGTCATTCCGCCCCAGTTTTTCCGCGAATTCGAGCTCCCGAGGCTCAAGCAGGTGTTTGCGGCCCTGAAGAGCGCGGGCGCCGCCGCGGGATGGCTCCACGTCGCGGGGCCGATATCCTCGATTGTCCCTTCGTGCGTTGAAAGCGGCGCGGACATCTTCAACTTCGACTACTGCGTCGAGCCGGGCCTGGTCATCGACCAGGCGCCTTCGATCTGCGTCAACGGCAACATCAAGTCGCTCGATTTCGAGGAAGCGCCGCCCGAGGAGGTCCTGGCCGAATCGCTCAGGCTCCTGGAACTGTTTGCGCGCCGCGGCGGGTATATTCTTTCATCCGGTTGCGAAATCCCTCCGGGCTCGAGGCCCGAAAACGTGCACGCCATGGTTTCCGCAACCCGCAAGCGGAGGTGATTCGTTTGCCCGAGCTTACGATCAAGACGGCCGAGGGAGATCGCCACATCGAGTTTTCCCCCGGTCAGACGCTGCGCGAGGTCCTCGATACCACGAATTTCAGGGTCCGTTCCGGTTGCGGGGGGACGGGGGCCTGCGGGCTGTGCCGCGTGCGGATCGCCGCGCGGGACGCGGTCGAGCCGACCCCGGTCGAGCGCATCTACCTCTCGGACGACCAGCTCGCATCGGGAATGCGCCTGGCCTGCCAGGTGACGCCGAGCCGGGAAATGGAGGTCGTCGTGCTCAACCGCGACCCCGTTTCCGCCTGGAGGGCGATCTCGTCCCCGTTTCGCTGCAACTCCCGCTCGGATACATCTCCGGACGTTTCCGCCTTAGACCTCCCCCGCGACATCGAGCGGCCCTACGGTGTCGCCGTAGATCTCGGGACGACCCATATCAGCGTCTCCTTCCACGATCTTCTGAGCGGGAAATGGTTCGCGGGACGCCACGGACCCAATCCCCAGGGGGCGCACGGTTCGGATGTTATGACGCGGCTCCAGGCGGCGAGCGAATCGCCGCTGCTGGCCGAGCGGATGCAAAGGCAGGTCGTCGACGCCGTGGGGTCCGCCATCTTCGATGTCGCCGCCCGCGAGGGCATCGGGTCGGAACAGGTGGCCAGGCTCGTTCTCGTTGCCAATACGGCCATGCTGGGGCTGCTCTCCGGGCGGAACCACCACCTGCTTCTCGATCCGGCCCACTGGATGGGCCCCATTGACTGCCTGCCGGAAAGCCCCAAAGACTTGTCCCGAGACTGGGGAATTCATCCCGAGGCCTCCGTGGAAATCATGCCCCCGCTGGCGGGATTTGTGGGCTCCGATCTTCTTGCGGGCTGCGTTGCCCTGGACATCGCTTCGGGTGATGCCGGGGACCTTTTCATCGACTTCGGCACCAACTCCGAGATTGCCCTGTGGGATGGCAAAGAGATCTGGGTGACCTCGGCCGCCGGCGGCCCGGCTTTCGAGGGCTGCGGCATCAGTTGCGGAATGCCCGCCGAACCCGGCGCCATCTACCAGGTGCTCGGCCCCGGCGACAGCGGGAATTCCCCGAACGCGGGCAATGGGTTTATCGTCGGCAACGCCTCGGCGCCCGATATGCGGTTCAGGACAATCGACGACGCAAAGCCCGCCGGGCTGTGCGGCTCGGGGATCGTCGATCTCATCGCCTGCCTCGTGCGCTCGAACAAGCTGACCAGCATCGGCCGCTTCGCCCCCGGCGTGTCCCCGGACGGGCTGGTGTTCCTCGACGCCGAGCGCAAACTGGTGCTGACCAAAAACGACGTTGATATGTTCCAGCGGGCGAAATCGGCCATAAGCGCCGGCATCCGGGTCTTGCTGTCGCTGGCCGGGATGGGTCATGACGATTTGCGGCGCGTCTATGTCGGGGGGGCCTTCGGCCATTTCCTGAACAGGGAAAACGCCGTGAGGGTGGGACTGCTGCCCGATATGGGCCGGGAAGCCGTTCACCTTTGCGGCAATATCGCTTTGGGCGGGTGCGAACGCCTCCTGATGACCTCGCGGCCGACGGAGTTGCTCATGGACCTCAAGAATAGAACGAGAATCATCAATTTGTCCCACTGTGACGATTTTGCCGATTTTTTCCTGGAAGGGCTGTATCTTGACCGGTGGCCGCAAGAAGCTTGATATGGGAGGGGATAACCGAGACGCGATGAAAAGCCTGGATTTCAATCACCAGGATTACCTGAATGCGTTTATAAAGACCGCGCAGTACCTGGCGGGCCTGACCACCCACGAAGACGCCTGGCGGCATGTGGCCAGGGTCATGGTAAAGCTTTACCCGGCCGCCTGGTGTTGTTTTGCCGGACGCGCCTCCGGCGGGGCGATCGAGTTGCATCACTTTGCGGCATCCGAGGGACTCTTGAGGGAGCTTCCGATTTCGGAAGAGGTGCGGGAAACGGTCGCCGAGGTGCTCGAAACGGGGTTTCTGGTCTGTCGCCCCGTACCGTCCGAGGGGCCGGGCCCGGTCGTTTTCCTCCCCATCACTCTTGGCAATCAGGGCGCGGCCGTCATGCTGGTGGGACACGCCGCGGCCGGTTCGATATCAAACGAGGTGCTCAATGTCTACCTGGCCGTTGCGGGACTGGCCGGCACGACCATCGCCAGGCTGTCCTCGGAAATCGAGCTGAAAAAGCACCGCGCCCACCTGGAGGAACTGGTCGCCGGGCGCACGAGCGAGCTCAAGCGGACCCTCGACCGCCTCGAAGTCGAGATCGCCGGGCACATGAAGGCCCAGGAAGAGCTGAAAAAATACCGGGACCATCTCGAAGAGCTGGTGGAAGCGCGGACCGTCGAACTGGCGAACGCCAACGAGGGGCTGAGGGTCTATTCGGCAAAGCTCGAACGCATCAACCAGGAGCTGCGGGAGTTTGCGTTTATCGCCTCGCACGACCTCCAGGAGCCGCTCCGGAAAATCCAGACCTTCGGTGACCGCATCGAGACCAAATATGGGGCTTGTCTCGGAGAGCAGGGCCGAGATTATCTCGGACGGATGATCGGCTCGGCCGTCCGCATGTCCGCGCTGCTCAGGTCCCTGCGCGCCTATTCCCACGAAGCCTCGGCGGCAAATCCGTTCAAACCGGTCGACCTGGGCAAGGTTGCCCGCGAGGCGATAAGCGACCTCGAGCTGCTTATCGAAAAAGCGGGCGCCTGTATCGACCTGGGGGACCTTCCGACTATAGATGCCGATGCCGACCAGATGCGGGCGCTGTTCCAAAACCTTATCGGCAATTCCGTGAAATATTGCAGGGAGTGCGAAAAGCCCGTCGTGAAAGTGCGTTGCCTGATGGCCGGTGAGACGTGCGGCATTCATATCGAGGATAACGGCCTGGGTTTTGATGAAGTCTACCTTGACCGCATCTTCAGGCCGTTTCAGCGCCTGCATGCAAGGGATGCTTTCGAGGGTACCGGCATGGGGCTTTTCATCTGCCGCAAAATCGCCGAGCGGCACGCGGGAAGCATAACGGCAAAGAGCATGCCGGGGCGGGGTTCGGTCTTTATCGTCACTCTTCCCGTCAAGCAGGCGAGCGATAGCTGAAAATCATGCAAGCGTTCGATCGTCGGCCGCGATACGTCGCGGTTGTTGAAAGTCACTCAATCGTTCGGCCCTCAGTCAGGAGACGCCCGCAGTCAGGAGACGCCCGCAGTCAGGAGACGCCCGCTTGGTGTTGGTTCCACGTGGGGCAGGCGCGGCCAAAAGAGGGTAGAGGTCTCCCCTCCCTTGGCGGGAGGGGCTGGGGGAGGGGGTCGTAAGCACTTCAAGATTCAACACCCTCCCCTCAAACAAGTTGAACAGCGGGGTCTTTTTGATAAGACTCCAACGGTCGTGATGGATGCCGGAATTGCCACCCGCAAGAACCTGGAGGTTCTTCGCGAAGAAGGTTTCCATTACATCGGCGTCAGTCGAACCCGTCCCAAGGGGCCTCTCGCGGGGGACCTCGA
>JBAQYM010000141.1:0-2335 GCA_049300095.1 Syntrophobacteraceae bacterium
GTGGGAGCGGCTTGCAGCCGCGATGGAAACACACAACCTTGGTCCCAGCCGAGACATCGCGGCTGCAAGCCGCTCCCACAAACAATGACGGTTGCCGATGAAAAACGCCTACCGAAACCTCGCTGAATTCGTCTCGCGCCTGGACAGGGCCGGAGAATTGCTCCGCATCAAGGCCCCCGTGTCCAGGGACCTGGAAATTACCCACGTAACCGACCTTGCATCGAAAGCGCCGGGGGGCGGAAGGGCCCTGCTTTTCGAGAACGTGCGCGGATCGCGCTTCCCGGTGCTGACCAACGCCTTCGGCAGCGAGCGCCGCATCTGCATGGCGCTGGGGACCGAATCGCTGGACAGCCTCGCCGAAAGGTTGAATAAATTCATAAAAATCGAGCCGCCGAAGTCCCTCGGGCAGCTCGCAAAACTTCTGCCCATGGGGATCGACCTGTTGCGGTTCCTGCCGCGAAAAACAAGGGCCGCCCCGTGCCAGGAGGTCGTCCACCGCGGGGCCGGCGTGGACCTTTCGATGCTTCCGGTGCTCAAGTGCTGGCCCCAGGACGGCGGTCCCTTCGTGACGCTTCCGGTGGTCATCACCCGGAGCTTGGAAACGGGCAGGCGCAACGCCGGCATGTACCGCCTCCAGGTCTTTGACCGCAACACCACCGGGATGCACTGGCACATCCACAAGGACGGCTCGCATTACTACCAGGAATACCGCCGGGCCGGGAAGCGCATGCCCGTCGCCGTGGCCGTGGGGACCGATCCGGCGACGACCTACGCGGCGACCGCCCCGCTGCCCCGTGGGATCGATGAAATGATGCTGGCCGGTTTCATCCGGCGAACGCCCGTGCGGATGGCCCGGTGCCTGACCGTGGACCTTGAAGTCCCCGCCGAGGCGGAATTCGTCCTCGAAGGCTACGTCGACCCGGACGAGCTGCGCGTCGAAGGGCCGTTCGGGGACCATACTGGCTATTACTCGCTTGTCGGCGAGTACCCCGTCTTCCACGTCACCGCCATAACCCACCGGAAAAACCCGGTCTATTCCGCGACAATCGTCGGGCGGCCTCCGATGGAGGACTGCTACCTCGCCAAAGCCACCGAGAGGATATTTCTGCCCCTGCTCGGGGCGGTCCTTCCCGAGGTGCGCGATTTCTGGATGCCCTGGGAGGGCGTGTTTCACAATATCGTCGTGGCGGCAATCGAGAAGGAATACCCCGGGCATGCGCGGAGGATCATGAGCGCCGTCTGGGGGCAGGGACAGATGAGCTTTTCAAAGGCGGTGGCGCTGGTCGACCACGGCGTGAACCTCGCCTCGCCTCGCGAAGTGCTGACCACAATCCTTAATGAAGTGGACCTGGAAAACGACGTCTTTATCACCGAAGGCGTCCTCGACGTTCTCGACCACAGCGCCCCGGAACCGCTTTTCGGGGCCAAGGTCGGGCTCGACGCGACGCGAAGAAGGCCGGATGAGAAAGCGCGTTCCCGTCCGGGCGGGAGCGGCGCGGACAGGCCGGTCCCCTCCGAAAAGAGTATCGCCAAATCGGTAAAAACCGCATCGAAGCTGCTCGCGTCCTTCCACGCGCCCGCGCTCGATGTGCGAAACCGGGTGCTCCTGCTCAACTTTGCCAAGGACGGAAAAACCCCCGGAAGGGCCATTTCGGAAAAACTCCTTTCCGAAAAAGGCCTGGAAGCCTTTTCGATATTCGTGCTCCTCGATTCCGGGATCGACCTGCGGGATTACTCCCTGGTGCTCTGGAAGCTTTTCAACAACGTGGACCCCATGCGCGACATGCTGAGACGGGACGGAAGGATCACCGTGGACGCCACGAAAAAAGGGCCGGAAGACGGCCACACCCGCCCCTGGCCCGACGACATCGAAATGGACCCGGAAGTGGTTCGGGAGGTCGCGAGGCGGGCCAAGGAACTGGGGATCGAAGAGTTCGCGGCTTCCTGAAGCGATTTGCGATAAGACCCCACTATTGTCATGTCGAGCGGAGCGAGACATCTGAGGCTTGACAACCCCTCAGATTCCTCGCCGGCGCTCGGAATGACTTGTTGTGGCACGGTCTCCCGACTCTTGTTGTGGCAAGGTCTCCCGACCGTGCCACGGGTCTTGACCGAAGGTCTCCCTGGAGGGCGGTCGAAAGAGATTGGAGACCTGCGGTCGCATCAAGTGGCGCGGTCGGGAGACCACGCCACAACGGGGCTGTACTTAGGGACTTGGAATGTACTAATATACCGCTTTGCTGTCTCCCAAAGTTCGCTCGTTCCCAAGCTCCAGCTTGGGAACCCAGCGAACACTCGCGGACTAGGACATAAAGGTCAACCATAAAACGGTATA
>JBAQYM010000142.1:0-14226 GCA_049300095.1 Syntrophobacteraceae bacterium
ACCCGTACCCATCCCGAACACGGTCGTTAAGCTCCTCTGCGCCGATGGTACTGCGTGGGTAGACTGCGTGGGAGAGTAGGACGCCGCCGCCTCATCCCTTTTATATATGGTCCCCTCACACCCCAACCCGGTGCGAGGGGATTTTCGCTTTCTAAAACAATAATCAGATACTATATAGTTAAATCCGTGATGCCTATCCGGCAAGATACGCTTCCGTTCCGGATGCCGAGAGGCGCTGCGGATTCAAATATCCGGTTCGCGGTCTTATGCGATTTGCTCTTGCACCCGGCATTTGTTGCGCGAACGCCCCGAGATCGGCGCATTTTCTCGAAGATAGGTATCGCTGAGATTATTGACCCGCGGCCAAAGCCCGATGGTCGGCAAAGTGTCATACGGCATATTGTTGTCTTACAGGAGGAGGGGTATGAATCCGGCGCAAATTCTTTCCGTCTTTTCGGCATTGGCTGCCACAGTCTGGTCGGTCTGGACCTGGAGCGAGGAGCAGGAAAAGCAAAGACAGCTCAAGCGCGACCAGGCGGCTGCTCTCTACGTGAATTCATTCATGCTGGCAATAGCGGAGTTGCAGTCCCGACTCCACAGTATTCTTGAGGAAGACGACCTGGCTTTCTATAAGACGGAGTATCCGGAGCGGTATGAATTTGGCTCACCAGCCGCGATCGAGATCCTCTATCACTTGAGTCAGTATTTTGGGTGGGGGTATTGCACTTATCGCTTCGGACCTTACACGAAGGACTCCAGAGTAATAGAACTTGTCCGAAAAATAGGGGAAACCTTCGAAACGCGCGGCAAGTTTTCAGGGGATGCTTTCCGCTTCAGCCTGGACGAGAGGGTTTCTCTTGGCCAGGCTGTGGTTCGGCGCATCGGGGAGGTCACAGCCATTCTGCCCGTATTTCAGTCTATCCCGTTATTTCAGTTCCAAGAAGAGCTTATCGATGATCAATGCAAACACGCCCAGTTGTATCAGAGCAGGGCCGTCCGCTGTACCCTTTCAGCCATTGACCGGGCCGATCGGGCTGAGGTCCTGGAGGGATATGAACGGTTGGCGGTATTGCAGAATCTCCTTACGGACCTGCTCGTATACCTCGAAAGCGAGGAAGGTTTTCGGATTTCTATCGAGGAACCCAAAAGAGCAAGGCTCATGGGGGTTAACGTCTCGCTATCCGCGCTGCAGCCTACTTTTGCAAGCATCCTCCACCAGACGCGGGGACGCATTCGGCTGAGGGTCCCGCGCTTGCAGACGGACGAGGCTTACGCAAATGCGCTGCAGTTGGTTTTGGGCTCATTGGATGACGTCACGAGTGTTCGCATTAATGCCGCCGCCGCTTCCGTCATCCTTTACCACACCCCGGACATTCCCGAGGCGGAGTTTGCAGGGAAAGCATTGAAGGCTATTCAAGAGGGATTCGAGATGGCCCCGGTTCATTAAGGTTGGATCCCCCGCCGGGTTTCAGCGGGAGAGACGATAGAATCTTCGGGAGACTCACCAAGGGCTTGTCGCGCGCTCTGGGCGAAGGAACTCCATTGTCACCGAGGGAGCTTGTCTGCTTTGGTATGCGATGAACGATTGCAGGGCAGGCGAGTCGAGTGGGGTTCGTAGCCGATCATCTGTCCCGCGCCGTTGAATTCAAAGCGGCAGCAATCGGTCAGTTTCTTCCTGAGCTTTTCTCTTGCCCTCTGGGCCCGGGATTTCGCTCCCGAAAAAGAGAGCCCGAGTCTTTGTCCCATCTCCTTTTGCGACAGCCCTTCATACTCTGTCAGCAGGACGGCCCGGCGGTACTTCTCCGGAAGCTCGCGCACCATGGATTCGAGGCACGGAATGAGCCCGTCGATGATCGGCAGATCGGGGCTGACGGGACTTGGCAGGGTTTGCGGGACCTCCAGGACGGGGTGTCTGCTTCGATAATAGTCAATGATCGTATTCCGGGCAATTTTGTAGACCCAGCCGCGAACGCACTGGTCATTTCGAAGGGCGCCGATTTGAGAGATGATCTTGACAAAAACATCCTGGAGAACATCTTCGGCAATGACCTCGTCCGGGACTCGACCGCGGATAAACCGACGCAGATCGCCGCTGTAATCGGCCCAAAGTGCTTCAATGGTTATGTGGGACATGACAGGCGCCATCCGTTCGGGATTCGAGTCTGATACAAATTAATTATCACCCATCAAAATAATATCATTATCATTTCGAGCAGGGTGAGAAATCTTGTCGGCGCGACCTCCATTCTGCATGAATCGGGGCCGGGGGCGTGTGCTCCCGGGCAGTTTTGCTTTCGTACTGACGGGATTGGGGCAAAAAGGATGCAGGGATTCTTCCGAATCCGGGATTATCTCCCGAACGCGGCGCGACCCCGCGGCGCGAACCTAGATCGTATGCTCCCCGCTGTAGGCGCGCCTTGGGTATTCCTGGTGCGGAAGGGGGCCCACGGGGGGACTGTAGGGAATTTCATCGCCTGCTTCGAACAGGTCCTCCGAGAGGTCTTCCTGGTCGTAGAAGAGGCGGTCTTCGAGGGTCGCCGAGGCTTGCGGCGGCTCGGTGCGCGGGGTGCGGTCCTCCCTTTCGAACAGGACTTCATTTACGCTCAGATGGTCCACGACGGATGAAAAACCGAGAATATCGGTGATTGTCTGAAGGAGGATCTGGTGTTCGGGTTCCCCCGCAACGGCCCCTTCCAGATAGAGCACTCCGTCGCGCAAGGAAATATCGAGTTCCCGCGTCTCGATTCTTTCGTCTTTTTGAATCTGCTCGTAAATAATGCTCATGATCTGATTGTTGGAAAGCCCCTGATATTCGTCGGGAAGCTCCGCCGCTTCGAGCACTTCGCCCGGAGGTGGCAGCACCTGGTTCCTCCTCTCGAACTCGCGGGCGCAGTCGATACAAAGGCGCGTCCACGGGAGGGCCGCAAGGCGTTTTTCGGAAATTTCATCCCCGCAGTGTTCGCATACCCCGTATTCGCCGAGCACAATCTTGTTCAGGGCGAGGTCTATGTGCTCGATGGAGGCCTTGCCGGTTTCGCCGAGGCGGTCATAGGGCAGTGTGATGGCGGCCCGTTGGGCCACCTCCTCGATTTCGATCTCACGCTCGGACATCTCCTGCCACCGGGACTCGAGGTCTTGGACCCGAACGAGAATGTCCCGGCGCGCGTCCATCAGGATATCTCTAAAATGGAGAAGCAGTTCGCGGCGCATTTTGAACTCCACAGATTCTGAGCAATACTGTTACATCGAAGCTATGCTGTTGTTTTCTTAATCTAATGTTAGAATTCTAGCGTGCAACTCGGGTCTGCTCTTCCAATCGATATTCCGGTTCCTGCCGTTGTCTCGCGGCCAGGGGCCTACTTCCATTGAGTCGTACTTATATTTTGCCGGAACGATATTTTTACTGGAGTGATCCGGGTGAAGAGCCGCGGTCTGTTGCCCAAAGCAAGACGCTGGATTCCCGCCCAAAAGCGCTGCGGGAATGACGATCCGCAGATTCACCGTTGTGGCGCGGTCTCCCGACCGTGCCACCGTGCCCGACCGAAGGTCTCCAAAGGGGGGTAGCCTGACCTGGGGTGAGTCGGAGACCTCCGGTCGATAGCATGGCGCGGTCAGGAGACCGCGCCATAACCGGGCCTGACCTGGGGTGATCTGGAGACCTCCGGTCGAGAGCATGGCGCGGTCAGGAGACCGCGCCATAACCGTGCGCGCCCTAGCCGGGCCTCGCCCCCATCCGGTGCAAACTGGTGGGAGCGGCTTTGAGCCGCGATGTCTTTGCGTCGGACGCTTCCCTCGGGATCGCGGGGTGCGAAGGCCACGCTAATCCGGTCCGTCCGGGCCGATCCTTCTTTCTTGTACGGTGTGTGCGGGTGCGGTTGCAATTGGTTCTATGCGTCTGGTATACTACAAATGTGATGAAAATCCGTCCTTTTCAGTGGGGCTGATTTGTAGAAGAGGCGTGTGAGACGCTGAGAAATCGACTCGAATGCCGTGCCGCCGTGCACGGCCTGAATTAGCTTATACTATCGGGCTAATTCGTAGACTCTGAAGGAGAGAAAACAATGAGGTGGAGATCGAGTATTTCGGCAGCCATAGTTCTGACTGTCCTGCTCCTGTTCGCGGCAAGCCTTGCCATGGAAACCAGCGCCTGGGCCAGGGCGGGAGGCGGAGGCTCATCCGGAAGCCGCGGCAGCCGGAGTTTTTCGAGTCCGGCCACGCCGCCCAGGCCTACTCCGTCGCCATCTCCCTCGCCTTCTCCCGTCACGCCTCCAAGGCCCGGATTGGGCGCTCCCGGCGCGACCCCCATGCCTGCGCCGAGCCGTGGATTTTTTGGCGGAAGTCCTTTCTGGTCCGGGGTTGCCGGTGGTGTCGCGGGAGGAATGATCGGCAACATGCTTTTCGGCGGGCGCAGCTATGCCGGCCAGCCGGCTGGAGGATTCGGCGGCTCGGGAATCGGGCTTTTCGAACTGATCCTTCTCGGGGCGCTTATCTACTTCGGGATGAGGTTTTTCAGGCGTAGGCGCGAGGAACAAAGCGTCTATTACGAAGAGAGCCGCACAGAGAGTCTGCCCGATTCAGGCGCGCCGTATTACGGCGCGGGAGCGCAGCCCCCGCCGCCGCCTGAAATCGATGAGGTGCAAAGGGGCTTGGAGGAAATACGCCGGTTTGATCCCTCTTTTAACGAAGAGACCTTCAAGGAAACGACCGAGGATATGTTTTTCCGTGTCCAGGCAGCATGGACGAACCGGAGCCTCGAAGGGATCGAAAAGATGCTCACGCCCGAGATGGCGGACTACTTCGATGAAGAATTCGCCAAGATGAAGGATGAGGGCTGGATCAATCGGCTCGAAAACATCGCCGTGAGGAAGGTCGAGCCTTCCGAAGTATGGCAGGAAGCCGGGAAGGACTACATAACCGTTTTCTTTACCGCGAACCTTCTCGACTACAATGTGGACGACCAGAGCGGAAAGATCCTGCGGGGCGACAAGCTAAACCCGGTCAAATTCCAGGAATTCTGGACCTTTTGCCGCGACATCGGGAGCCGCCAGTGGCAGCTTACGGCCATTAACCAGGTTGGCTAGCCAACGTCTCATCAGGAGGAGGTTCTTCTCGCTGGCAATCTCGACGGGTTCGGGGTTGTTCCAGAAAAAGTCACACTCGTCGGATTCGAACAGCCGGCAAGGGTTTGATCGCCACGGATAAATGGAACAGAGGCTGCCGCCGGAGCCGTTGTCTTCCCACAGGAAGGGGCAAAAGCGGTGGCCCTGGCCCAATCCGTTGCCGAAGACGGTGCGCCATTTCCCCGGAATCCGGCAGGATTCCGGAAAATCGGGCATCCCGCTCGCCACTTCGCAGCAAAGGCCGCACTTGTTGCAGTATCCCGGTGCGTCGATTTTCCCGCCGCTTGGGCGTGGTGTATGCCGCAAATAGTCCCGCCTTTTTTTCCACCTTTTCACTTCACCGAAAATTGCGATCCTCTCGATGAGCAGTCTTGCCGCATGGACGCGCCGCGAGCGTGGCGAGAGTTCGCGCCACCATTTCTCGCGCTCGAGCCAGTTGAGGTTTCGCAGGAGGAAATAGAGGGGGAATGCGGGATCGCAGAGGTTTTTGAGCACGAACGAACCCGCCGCTTTCGGGTTTTTCTTGCGCAAATACCCCTTGAGCCGGCCGGTTTTATATAATTTCGGGTTCTGCACCGCTCTTCTCCGCAAAGTGCGGGTAACGGATTTCCGCCTCGGAAGCCCTCACGTAGAGAGGAACACTCGTTGCGGGCTCGTCCGCTTGCCCGGCTACAAATCTTCTTCTTGCAAGTTCTCCAACAAATCCCGCCCGGATCAGGTGAAATGACGGGGGCGCGCCGACGGCCATGGCCCCGAGTTTTCTCTTTATCTGATTTTTATATAAGGGCCATGCATCCCCGCAAAAGATGACCTCGCGGTCGATCTTATCGGCGAGCGCCGAGGGGGAGATCACCGTGTACGGCATGATGACGCGCAGCCCGCCCTTCCGGTCGGGTTGGTAGAGGGCGCAAAAAATCTCTTTTTTCCGGGCATCCAGCATCGCGCAGACAGGACGGTCCGAGAAGGAGAAAGGCTGGGCCAGGGCGTCAAGAGACGGGATCGCGGCGTAGAGCTTGCCCCTCGTCCACGCGAGCACCTTCAGCGTGGTCATTCCGATTCGAAGCCCCGTGAAGCTTCCCGGCCCGCTCACGACCGCGTAGCCGTCAATGGCCTCGATGTTCCACCCCGCTTCGCACAGAAGCAGATCGATCGATTTGAGCAGTCGCCTGTTGTGGGTCTGCGCGGACCGAACGGTCCATTCGGCGATGATGGTTTCGTCTTCGAGCAGGGCGAGGCTGCCGGATGTTGTTGAGGTATCGACGGCAAGAATTTTCATGACGGAAATCCGGCTGCAATAAAATAAAAAGGAAGCGCCCCTCGGACAACGCTTCCTGAATCAGATCACAGGAACACCCGCCAAAATGCCGACGACTAAAGGTCCTGTCGCCAGCTTGTCGAAATGAAAAAGTGATTAGGCGTTTCCTTAAATCAACGGCATTGACGCCCGCCCGGCTTTATGGCGCGCCATATTGTCCGTGGCGGGGGCGAGGGCAAAAATAAGTAAAACGATATTATGACCACAGGCGTTGGAAAAACGAGAAAAGCCAACTCCAATCCAGCCGCATTAGATCATTGTAGAAAACCAGGACCATAAGGGACAACAGGGCAAGCATCCCGACCTTCTGGGCAAGTTCCACTTTCTTTACGGAGAGCGGCTTGCCGACGACCGCTTCGATGAGGAAGAAGAAAAGATGCCCGCCATCGAGCACCGGGATCGGCAAAAGGTTCAGGACCGCCAGGTTGATGCTTATGAGCGCGATGAAATTGATCAGGTTAAGTATCCCCTCCTGCGCCTGCTGACCGGCCATCTGAGCGATCAGGATCGGGCCGCCGAGCGTCTGGAGCGGCACAATCCTCTGGACAAGCTTTACCACGGTAAGCAAAAACAGCTTGCTGATGTTGTAGGTCTGGGACAGTGCATAATAGCCCGCGAGGATCGGGTTCACGTGCTTTACCGTGAATTTTTCCGAAGCCGTGATCCCTATGACCGGGCGCTTGATCATCTCGCCGAAAATATTCTTCACCTCATTTACCGTCGGGGTGACGGTGACCGTTATGTCGCGCTCTCCGCGCTTGAGCTGAAGCGTCAGGGGATTTTCCCCCTGTTTTTCAATCGTTTCGGAGAGTTCCTCCCAGGTGCTAAGAGGGTTCCCGTTTATCGAGAGCACGCGGTCTCCGGCCTGAAGCCCGGCCTGTTCGGCGGGCGAGCCGGCATTTACCGATCCTATTTCGGCGTTGCGTTCGGGGATTCCGGCAAATGCGAACAGAAAAGTATAGATCAGGATGGCGAGGAGGAAATTGGACGCCGGGCCCGCAAAGACAATCGCCATGCGCTTGAGCACCGGCTGTTCGGAAAAGGCGCCCGCGCGCTGTTCCTCGGAGAGTTCCTCGTCGGTGTCTTCCCCCAGCATTTTTACGTAGCCGCCCAGGGGGATCATCGAGAGGCGATATTCGGTGCCTCCCCGCGTGATGGCGACAATTTTGGGGCCAAACCCGAGAGAAAAGCGAAGCACGGTCACCCCGCTTCGCTTGGCGACCAGGAAATGGCCGAGTTCGTGGACGAATATCAGCACTCCGAGCACTATTGCGGTGGAAAGAAGAATTGTGAACAAGGTTTGGTCCTCACTTCGACAGCGAATTTGATTCGCTAAATATAATTCTTGATTCAGACTTTAGCTTTGGCTCCGGCGGATTTTGTGCTCATTTTATCCTATTATCGCCGCAGCCTCGGACCTTGCCCAGGCGTCCGCCGCCAGGATGGATTCGAGGTCCGGGTTTTGGGCCGGTACGTGCGCCTTCATTACTCTTTCGATGGTATCGGGAATATCCGTAAAACCAATCTTTTTTTCCAGAAAAGCGTGTACGGCGATCTCATTTGCCGCATTGAGCACGGCGGGCATTGTCGCGGCGCTCCGGGAGGCCTCGTAGGCCAGGCGAAGGCAGGGGAACTTTTCCATATCCGGGGGATAGAAGGAGAGCTTCTGCAACTGGAAAAGATCGAGCCTCGCTCCGGCAACCGGGAGCCGCTCGGGATAGGCGAGGGCGTAGGCGATGGGGACCTTCATATCCGGGATCCCCATTTGCGCGATGACGGAGCCGTCGATGTATTCGACCATCGAATGAATGATGCTCTCGGGATGAATGTGCACCGAGATGCGTTCGAGTCCCACCCCGAACAGCCAGCGCGCCTCGATGACCTCGAGGCCTTTATTCATCAGGGTTGCGGAATCTATCGTGATCTTGCGCCCCATCGACCAGTTCGGGTGGCGCAGGGCGGCCTCGGGACTCATGGCCCGGAGCTCCTCGCTCGTCTTGCGGAAAAACGGTCCGCCGGATGCGGTAAGAAGGATCCTGTCCAGGGCTTCGCGATGATTTCCCTGGAGCGCCTGGAATATGGCGCTGTGCTCACTGTCCACGGGAAGGATCCGCACGTTTTTTTCCGCCGCAAGGCGCATGACGATCTCGCCCGCGACGACGAGCGTCTCTTTGTTGGCGAGCGCTATGTCCTTTCCGGCCTCGATCGCGGCAAGGGTCGGGACAAGCCCGGCCGCGCCGACCATCGCGGATACGAGGGTGTCGGAATCGGGGTGGGCCGCGACCTCGCGGTATCCGTCCGGGCCGAAGCGGACTTCGGGTCTACGCGCGCCGTTTTCCTTGAGCAGCTTGAGAAGATCGTCCGCCACCCGCCGATTCATCACGGAGACGGTACTGGGGCCGAACTCGGCGATCTGTTCGCACAAAAGGGCCGCGTTCGAGCCCGCCGCCAGGGCCGTGATCTCGAACCGGTCGGGAAACTGGCGGATAACATCGAGCGTGCTTCGGCCGATCGAGCCGGTACTTCCCAGAATGGCTATTCTTTTTTTCATCATCTCAGGTGGTGCGTCCTTCCACGTCCAAGCGCAAGTCCTCATACCGGGTCGCATTCATGAAGTCATTTTCATGCCACCCATTGTAGAAGGAACCACATAAGCGGAAAAGAGAAAAGAAGGGAATCGAGCCTGTCGAGGACCCCTCCATGACCCGGGAGCAGCCCGCTTGAATCCTTTTTGCCGCAGTTGCGCTTGATCATCGATTCGATAAGGTCACCGATCTGGCCGGTAATTGCAATAAAAAAACTGAAAACCAGGATCTGGCCCAGGCCGGTTTCCCGTGAAAAAAGGGCCCCAAGAATATAGCCCATGACAACGCTGGCCAGCAGTCCTCCGGCGGACCCCTCGATTGTCTTTTTGGGGCTAACCAACTCGAAGAGCTTGTGGCGGCCCAGTATGACACCCGTGTGATACGCTCCGGCATCTCCGGCGACAATCACCCCCAGGACCAGTATGACCCAGAACCTGCCCCCGGGGACCGTCCCGATCAGAAGCACATAGGACAGCATGTAGGGGACATACAGCCAGGCGAGCGCGAGACGGGCGATTCGGGAAATCTCGTCGGGATCGCGCGGCGAGGAGAGCATCATAAGGAAAAAAGCGCAGAAGACGGAGAAGAACAGGACAAGGTTGAGTCCCTGGGTCCCCCAGAAAAACGTTCCGAGAGGTAGGAGAAGGGTGACGGAAAACGAGAAGATACGCCACTTGAGGGGAAGAAGATCGCGAAAGAAAAGGCCGTGAAGCTCCCAGATGCCGATGGGCGCCGTAATGATGACAAGCAGCAACCAGCTCCAGCGCGGTCCGGCGGCGAAGCAGGCCAGAACGGGCAGGCCGATCGACAGGCCCGTCAGCCAGCGCAGGGCGTGTTTGCTCGATTTTTGTGGATCGGACATGAAACTCTTGTCAGCCGTTAGCTGGAAGCCATGCGCAAGCAGCGATCGGCGGTTAGCCTTCCGTTGGACGATATTGGCCAATTTCCCAGTGAGGAGTTGGTCACAGGGCCACCCCGGCGAACCCCGGATCAGGTCCGGGGGCAGGCGCCGGGGTCCGGTGACTTTCATTCGAAGGTGGAGATCAAGGTGACGCTACCGGCTTGATTTAGCCCCTATTTCAAGCGCGGGAACTTCATGGAACGATTTCACCTGTTCGCCCGTGCGGCCGTAGCGTCTCTCCCGGCTTTGAAATTCGCGGAGGGCGGCAATTAAGTTCGCCTCCCGAAAATCGGGCCACAAAACTTCGGTAAAGTAGAGTTCGGCGTATGCGAGTTGCCACAGGAGGAAATTGCTCACGCGAATCTCGCCGCCCGTGCGGATAACGAGGTCGGGATCGGGACATCCGGCGGTGTAGAGATAGCGCGAGAAGAGCTGGGGCGAAATTTCACCGATTCCGAACCTGCCGTTCAGGATGTCGCCGGCAAACAGTTTGGCGGCGCGCACGATTTCCTGCCTCCCGCCGTAGTTCAGGGCGAGATTCACGATAAGCTTGTCGAATCCCGCCGTATTTTCCTCGAAGTTCCGCAAGTGCTTGAGCACGTATTCGGGAATGCCTTCCGCGTCCCCGATGTGGAGGAGGCGTATTTCCTTGCTGATGAATTCCGGAAGCTCGGATTTGAGGTAGCGGTCGAGCAGTCCCCACAGGGCGCGGATTTCGGTGCTGGGCCGGTTCCAGTTCTCCTTCGAGAACGCATAGAGGGTCAGATAAGGTATTCCGAGCCGGCGGCAGGTGGATACGACGTCCCGAACCGAGTTGGCGCCTTCCTTGTGTCCGTGAATGCGGTTTCTCAGTTTTAATTTTGCCCACCGGCCGTTGCCGTCCATGATGATGGCCACATGCCGCGGAAGGGACTTCAGGTCGAGTTCCGGCATCTAAGTTTCCAGAATTTCCTTTTCTTTCGATGCGTAAACGGCATCGATCTTTTTCACGTAGTCGTCGGTGATCTTCTGTATCTCGTCCTGGGCGCGGAACTGTTCGTCCTCGGAAACCTTCTTGTCCTTCTTGAGGTCCTTTATCTTCTCGTTGATGTCGCGCCGGATGTTGCGGACGGCTACCTTCGACTCCTCGGCCTTCTTCTTGACGACCTTTACGAGGTCCTTGCGGCGCTCGGCGGTGAGCGGCGGAATACTGATGCGGATCGCCTTGCCGTCGTTCATCGGGGTGAGGCCGAGTTCGGATTTGAGGATCGCCTTTTCGATGTCACCGACAACCGAAGTGTCCCACGGCTGAATCATGATCGTGCGCGGATCGGGGATCGTCAAAGTCGTTAGCTGGCTCAAAGGAGTGGGGGAACCGTAGTAGTCCACCTTTATCCCGTCCACCAGGGAAACGGAGGCCCTCCCGGTGCGCAGCCGCTTATAATCGGATTCGAGGGTTTCCACCGCCTTGTTCATGCGGTCGCGAAGGTCGTCGTAAACCTTGTCAAGCATAAGAGATTTCCTCCACCACAGTCCCGATCGGTTGGCCCATTATGACTTTCTTGATGTTGCCATTTTCCATCAAACTGAAAATAATGATGCGCATGTTCTGGTCTCTTGCAAGCGATATGGCCGTGGCGTCCATCACCTTGAGGTTCTGGCTGAGCACCTGGGAAAAGGTAATCTTTTCATAGCGCACGGCAAGAGGATTGGTTTCGGGGTCGCATTCATAGACGCCGTCAACCTTGGTCGCCTTCATCAGCACCTCGGCCCCGATTTCGATTGCTCGGAGGGCCGCCGTGGTGTCGGTCGTGAAAAACGGCAGGCCCGTTCCGGCGGCGAATATCACGATCCGCCCCTTCTCGAGGTGCCGGATGGCCCGGCGCCGGATATAAGGTTCGGCCACTTCCTTCATGTCGATGGCCGACTGGACGCGGGTGGCCACCCCGTATTTTTCCAGGGCCTGCTGGAGCGCCAGGGCGTTCATCACCGTTGCCAGCATGCCCATGTAGTCGGCCGTCGAGCGGTCCATCCCGCGAGACGACGCCGAGACCCCGCGGAAAATGTTGCCCCCGCCGATGACGATGGCAACTTCTATTCCCATGCGGTGCACTTCGGCGATTTCTTCGGCGATATTGCGCAGCACGAGGGAATCGATTCCGTATGTCTCCGATCCCATGAGGGCTTCGCCGCTCAGCTTCAGCAGCACCCGGTGGTACAGGGGTTTCTCCGTCTCACTCATCAGGCTGATCGCTCCAATATCTTCCGTCTTCCGTCCTCTGTCCTCCGTCTTCCGTTTATTCGCCGAGCTGGTAGCGGCAAAAACGGCGAACCTGGATCTTCTCGCCAATTTTGGCGATCAGTTCGTTCAAATAATCCTGCATGGTCTTTTCGGTATCGCGGATATATTTTTGCTGCATCAGTGTATTTTCTTCGTAGAATTTCCGCATTTTCCCGTCAACCATTTTTTCCAAAATGTTTTGAGGTTTTCCGGACTCCTGGGCCTGGGCCATGTAGATCGCCCGCTCGCGCTCGACGACTTCCTGGGAAATGTCTTCGGGAGCAATGCCCAGGGGGTTCGCCGCCGCGATCTGGAGGGCGACGTTTTTTACGAACTCGCCGAAGTCCTCGCTCTTGGCCGCAAAATCCGTCTCGCAGTTAACCTCGACGAGCACCCCGATCTTGCCGCCGCTATGAATATAGGAATGGACCATTCCGTCCGCGGCCTCGCGCCCGGCCCGCTTCATCGCCTTCGCGAGCCCCTTCTGGCGCAGCAGGTCGACGGCCTTTTCCATGTCCCCGGCCGAATCCAGGAGCGCCTTCTTGCAGTCCATCATGCCCACGTTGGTCCTGTCTCTGAGTTCCTTAACCATTCCCGATGTGATGTCCAATTTCTTCCTCCTGCAAAGCAAAAGCCAAGGCTTTTTCATTTTCGAGATAATGAACGGGGGTTTCCGCCCGTCCCGGCTTTCCCGCAATCATCCACAAGCGGGGGTCGACCGCGGGATCGCGTATCGAGAGAAGAAGCCCCGGAGTTCCCCCCCGAGGCTTCCGGATTTCCTAGTTTTCCTCTTCGGGCTTCGCTTCGGCCACGGGATTTACGATCTCGACGATCGGACCCTTCTCTTCCTGGCCGAGGATCTGGCCGGCCGGCACCTCTTCAAGCTCGACGCCCTTGTCGATACCCGCCTGCTGCATCTCGTCGTGCTTGTTGCGTCCTTCGACGCAGGCGTCCGCGATCTTCGAGGTAACGAGCCTGATCGCGCGGATCGCGTCGTCGTTTCCGGGAATCAGATAATCGATCACGTCGGGGTCGCAGTTGGTGTCGACAACGGCCACGACGGGAATTCCCAGCCTGTTGGCCTCCTGGACGGCGATGTTTTCGCGTTGCGTGTCAACCACGAAGAGCGCGCCGGGCAGCCGGTTCATCTTCTTGATTCCGCCGAGGTTTCGTTCAAGCTTCTCGCGCTCGCGCGACAGGACCAGGATTTCCTTCTTCGGGAAACGGTTGATGCTGCCGTCCTCGAACATGACGTCGAGTTCCTTGAGGCGGTCGATTCTCTGCTTGATGGTCTTGAAGTTGGTGAGCATGCCGCCGAGCCAGCGCTGGTTCACGTAGTACATCGAGCAGCGGTCGGTTTCTTCCTGGATGGTGTCGCGGGCCTGCTGCTTGGTGCCCACAAAAAGGACGGTCTCGCCCGCGGCGACGGTGTCCACGACGAACTGGTAAGCGGTGTTGAAAAGCCTGACGGTGCGCTGGAGATCTATGATATAGATGCCGTTGCGCGCGCCGAAGATGTAAGGTTTCATTTTGGGGTTCCACCGGCGAGTCTGGTGGCCGAAGTGAACGCCCGCTTCCAGCAACTGCTTCATTCCGACGATTGCCATAATTAAGCTCCTTTTGGTTTTTGCCTCCGCCCCTTTACATCCGGTCCCACGATTTTGCCGGACACCCAAAGGAAAAGGGGAGTGCGAATTTTTAGTAAATCAGAATTTTCTAACATGATCCGGCCCATCCTGGCAACAAAAAAGGCGCGCGCACTCATGCGTACATGCCGCCCCCTGATGAAAAGAGAACAAATTTACCGTGGCATGCGCGCCGACGATTCGAAACGAT
The DNA here is from genome assembly GCA_049300095.1 of Syntrophobacteraceae bacterium. Taxonomy (GTDB): domain Bacteria; phylum Desulfobacterota; class Syntrophobacteria; order Syntrophobacterales; family Syntrophobacteraceae; genus SbD1. The sequence goes on from JBAQYM010000142.1 coordinate 14,018, forward strand.
TGCGCCGCCCCGGCCCTCCGGCCCGGAATACGCCGGCCGGGTCGATCAATGGTGCCGGAATTCCCGGGTTCTGCGGGGGCAGGCTTTCCGGGGCTGTTGCCCAAGTCAATTGCGGTAAAACCGTACCGCACTCATGGTTATTAAGCACGGGACCCAAGGACCGTCATTCCCGCAGTGTTTTTGGGCGGGAATCCAGTGTCTTTCCAGAC
>JBAQYM010000143.1:0-36188 GCA_049300095.1 Syntrophobacteraceae bacterium
GGCCAAAACAGGGCGGAGGTCTCCCCTCCCTTGGCGGGAGGGGCTGGGGGAGGGGGTCGTAAGTACTTGAAAATTCAACGCCCTCCCCTAACCCCTCCCATCGAAGGGAGGGGGACTCACGTCCGGCTCGATAGTCGCTCAACTTGAATATTTCTTTGGGCGTGCCGGTGCGGCGCAATCGGAGTTAGAGTCCAAGGGTGTTGCCACGGGACCCCACATTCCCCGCCATGGCACGCCCATCGCGGCTACAAGCCGCTCCCACAGGTTGTCCGGTGTGTTTTCACACATGAGGTTGTCCGGTGTGTTTTCACACATGAGGTTGTCGGGGTGTGTTCCTCACTGCTGAAGGGAAACCGAACATGAAGGTAAAATTCCTGGGTGTTGGCGAAGCATTCGACGAGATGCTCCCGAATACTTCCATCTGGGTGCGGGTCGAGGGCAAACCCGGCGGGCACATCTCGGTCCTGCTCGACTGCGGCTTCACCGCGCCGCCCCCTTTCTGGCAATCCTGCCCCGACCCGGACGACCTCGACGCGATCTGGATATCCCACTTCCACGGGGACCATTTTTTCGGCATCCCCGCCCTGCTGGTCCGGTTATGGGAATCAGGGCGGAAAAGGCCCCTGCTCTTCGTGGGGCAGGAAGGAATCGAGTCCGTCGTTTGCCAGGCGACCAGGCTCGCGTATGCTTCGATTATGGACAGATTCACCTTCGAGCTGAAGTTCATCGAGGTGGAACCGGGGGAGAGGATCGAAGCGGCCGGCCTCAGTTGGCAGGCGGCCCGGAGCGGGCACCCGCAAAAAGACCTCGCGGTCCGCATAGAAGGGGGCGGGAAATCGGTCTTCTACAGCGGAGACGGGCCGCCGACCGACGAAACGCTCGCCCTGGCTCGAGGGTGCGGCCTTGCAATTCACGAAGCGTTCCGCCTGGACAGGGACATCCCCGGACACGGCAGCATCCTCGGCGCAATCGATTTTGCCCGGAAGGCCAAAGCCCGCTCTCTCGCCCTGGTCCACATCCAGCGAGACGAGCGGCGAGAGAGGCGCGAGGAGATTTTGAAGGCGATCTCGGCCGTAAAGGAAGTACGGGTCTTCATGCCGGAGCCGGGCGAGGAGGTCGAGATACGGTGAGGCTTTGAGATTTCATCAGCCGCGAATGGTTTCGGATCGGGGGGAGGGTTGATCGCGGTTGTTGATGCGGGATTCAAATTGCGGTAGAATCTGGAAAAAGGGCGAATTTCGGAAACAAGTTGCTAAAGAAACGTGGTGGAACTGTCGTTCTCTTATTCAACGGTCCATGTTGGTTACAACTTCCCATTCGAGAGAGTCTACAATGAACCCATTCCTGCTCCCAATTCTGTTGCTGCTGTTGAGCATCGCTTTCTACGTCGGGGAAAATGTCGCGGAGCGGCCCAACGTATTCAGGGCTGTCGTCTATGTGGTGGCGGCAGTTGAGAGCTTCCTGTATATGACGGTCGTTCTGGGATAGAGTGCGCAAAGCCCCTGCCGGCTCGATATCGACCGGTTTTATCCTCAACCCCTCTCGGCGTCGGTCAGGGCCGCCGACCTCCTGCCGTTCCAGGGCGCGAAGCGCATGAGGAGAAGTATTCCCGGAACGGCCCCTACCGTGCTCACGGCAAAAAAAGCGGCCCATCCGAGTTGCTCCACCATGACCCCCGTCGGCACCCCCGCCACTATGCGCGTCACCGCCATGAAACTGGTGAGCAAGGCGTACTGGGTGGCCGTAAACCGCTTGTCGCAAAGGCTCATCATGAAAGCGATAAAGGCGGCGTTGCCCATGCCCCCCGATATGTTCTCGATCCCGATTGCCGCGATCATCGCGGGGTAGCTCTTCCCGATGAGCGCAACACCCGTAAACGATAGATTCGAGACCGCCTGCAAGACACCGAATACCCAGAGCGAGCGGTTTATGCCGATGCGCGCCACCACGACCCCGCCGGCCAGGGTCCCCAGGATTGTGCTCACAAGCCCGAAAGCCTTGTTAACCGTCCCGACGTCCGAGCGGGTAAATCCGATATCGAGCAAAAACGGGGTCGTCATCGCCCCGGCGACGGCGTCGCCGAGCTTGTAGACCATTATGAAGACAAGCATCTCAACCGCGCCCGAGCGCTTGAAATAGGCGGAAAGAGGCCCCCAGACAGCTTCCCGGAGGTCTCTTGGCGCCTCCGCCCCGACCTCGGGCTCCGGCGCGAAAAACGTGAATGCGACGCACAGGAACATGACCGCGGCCATGATGGTATAAACAGAATTCCAGGGCAGATGGTCCGAGAGGATCAGCGCGATCGCCCCGGACACCAGCATGGCGATCCGGTAGCCGACGACCCCGGTTGCCGCTCCCGGCCCGAGTTCCTTTTCGCGCAGGACGTCCGCGCGGTAGGCGTCGATCGCAATATCCTGGCTGGCGCTCAAAAACGCGGTGAGCAGTGCGACGAAGGCAACGGCGGCCGGGAAGGAACCCGGCGAGGAATACCCGAGGCCGAAGATGCTGATGACCAGCAGGAGCTGTACTGCTATAATCCAGCCGCGCCGTCTCCCGAGCCAGGGCGGGGTGAACCGGTCCATGAGCGGCGCCCAGAACACTTTTACGGCATAGGGCAGCCCCACCAGCGAAAAAAGGCCGATGACGCCCAGGTCCACCTTCTCGCTCATGAGCCAGGCCTGGAGGGTCGAACCCGTCAGGGCGAGCGGGAGCCCGGAGGAAAACCCGAGGCCGAGAAGCCCCAGCACACGCCTGTTGCTGTATATTTCGAGCCAGTTGCGCATGTTCACCCGTCGGGAAGCGGTTGGCCGTGGAGATTGATTTTTGGTGCTTCGCCAACTCCCATTTGCGATTCGCGGTTGGAGAAGGCGGGATTGTACCCCCGTCCGCGAGAATTGACAATCAAACAACCGGGTTGCGGCTGATGCCATTCTCGTTCCCACGCTCCGGGGGCTGTTGCCCGAATCCTCATGACCGAAATGGTGGTTGCGCATCACCGCAAAAGACAACCGGAGTAAATCCGTGGGAGCGGCTTGCAGCCGCGACGGGCGTGTCAAAGCGAGGAGATCGCGGTTAGAGTCCGGGGCCTTGCCGCCGCAACGCGCATCCGCTGCCATGGCGCGTCCATCGCGGCTACAAGCCGCTCCCACCGGGGGTTGGGCTGTTTTGCACTTTTTCCGTGATGGTTCGCAATCTTTATGGGCTACAGCCCCCGGAGCGTGGGAATGCACGCAGGGCGCTCAACCCTTTGTTTGCTCCGGTATGCGTTCCCACGCGGGAGCGTGGGAACGAGAATGACAACTAATGGCCAGGACGATACGGCCGACACCTTATGGCTTCTATTATGCTCACATTCACCGATTTTGCCAAAAAATGGGACCTGGACCCCAGCCCCCTCGACCCGGTCGTCCAGGCCCACCCCTTCAGGCTCAGCCGGAGCTTCGAGGGTCTGATCCGTGAAGTCGGGGACCCGATCTGGCGCCAGGTCACCCCGGATGTTCGGGAGCTTGCCGACCGTTCGGGCCTGGACGACCCGCTCTCCGAAGAAAGCCTTTCGCCGGTCCCAAACCTTGTCCACCGCTACCCCAACCGCGTGCTCTGGCTGGTTAGCGACCGGTGCGCCCTCCACTGCCGTTTTTGCACCCGGAAGCGAAAATGGCGCGACGGGCCGTCCGTTGCTGCCAACGCGGACCTCGCTCCTGCCCTGGGCTACATTCGTGAAAACCGCGAGGTCGAGGACGTGCTCCTCTCCGGCGGGGACCCCCTGCTGCTCCCGCTGCCGAGGCTTCGCGAGATCCTGGCAAAACTGCGGGAGATCGAACACGTGCGGATCATCAGGATCGGCACCCGCGTCCCCTTCGCGCTCCCGCGCCGGATCACCCCCGAACTGGCCCGGCTCCTGGCAAATTTTCATCCCGTCTACATCAACATGCACTGCAACCACCCCGCCGAACTGAGCGCCGATGCGGCGAGGGCGTGCGCCCTGCTGGCCGATGCCGGCATTCCCCTGGGCAGCCAGACCGTCCTGCTGCGCGGCGTAAACGACCATGCAACGGTCCTTGGCGAGCTTTTTCACCGGCTCCTGGCGCTCCGAGTCCGGCCCTACTATCTGATGCAGATGGACCTGACACGGGGCACGGCCCATTTTCGCACCCCCGTGGCAACCGGCCTTCGCATCCTGCGCAACCTGCGAAACCGGATCTCGGGCCTCGCGATGCCCCATTTCGTGATCGATCTTCCCGGAGGGCACGGGAAGACGGCCCTCGTGCCCGAGATGGTGCGCGAGATCGGCGAGGGGCGGATGGTGGTGGAAAACTACCTCGGCAAGCTGTGCGCCTATCCGCTGCTGGAAGGCGAGGAAGGCGAGCTGTCGGCCTTTCTGGCGGGTCCGGGCGGGAGGCAATAATGCCGGGTCGCATTTATGGGATTGTCATTCCGAGCGGCAGCGCGGAATCTGAACGGGAAAAACCTTGACCCCGTTATGGAGAAGCGATACTTTGAATACACGTATCGCTTTTGTGAAGGAGAAGGTAATGCCCACATCGATTCGACTGCCGGACGATATCGAGCGCCGCCTCGATTTTTTGGCGCGTCAGACCGGGCGCACCAAGGCCTTTTATATCCGTGAAATGATCCTGGAAAATATCGACGATATAGAAGACTATTATCTTGCCGCAAACATCCTGGAGCGTGTCCGCAAGGGTAAAGAGGCCACCCTCGGCGCCGATGAGGTGAGAAGAGATCTTGGCCTGGAGGATTGATTATACGGACAGCGCCAGGCTCCAGCTCCGCAAATTGGACAGGCGGACCGCCCGACGCATTCTCGACTACATGGATGAGCGAATAGCGCCCCTGGAGGACCCACGCGGCGCCGGCAAAGCGCTCGCCGGCCCGCTGGGGGAGTTATGGCGCTATCGGGTGGGAGATTACCGCATTATTTGCGATATCCGGGACGGCGCGTTGCTGGTTCTGGTTGTGCGAATCGGCAAACGAAGCGACGTGTATCGCCATTAGCGCCCTTTATGAAACTTCATGGGGTCAATGAAGTTTCATCCTCGTTCAAACCTTGTCCGAAGACTCGGCGGCGGCGCTGGATTCCGGCTTCCACCGGAATGACGAGCCGACTCAATCCGCGGAATAATTGCTCGATTCAGGTCATATTCCCCGTATCCCCCATCCCCCCGAGGAGTTGTTCTTCGGCCGGCCGGGTTTTATTTTCTAATTCATGGGCCGCTCCGAATCGTCCGATGAATAATGGTGTTGGGTTGCGCTTCGCTTAACCCAACCTACGGTTCTACGGTTCTACGGATCTACGGATCGATTGTCATGCCCTGACATGCCAACAACGACCGCGCCGATTCGCGGCGCATTCGAGAGAATACCGGGATGAGCGACCCTGAAATGAACGAATTCCCTTTCAAGGACAGGAGATCGGGGAAGGACCGCCGCGCCAGGCCGACATCACCCTTTACGATCAAGAGCATCTTCGGGTCCCGGAGCCGTTTCCGGCGGAAGGAAGATGCCCAACGACACTACTTCGTCGATCTCTACAGCCCTTTTTTCTTTGCCGTGCTGCTCGTTACGCTCCTGCTCTCGGCGGCTGACGCCTTGCTCACGATCAGGCTGACGGCATCGGATTTCCGGGAACTCAACCCGGTGATGGATTTCTTCCTTCAACTGGGGCCGACGCCGTTCATCCTGGCAAAATGGGTCCTGACCGCCCTTGGCCTCACCACGCTGCTGGTGCTGAAAAACATCTACCTGTGGCGCGGGAGGATAAAGACAGCGGCCATCCTCGTGTTGATGCCGCTGCTCTACCTGATTTTGGTGACCTACGAGATCATAATGGTCATGAGCCTATGAGAAATGGTCAGCGGGAAGGATATGCCGTCCGGGCGCGCAGAGTGGTTGCGTGCGCGGCCGCGGCATGGATCGTGGCGCTTGTCGCCGGCTGCGCGCCCGTGTTTCAGGCATGCCCTCCGGGCACAACGGCCCCCCTGGCGGCTGAAAAGCCGGAAAACGGCTGGTGGTATGCCTCTTTCCAATTCCGGTGGCCCGAAGGCGAGGAGCCTTCGCTGCATACCGATTTGATCGTCGCCCACAGGATCGCCGCGCCCATTCTGGCCCGCCACAATAGCGAAATCCCCCTGTGGCGCTTTCACAGAAGGGCCGCCCGGGACGAGGCCGGACACAGGTTCAGTCTCATCCTTTATTGCCCGCCGAAGACGGCGCGCAGGGTCTTTGCCGCGATAGATTCGAGCATTGTGCTGGAGGATATGAAAACGGCCGGCCTGGTCCTCAAGGTCCGTTTCGACGACGCCTCGAAGGTCTTCAGGCCCGGCGTCGAGGACGTCAGCGACAAGAGCTGGTCCAAGCCCCTGCAAAAATCGTGGCCCTATTTTATCATGGGAGTCAGCGAGACGTGGCTCGACCTCATCGACCGGTTCGCAAACGACGGCCGCCCGAAGCCCTTTACGCTCGAAGGCACGGTGGAGTTCTACCGGGGAATAGACGCGGCGGTCCGGGAAACCTGGGCAAAAGAAGGCGCCCACGCCTTCCTGCACCACCTCAACGCCCTTTTCGGATACGGCCCGGTCACCGTCTACGGCAAGCACCAGATGAGGTTTTGAGGAATTCGGGGATTCAAGAATTGAGGGATTGGGGAATTGAGGAATTGGGGGATTGGGGGAATCATGGATTGACGTGTTGTGGCACGGTCGGGACGGGCTGTTGCCCAGGTCAATTGCGGTAAAACCATAATACACTTCTGGTTAAGCTTGGGACCCATAGATCGTCATTCCCTGTTTGAGTGTTCCTGGGCGGGAATCCAGTGTCTTTCCAGATGGTTGTAAAAACAAGGACGCTGGATTCCCGCCCAGGAACACTCAAACAGGGAATGACGGTTTTAGAGTTCGCTGCCCGGACCTAAAACAGAACCGTTTGTCGTACATTGGGTTGGGCAACAGCCACGGGAGACCGTGCCACAACACGTCAATCCATGATTCCCCCAATTCCCCAATCCCTCAATCCCCCAATTCCCCAATCCCTCAATCCCTCAATTTTTCAGTCTATCCGCTATTCCGAGGATGGTGCGCACGTAGGGTTTGCTGTGATTGTAGGCCCAGATCACCTGTTCTTTGTCGGATGGAAATTTCGCTTCGCACCAGCCGTGTCCCCGCAGGTAATTGGCCGTGCTGAAGATGGCGTCCTCGGCATTGTAGAGGTCGATCCTGCCGTCGCCGTCACCGTCCGCCCCGTAGCTGACGAGGCTGCTCGGCAGAAACTGCGGCCAGCCGACCGCCCCCATCACCGAGCCCTTGAATGAATCCACCCGCATGTTCTGCGCGGCCCGAAGTTCGAGGAGGGCGGCAAGCTCTTTGTGGGCCCAGGCGGACCGGTCGAGCAGCTTGCGGTCGAATGCCTCGCGCACCCATCTCTCCCGGTCCTTCGGCGCGAGCATCTTCCAGACGCGGTCGCGGTTCTGCTTTTGCTCCATGAGGGCGAAGGTCGCGAAGACGCCAAGGGTGGGGGTCTTGCCCGTATACGACCCGAAATGGGTCTCGACCAGGAGGATCGCGGCGATAACGCCCGGCTCGACGCCGAAGGCGCGCTCGGCCCGCCGGAAGGCGCTCTGGTTGCCGGCGATGAAGTTGCGCGCCTTGGCGATCTCGGAGGGCGCGAGGAACTGATCGTAGTTCAACTGGCTTTCCCGGATGCGAAGCGTCGAGGCGACCAGCTTGAACATGGGGGCTGGGGCCGGCTGGAAGAGCCTTCCAACCTGCCGGGACGAAAATCCTTCCGCCACGAGCTTTTGCTTCACCCCGGCGTAAATGTCTTCGGCCGACCAGGCCGGCTGTCCGGCCGTCAAAATTGCCGCCATGCAGGCGAAAAAGAAGAGTGCGGCCGATGTCGCGAAGCCGGGACGGCTTTTCTTGCTTGCTGGGTTTTTTGTCATAATTCTTCTCTGCGCCTTCTGTGGTGAATGCTTAGGTTATGCGTTCGAGTTCCTGTTTTTGGCCTTGCGATTTCGCGAGGTGTTCATTATAGGTTATCTGCGCCATTACTGCAATTAAGAGTGATTATCCGTCAGCTTTTGACCATTAGCTTTCGTTTTCAGGGTCTTACGTTTCGGTGGTCCCCCGAGGGCGGAAAATCGGTCAGGGTTCACCGCGGAGGACGCGGAGAAAACAGTAAACGGTGAGCAATAAGCGGAAAAGACAGGGGCGGATCGCCCGGAAACATCTTTCTTTCTCTTCACTCTTCACTCTTCACTCTTCGCTGCTCACTGCTCACCCTCCGCGTTTCCGCAGTGAAATCGCGCCCTCGTGATTTTTATCCGCGGCGTTCACCGCACCAATTGCCTGACACCCGATGTCTGACGGTTAATGGCTAACGGCCGACACCCAACACCAACAGCGAGAATTTATGCCTGGAATACCGGAACCGGCTTGCGGCCCGTTCGACGAGACCGCCGGGGCCATTTGCGAATATAAGCTGCTCAGGGAACGGGTTTTCAAATCCATCGAGGGGATGCTCGAAATCGGCCTCACCGACCGGCATTCCTGCCTGGAGTTCAAGGAAAAGCTCGAGGCCAACACTTTTAACCTCGTGGTCGTCGGCCAGTTCAAGCGCGGCAAAACCTGCCTGATAAACGCCCTGCTCGGGACCGATCTTTTGCCCGTCTCGGTCGTCCCGCTCACATCCATTGTCACGATCCTGGGGTACGGCGACGAGCTGGGGGTGAAGGTCTTTTTCACCGACGGAAAGGTCCTCGACATCCCGGTCGAATCCCTTCCCGAATACGTCACCGAAAGCGGAAATCCCCGAAACGAGAAGGATGTGCGCGAGGTCGTCGTCCTCTACCCCTCGCCCTACCTCAAAGACGGGGTCCGGCTGGTGGACACCCCGGGCGTCGGGTCCGTCTACGTCCACAATACCGACGTCGCTTACCGCTACCTTCCCAAGTCGGATGCCGCCCTGTTCTTGCTCTCCGTGGACCAGCCGGCCAGTAGCGCGGAGCTCGAATTTTTAAACGACGTGCGCGAGTTTGCCGACAGGATTTTCTTCCTGCTCAACAAGACCGACTACCTGGTCGAGGACGAGGTCGAGCGGTCCCTGTCGTTCTCGCGGACCGCCCTCGAAAAGATTATGGGCGACGGGATAAAGATTTTCCCGGTTTCGGCCAAGCTCGCCCTTTCCGGGATGATGGAGGGATCGCCCGAGACGGTTCGCCGAAGCGGCCTTCCAGCCTTCTCCGAGGTGCTCGACCGGTTCCTTATGAAGGAAAAAGGAAAAGTCCTGCTCGGATCGGTCGCCAAGAACCTGCTTCGCATACTTGCCGCCGCGAGACTCGAAACCGAACTTGAACTCAAGTCCCTGCAAACCCCCGTCGAAGAAATCCGGGACAAGATCAAAGCCTTCCAGAACAAAAAAGAGGGACTTTTACGCGAGAGGCGCGAATTCGACACCCTGTTTAACGCCGAACTCGACCGCCTGGTCATCAGGGAGCTGGACCGGGGGCTCGGTCAGCTCAAGAGCGGCCTCATCCCCGCGATGGAGGACGAGTTCAACCGGTTCTACGAGGAACAAAAGGACCTGTCGCTAAAGGAGCTAAACGACGCCCTTGCCGGGTTTGTTCGGGAAAAGATCGAGGCGGAGTTTTCCGCCTGGCGGGAGCGCGAGGACGAAAGGCTCTCGAAGGCCTTCGACGGCATCTGCCGCCACTTCGCGGCCCAGGTGAACCAGGTGATCGACTCGCTTCTCGATTTCTCCTCGCAGCTTTTCTCGGTGCCCTTCGAAGCCGTGGAAGCCGAATCGCTCTGGACCTCGGAGTCGTCTTTCTACTACAAGCACCGGGATGACCCGGTCGGCCTCGACATGCTGACCGACTCCCTCACGCAGGTCTTCCCAAAATACATCAGCGGCAGGTTCGAGCGCCTGCGGGCCTGGGCCTACCGAAAAGCCAACCGCGTGATCCTGGGCAAGCGAAAACGCCACATGCTCGAAGCGATCGAAATGCAGTCCGGAAGGCTCCGCTTCGATTTTGTCGACCGGCTCGACAAGAGCGCCCGCCTTTTCCGCTCGGAGATGATCCGAAATATGGAAACCATATCCGAGGGAATCACCCGGGCGATCGAGCGGGGCATGGCCCTGCGCTCGAAGGGCGAGCGGGAAGCCTCGGAGCTGGCGAGCACCCTTACCGCGAGAGTCTCCGCGATGGAGCGCGTCAGGACCGATTTGTCGAATATCCGCGAATCGGCGGAGAATTTGTGAGTTTCCACGCGGCCGGCGCGCCCCAATGCTGTTGCTTTAAGGCCAATACTGTTCACTTAATGGTCACAACCTTTGGATGCACGGTACTGGACTTAAGCGACAAGTCCCCAGGTTTGTCATTTCGACCCTTGGGAGAAATCTTTCCCTTTTCGCGTCACGCTTGCGGATGGTTCGCCAAGGAAAGATTTCTCCCAAGGGTCGAAATGTCAATGTGGCGGGCTCTCCAGTCTTGTGTCCCATGCTCATGCGTCGGCAGGCTGGAAAGCCCGTCCCACGTGATTTCTCGCTGAAGGCAACAGCATGGCCGTCTCGCCCTGGTCGGTTTGCTTTTATACTTGACAAAACGGTTACGCATACAGTAGGTTGTCGGCGCGCGATGGGAAGCCATCGTATTTTATGGTCTTTTTAGCAGCAGGCACGCTGTGGAAGGTTTTGGCGAAAAAATGTCGACGTAGTCCAAGCCTGAAAATCCGCTCATCTCTGCTCCTCCATACTCAGCTAATCACCGGATAAATGCGACTGCCAGTTTATCACCGACCCTGCTTTGGAGCGAGACGGACAACCCGCGTCAGAAAAGACCATTCTATTTCGGTTCCAACAGCCAGTTCACGCGGCCGGACGTCTTCCTTAAATTAAGGTTGTATCAAATAAATCATTATCGGAAGGAGGTCTTTGGAAGGGAGTTAATTGCGGCTTCATTGGGGGGCTTCCCCTGCCCCGCGCAAATTTCATCGTTGAATCAAACACTTACATTAGGAGGATTTAAATGAACGCGAGTATGATCGCCCTTTTCGCCCTCGCATGCGGCGGGCTCGGCGTTGCCTATGCGCTGGTTACGGCCGCGTGGGTAGGCAAGCAGAGCGCCGGTTCCGAAAAGATGCAGGAAATCTCGGAGGCAATCCGGGAAGGCGCAACGGCATTCCTCAACCGGGAATACAAGACCGTTGCCGTGGTGGCCGTTATCATGGCCGGACTGCTCACTTATCTGGGAATTTGGACGGCCATCGGCTTCATCGTCGGCACGGTGGGTTCGGCCGTTGCCGGCTACATCGGCATGATGGTATCGGTCAAGGCCAACGTGCGGACCACCGAAGCGGCCAAACGCGGCCTCCAGGCCGCCCTGACGGTTGCCTTCAAGGGCGGCTCGGTTACGGGCATCATGGTGGTCGGCCTCGGGCTTCTCGGCATCACGGGCTACTACCTGATCGCCAAAGCTTATGCGCCGGTTGACGATGTTTTCCACGCCCTGATCGGCCTCGGCTTCGGCTGCTCGCTGATGAGCGTGTTTGCCCGTATCGCGGGCGGCATCTACACCAAGGCCGCGGATGTCGGCGCCGACCTGGTTGGTAAGGTCGAGGCGGGCATTCCCGAAGACGATCCGAGAAACGCCGCGGTCATCGCCGACAATGTGGGCGACAACGTGGGCGACTGCGCGGGTATGGCGGCCGACCTTTATGAAACCTACACCGTTACGCTGGTTGCGGCAATGCTGCTGGCCAAGACGGTCTACGGGGCCGACAGCGGCTGGGTGGAATTTCCCCTGCTGATCGGCGGCATCTCGATCGTGGCCTCGATCATCGGCACCTACTTCGTGCGCCTCGGCAAAAACGAATACATCATGGGCGCTCTCTACAAGGGCCTCGCGGTTTCCGGCATCCTGGCCGCCGTTGCCTTCTATTTTGCTTCCCAGTGGTTCCTGCAGCAGCCCGGCGTCCAGCCCATCTTCACTCCGATGGGTGTTTTCACGACGGCGTTTATCGGACTGGCGCTTACCGGCCTGATCGTTATGATCACCGAATATTTCACCTCGAAGAGTTTCAACCCCGTTAAGCACATCGCCGCTGCCAGCGTCACCGGCCACGGCACCAACGTCATCGCCGGCCTCGCGGTCAGCATGAAGTCCACCGCGGCCCCCGCCCTGGTAATCTGCGGCGCCATCATGTGGGCCTACCAGCTTGGCGGCGGCTTTGCCGGCAACACCGGCGGCGGTCTTTTCGCCATCGCGCTTTCCGCCGTTGCGATGCTCTCGATGACCGGTATCGTCGTAGCGATTGACTCCTACGGCCCGATCACGGACAACGCGGGCGGTATCGCCGAAATGGCGGAACTTCCCGAATCCGTTCGCGCGATTACCGATCCCCTGGACGCGGTCGGCAACACCACGAAGGCCGTTACCAAGGGTTACGCCATCGGCTCGGCCGCTCTTGCCGCCCTGGTTCTTTTCGCCGAATATTCCCGCTCCTTCCCCACCCAGGTCCTGTTCGACCTGTCCAACCCGAAGGTCATCGTCGGCCTTTTCATCGGCGGTCTGCTGCCCTTCTTCTTCGGCTCCCTGCTGATGGAAGCGGTTGGCAAAGCGGCAGGCGGCGTTGTCGAGGAAGTTCGCCGCCAGTTCCGTGAATTCCCCGGGATCATGGATTACACCCAGAAGCCCGAGTACGGCAAATGCGTCGACATCGTCACCAAGTCCGCCATCAGAGAGATGATGCTCCCGGCCCTCATTCCGGTTGCGGCCCCCATCGCGGTCGGTTTCATTCTTGGTAAGGAAGCCCTCGGCGGCGTGCTGATCGGCTCGATCGTCACCGGCCTTTTCCAGGCCATCGCCATGACGAGCGGCGGCGGCGCGTGGGATAACGCGAAGAAGTACATCGAAGACGGCATGTACGGCGGCAAGGGTTCCGACGCCCACAAATCGGCGGTTACCGGCGACACCGTAGGCGACCCGTACAAAGATACGGCGGGCCCGGCCATCAACCCGATGATCAAGGTTATCAACATCGTGGCCCTGTTGATCGTGCCACTGTTGAAGTAAGCAAGCGCGGCCTCCATCCGAGGCAAGCGTTGCGCCAAATGAAACCGGCGGCCCCCAAAAGGGACCGCCGGTTTTTTTATTCCGCCCCCGGAAAGTCCGTGCCCATCATACACGTCGCAACGCCCGGTGGGAGCGGCTTGAAGCCGCTATTTCTCTGCCTTGGGCGCGTCCCTCGCGGCTGGAAGCCGCTCCCACGGATTGGTATTAAAGTTGGCTTTGACTCCGCTCTAACCCAACGTCATTCGGCGGAAGCCCATTGCCGTCAACTTAAGGGCAATACTGCTCACTTAAAGTTTCTCCGGTAGCCAGGGACGTGGGGCAGGCTTTCCAGCCTGCCATCCGATGAACCCCCACGCGCCTTCCCCGGCAGGCTGGAAAGCCTGCCCCTCGTCCGAGGTCACCCGATGGGGTCCGCCGGGACGACGAAATTGGAGCATTGCGCAGCAGGGGCGGGATGGGTCCCAGCCCGGATATCATCCAAATTCCCTGGTAATAATTTCCTGCACCAGCGTGTAGGGGTCGGACTGTTTTTCGACGATCTTTTGCACCATTTCATCCAGGGAATCGCCGCGGGCTTCGATCCGGTCGAGGATGACACGGAAGGCCTCGTCCCTGAGGGCTTCCATGAGTTGCAACCGGGCGCGTTTTGCGACTATTTCCCTCCACTTGTCCTCATGGCTCGTGAGCAGGAATGCCCGGTGTTTCTCGATGGCTTCGTAGAGTTCTTCCAGCCCGCGCGACTTGAGGGCTTCGGTCTCGACGATGGGCGGCTCCCAGCCGTCTGTTTCCCGGCGCCGGGAGCCGATTTGGATCATGTTGCGAAGCTCGCGGATGGTTTTCCGGGACCCCTCGCGGTCGGCCTTGTTCACCACGAAGACGTTCCCTATCTCCATGATGCCGGCCTTGATCGCCTGGATGTCGTCGCCCATTCCCGGCACGGTGACAAGGACGGTGCTGTGGGCGGAGTTGGCGATTTCCACCTCGTCCTGGCCCACCCCCACCGTCTCGACGATGATGACGTCCTTCCCCATGGCGTCCAGGACGTTTACCATGTCGTTGGTCGACCGGGTGAGGCCGCCGAAATGGCCGCGGGTGGCAAGGCTTCGGATAAACACGCCCGCATCGAGGAAATGGCGCTGCATCCGGATGCGATCTCCCAGGATGGCCCCCCCGCTAAACGGGCTGGTGGGGTCCACGGCCAGGATCCCAACCGTTTTTCCCTCCTTGCGGTAGCGCAGGGCGAGTTGGTCCACCAGTGTGCTCTTGCCCACTCCGGGCGAGCCGGTAAACCCGATCACATAGGCCTTGCCGGTGTGCGCGTAAAGTGCCCGGAGAATCTCTCTTGCCGAAGGAATTTCGTCGTCGATATCGCGAAGCAGGCGGGCCGTGGCCCGCACGTCGCCCGAGGTGATCAGCTCAACTATGTTCATGATTCTACCTTGTCACGCACCGGGGAAATTCTCCCGGGCGGGACCTTCCGTATTTTGAATGTATGTATAAAGGCGTCCGACTGTCCGACGCGCCTCTCCCCGCCCGCCAATGCCGATGATTCAAGGCAAAGGGGGCGACCCATCGCCGTGGGACGGGCTTTCCGGGGCTGTTGCCCAAACCGCCGCTCCCTTCCCGGGTGCGGATTCAAACCAAATACATTCGAGATGGTCAGCCCTTGCTCTTCCGGCGGTCCGGGCGGGGATCAACCCCGCCCCTACGTTTGCACGATAGCCTTAGGCCGTCTTGAAATCCGTAGGGGCGAGGTTGAGGGGCTGTTGCCCAAAGAAATATTCAGGCTGCGCGACCATGCAACCGGACGTAAGTCCCCCTCCCCGCGATGGGAGGGGTTAGGGGAGGGTGTTGAATTTTCAAGTACTTACGACCCCCTCCCCCTGCCCCTCCCGCCAAGGGAGGGGAGACCTCCGCCCTGTTTTGGCCACACCTGTCGTAACTTTTGCATTTGGGCAACAGCTCCTCAACCCCGCCCCTACGGATTTACGGCGGGTCCGATACCATTTTGCGGCTGGCCTGACGCCGCCCTTTGGATGTAGGGGCGGGGTTGATCCCCGCCCGGACCGCCGGAAGTCGAGACCTTATTGGACGCAACTTTTTATGACAAACTCGTGGCGCCGGATACGGCGCGAATCTTCGTAAAGGGCCACCAGTTCATGGCCCAAAGGATCGGTGCGATGACCATCACCAGCACATTGAGCCCGTGCGCCTGGTCGACGAAGGTCAAAGAAGCGATCTGCGCAACGGACAGGGCGAGGACGACCCCGCGAAGCCGGTCCCCGGAAGGCAGCCAGAGGCAAAGGGGAAAGATCATGCAAAGATACCAGGCGTAGTATTTCGAACTGACGACGCAGATCAGGATAAACTGCATGAGGAGACAATCGCGCAAAAACATTTCCAGCGGATAGTCGGGCATCCGGAGCCGCTTGAACCCCATCCAGAGGCCGAAGAGCAAAAAACCGATCCAGAACGGAATGCGGATGGCGCTTTCGATGGCGCTTATCGTGGCATTGAGCGAAGGCCGAAGGCCCCCGAGGACCTCGAAGGGGAAGAAGAGAAGGGCGGGAATGGAGTTATGAACGCCGGTCATGCCCTGGAAGGACCGCCAGAACTGAAAATCGCCTCCAACGTAAGGGAGCGAAAAGAGGACCAATACCCCGACGGCCCCGGCGACGCCGGCGGCGGCCCGGCCCCAGCCGTGTCTTCTCGCCAGATAGAGGACCGCGAACGGCAGGATGACGGCGGAGGCGTATTTCACGAGGACCCCGAGCATCAGGACCGGGAGGACGGGGAAGCAATTGTCCCGAAGGGCGAGATACAGCCCGGTCACGGTAAAAAAGGCCATGAGGACGTCATTGTGCGCGTTGGCGACACCGTGGATCAGAAGCAGGGGGCTCCAGAGGAACAGGTACAAAACGCTCTCGGCATCGGGAACGCCCAGGTCCCGGCAGCCGAGCCAAAGCACAACGGCGGTGAGGACCACCGCGGCGACGTTTAATGTCTTGAAAAGCAGGACCGTGGCCCAATAAACGCCGTTGCCCGCCTGGCAAATCTTGGCCGCCAGCCACGAGAAGACAAACCCGTATGGGGCTGGAATCTGGAGCCATTCCGGGTAGAACACCGGGTCCTCGCGCCAGCCCGGAATCTGCGGAATGGTGACGGCATACGGGTTTTGATGGTAGTGCGCCTGCATCCAGCCGAGGTTTACGTAACAGCGCACATCGGTTGAGTGAAACGCGTTTGTCAGCATCGACACGAGCAGGAACGCTCCCGCGAAAGCGAAGATCACCGTATGCACCCGGCCGGAAGGGGGGAGGGCCCGCAGGGCGCGGTAGCCCTTCACATAGGAAACCGCCAAGCCGAAGACGAGCAACCAGTGGAATATTTCGCGAAGCGTTTGCCGATCCCGGAGCGCGGCGACCTGATGGAACGCGAGGGACATCGCCAGCAGCGAGAACAGAGACGTTCCCGCGATCACCAGCGAGCGATAATCGAGAGAATCGGACAGAGGTCCCGATTCAGCGGAGAGCCACCGCGCTATTGAGCATGGGAGGCGCATCTAATCCTTCCGGGGTGAAACAAACTTTCGAGCGGAGGCTCACCTCCAATGCTGTTGCCTGAAGCGAGAAACCATGTGGGGCAGGCTTTCCGGGGCTGTTGCCCAAGTCAAAGTACGCCGAATTGTGATACTTTAGGTCCGGGCGGCGAACTCTAACCCGGGCCGCGAACTCTAAAGCCGTCATTCCCGCAGGGTTTTTGGGCGGGAATGACGATCCTTGGGTCCCGGGCTCAACCATGAGTGCATCACGGTTTTACCGCAATTGACTTGGGCAACAGCCCGTTCCCGCCTGCCCCACGTTGAAAGACGCCCCTTCAAGCGGTTTTGGCTAACACATCGCCTGAATGAAGTAAAGCCCTAAAAAACTCCCGATCCGTAGCGCCACAGCCTGTAAGGGCATACTCAACCCCTTGATATTCCTGATCTCTTCTTTTGCAATTGACCTCGTGTCGTATTGTTGGCTAGATTATGTCCACTATGCGAAAGACTCTCTTCTTCTATCTTCTTTGGGAACAGACGGCCGCGGTGCTTATCTGCCTGATAGGGGTGGTATTCATCCTGATCACGGGACAGCTCCTCCAGTTGATAACGATCCTTTTCGCCTCCTCCTGCGGTTTGGGAGATCTTGCGCAGGTCGTTCTTTTCGCCTTGCTTAAACTCCTCCTGTACGCCGCGCCGATGGCGACCCTCATGGGCACGATGCTCGCCTTTCTGCGCCTCAACGCCGACAACGAGCTGATCGCGTTCCGGTCGGCGGGCACGAGCTTTCTCGAATTTCTGCCGCCGGTCCTCGTGCTCCTTGTTTTTGCCACCGCCCTGGCGTTTTTCCATTCGATCTTCATTTCTCCCGTTGCAAACTTCGCACTCGAACAAAAGGTCAGGTCCCTCGGGCGCCAGTCGATTCCCGCTCTTATTAAAGAGGGAAACTTCATCTCGACCATCCCCAAGCTGGTCTTCTTCTTCAAGTCCGTTGACCGCTCGGACCTTTCGATCAAGGGCGTCTTTGTCCAGGACCATCGACAACCCAACGAGATGGTCACCATCACGGCCGAACGCGCCCAGATAATCGTTCCGCCCGAGTCCAACGCGATCATTTTCCTGATCGAAGACGGACGCATCACCCGTGCCGACAAAAACCTCAAGGACGCGCAGACCGTTTCTTTCAAGAATTACGATTTCACTATCATGCTCGACGAGTTGACGGGGGCGGGGGAGGTACGCAACAAGAGGAAGTGGGAAATGAACCTGAGCGAGCTGTTCGAGGAGATAAAGAGGGTCAAGGACGACGGCACCATTGCCTACCTGATGATGGAGGTGCACCAGAGGTTTTCCCTGCCCTCGGCCTGTCTGCTTCTCGGCCTGCTGGGGCCGCCCCTTGGCTCGCTTTTCCGGCAAAGAAACCGCATGACGGGGATTACGATAGGGGTGGGGATCTTCGTCGCCTACTATGTCATCCTCTCGGCGGGAAGGGACCTGGCGCAAAATAACGTGATTCCGACCTCGATCGCGGCCTGGACGCCGAACCTGCTCGGTTTTGCCCTGACCGTCTACCTGTGGAGGAAACTGCAAACTGAAACGCCGTTTCCCGTGGAAACGTTCAGGCGGCTGGGCGAGCGATTGCGGCGGGTGCTTTCCAGGTCCGGCCGGGGGGAGCGTCCGGCAAGATGAGAATCATCCCGCGCTATATGCTCCGGCACTTCTGGCCTGTTTTCGCCGTGGTAATGCTGGCGTTTGTGGGACTGTACCTTGTCGTGGATTTTTTCGAACGGCTTGACGCCATGATGGCGAATAAGCTCCCGTTCCTCGATATCTGCCGCTATTTTCTGGGCAAAATTCCATTCATCGTCACGCAGGGCATTCCCATGTCCACGCTCCTGGCGACGATTATCACGCTCGGGATGCTCAAACGGAACCGGGAGCTTATCGCAATGGAGGCAGCGGGTGTAAAGCCCGCCTATTACGTGGCGCCTATTGCGGCCACAGCGTTGCTCCTGTCGGTTTTCCACTTCACGGTGGGAGAATTCGTGGCGCGCCCTCTCAGCAAGAACCTGGAAGACCCCTGGAATGCCAGGATCGAGCAAAACAAGCCGACGGTCCGGTTGAAGCTCCAAAACGTGTGGTACCGGGCGGAAAACACGATCTACCAGGCCCGGCTCTATGACTGGCAAAACAAGGTCATGGAGAGGGCCTCGATTTTTTTCCTCGACCCCCAGTTCCGGCTCACCCAGAGGCTCGATGCGCGCCGCATCGTCTGGACCGGTCACGGCTGGGTGGCCTATGACGGTTTGCTCGTCGGGTTCAATCCATCGAGTACCGACCAGCAGTGGTTCGAGAGCAGGCAACTGGATTTGAACATCACGCCGGCCGACCTCGAGGCGGGCGAAACGGTTTCGGAAAACCTGGGCTGGATCGATCTGTATAACTACATATATAAAATTGAACAGGAGGGATTTAGTTCCACGCCGTTCAGGGTAGACCTGCAGATGCGGCTGGCCGCCCCCCTGGCGACATTTATCCTGGCTTTGCTCGGAATCGCGGTGGCGCTGAGGCAGGGTCTCCATGGCGGGATTGCGGCCGGAGTGGGATTCTCCATGGGCCTGGCGTTTGCCTTTCTGGGCATCTCCAGTGTGGGCAAGGCGCTCGCCTCCTCCGGAGTATTGCCTCCTTTTCTCGGGGTATGGGCGGGCAATATAGTTTTTGCCGCACTGGCCTGCTACAGTTGGGTCAGGGGATCGGCTTAGATCGACGACAGCCGCGCCGGGAAGGAATTCGATTAATGCCAAAAAGACAAAGCAGAAGATTTGCGGCTCTTTGTTTGTTCCTTCTTATTGTCTTTGGAGCTTCAGCGACTTCACGCGGCCAGGACGCGACTAAATTTCATGGCAACGTTGTGAGCCATGTCTTTCACCGCAGTGGCTGCATGCACTATAATTGCCCCAACTGCACCGAGGTTTTTGAGTCGAGGGACGCGGCGATCCAGGCCGGGTACCGACCGTGTAAGATTTGTAGTCCTTAGAGATTTGACGGTTGGCCTCACTTCGGAATTTCGCAATCCCACCGCAACCAGTTGCAAGAATTTGCACACCCAAAAAAATCAGGCTAAAATCTAAGCATCTTTGAAATTCAGGCAGTACCAAGGAACCGATGGGGTGAAAACGTGGGCTACCATAAGGAATTCGTTCGCCGGATCCAAGAACGGGGTAAGGAGGAAGCACATATGTCAGTACAATACCTGACCGACGACCAAGGGCGGCGCACCGCGGTAGTGGTTCCTATCGAAGAGAGGGAGAATTTGCTGGCTCACATTGAATATGCTTCCGACGTAACTCAAGAAGAGATTGTCGAGGCAAACGCGGAGTGGGAAGAACACCTCAGGGAGCCGAGTAAAGCCAAAAGTATCGAACAAGTCATGGTTGAGCAACTTGAAAGACGTGATGACTGATGAATATCTGGAAAGTCATTAAAGGTTATCCCTCCGATCAGGCTGACCCATTGATATTTCATGGTGGGCCGAAGTGGGGGGTCCCGGTCGATTATGGAACATTCCGCCACTGAACCAGCCCGGCGTTGAAGCCATTGCCCTCGGGGCAAGGCCGGGTTTTAGGCCTTGCCGTCCGCAAGACACCTGTCCGCCGCTCTTACCCACCGTTATATAAATCTCTTGTGCGTCTCTTTGAGGTACTTTTCTTCGAGAAGGTTCGCGATCTTCTTGATAATGTTTCGGCGGATGTCGAGTTCGAGGGGAAGGTTGGGGTCCTGGTGCGCCTCGTTCACGCGGGTGCCGACGACGAAGTGGATGACGTCGCTGTCGAGGAGGATGGATGTCAGCATGGTGGCGGCGTTGGTGCGCGAGGTCTCCGTTTTGGGGCCGCGTTCGAGGATTTCGGCAACCTTGCTGAGCGTCAGGGTGCCCTCGGTAATCAGTTCGATGCCCGCCATCTTCGAGGGCGGTGGGATTTCGGGATCGAGCCGGTCCAGGTCCATGTCGATCGCTTCATCGAGTTCGCGGCTGATAATCTGGGCCGTCGTACCTCCGCAGATTACCTTTCGCCCGCAAAACGACCTGACCAGGTGGGCCAGTTCCTCGTCTCGTGTCTGCGCGAACGGAGGTCCGGTGACCATCAGAAGGCATCGGGGACGGCGAAGGTACATCACGCCGCATGTGATGTCGTCCTTGGGCTCATAGGAATCGATCTGCCTGGCGAGAATGGCGACTTTCCTGGCGAGTTGGCGCGACGAGATGCCTTTTTCCCAGCCGATCCACTTCTGAATGTTCTCGACGGCCTCCCTTCTTCCCCATCCGAGAGGATACTTCGGAAGGCCCATGCCTGCCTGTGTCACCCCGTCGGAGTAATAGACGATGCGGTCGCCGATGTGCAGGTCGAATTCCGAGATGCTGACTTCCCGGTCGTGCCACTTCTTGAGCTGGATAGGGGATTTGGCAACATCCACGTGCTGCGTCCCGCGCAGGAGCACAAACCGGGGATTTCCGTGCTCGATGATGCGGGCATGCCCCGCGCTGTTGATGTCGAGGATGGTGAAGGTCGAGTAGCTGATCTTGCGGACGTTGCAGACCGGGAGGGTGTCCATAATCACCTCGGCGGTCTCCCGCACGTCGGCATAGTTCGAGGTGTATTTCATCGCCATCGTGGCGGTGAGCGTGGCCAGGACGCTTGCCTTGATCCCGCTGCCCAGGCCGTCCGAGAGGACCGAGATCACCCGATTTTCTTCCTTTATCCTGTGGTTGAGGAAGACGTCCCCGGCAATGTTCTGGCCGTGCTTGCAGAACTGGTAGAAGTCTATATCGAGGAAGAAGTCGCGCGTGGTCTTGATCATTCCACCTCCGGAGTTGTGATCGACTGAATGATGGAGTTCAAAATCACTTCCGATTCGGCCGCGTTTTCACCCAGCAGGTAGGCGATCTGCTGGACGGTGGAAAGGTTCTTCTTGATGACGACCTGGGCCTTCTGGATCATGGCTTCCTTGTGAATCGTGGGCTTGGTGATGTCCTGAAAGATGGCGCAGACCACGCGGTGTTTTTCTATCGAGAAGATGTCCACGTGCAGGACCGACTTCTTATAGCGCAGGTCGCGGTTGAGCATGTCTTCGTCTTTTTCGAGGACCGTCTTGAACAGCGAATGGAATGGGGCGATTTCCCTGAGAAAGATCCCCTCGAGGCCCGGTTTTTCCCGGTAGGCCTTCTCGACGTCGGGGCCCAGAAGTTTGGCGAAATTGAGGTTGCATTCGATTATCTTGATTTCCTCGTCCACCAGGATGATGGCGCTGGGGGTCTTTTCCATCAGCGCGTTGGTTTTCTTCTGTGCGAGCTTGCGCATATAGGCCACGCACATCACCCTCTCAGCCTTGCCGTCGATCAGCGCCTTGCCGAATTCACGGCAATTATCGTAGCCGCAGCCCCCGCAGTTGAGTTCGTCTTCCGGGCCGTATTTGCCGATGGTTTGGAGCATCTGCTGGAGTATCTTGTCGTTGTACTCCTTGACCGGGACCGGGTCCGGCGAGAGGCCGCCCGTGGTCTGCGCCGAGAGGTCCCGGGGAATTTCGCTCCGGGGATATTGCGCGTAGTTTATTATCTGGCAGCGTTTCCAGGCGGTCGCCTGGCGCTGGCTGGCTTTGGGGCCGTTCACGCAGCCGCCTTCGCACGCCAGCAACTCGAGAAAAATGGGACCGGAGAGGCGCATTTCGTTTAGGCCCGAAATGGCCCTTTGAACGTTTCGAATCCCGGAAAAGGACATGCAGTCCGCTTCCATGACGCTGCAGCCGGCCTTGACGCCGGCTATCATCCCGCCGTCTATGGGGTAGAGCGCCCCTTCCCGTGCCGGGTGCGGGACAAAGGAATCGCCCTCGTCGGTGTCAGTATCGAAGGAGATTTGCTCGTCGTTGAACCAGCGCCGCAGGTCTTCAAAGGTGAGGGCGACGTCCAGGAGGTCCGAGTTGAGGTCCGCCTCGCCCTTTTTGCCGATGCAGGGGCTGAAGAAGACGATCCCGATCGACGGCCCGAAATGCTCGCGCAGCAGTTTGCAGTGGGCGAGAATCGGCGAAACATGGTGCATGAGACTGCCGGCGTACTGCGGGTAGTATTTGCCGAGATAGTTTACGACCACCGGGCAGGCCGTCGAGATGATCACGCGCGGCGTCCTGTCCTCGAGAAGCCTGGCCGTGCTGCCGGAAACCCGCTCGGCCCCCAGCGCCGTTTCGGAAACCCCGTGGAAACCGAGCTTTTTGAGGGCGCGAATCACGACGGGGGCGGGGACGTCGGGGAATTCACTGATAAAGGAGGGCGCGAGCGAGGCGAACACCAGCTCCTTTTCCTGGAGGAGCGTTCTGGCCCGCCGCAAATCGTCCCGCACGTGTTTTGCCCCGTTGGGACAGACCTCGACGCAGTGGCCGCACAGAATGCAGAGTTGGGGTATTACGGCCGCGCAGGCATTTTCCACCTTGATCGCCTTGACGGGGCACTCGCGGATGCACTTGAAGCAGTCCTGGCACTCCGTAATTTCGGTAAAGATGATCGCGCCTTTTTCCTTCATCTTCCCACCCTATTCCTGCGGTTTGAGTTGCTGGTCGAGGACAAAATCAATCAAATCCGAGTCGATGGCGTTGAAAACCTGGCCGTCCACCGTGATGTTGGGACCGTCCTTGCACAGGCCTTCGCACAGATGCCCCTTGAGCACCACCTTGCCGCACAGCCCGTGATGGTTGATGTATTCCTTGATGATCTTGATGTTGCGCTTGTTGCCCCGGGAAAAACACGAACTGCCCATGCAGATCGCGAGTTCCGTGGGTTCCTTGGTGTTGCTCATGCGGTTCTCCATGTGCTCGTCTCGGGCGAAACCGGGCGCCTGACGCGGCAGCCCGTCCCTCTGCCGACAGTACGTTCGATGGATTCGATTCGGGAGCGGATTTTTTCGACAGTCGAACTCGCGTCGGATTCAGACTGCGGTTTCGGGTAGATTTCGTACTTCTCGCGGTACTGAAACGGGGTGAGGTTCGGCATGACCACATTCGCGCCGCGGCTGAGGCCGTGCTCGTACCCTTTGGCCGCATTGATGGTGGCCAGGGCGGTAGTCGAGGGCATATTGACTTCCGGGCAGCAAAGTCGCGTGAGCGCGAGCACCTTGCAGGTCATGGTCTCGCTGTTGGGGACCTGCTGATCGGGACTGAGCCAGGATTTCCATTCGCCGCATCCCATCGGGGTGTCCGGGTTGGGCAGATACGGCCCCACGCCCACCATGTCGAGGTCCAGGGACCGAAACAGCAGGATGTCCTCGACAAGGCTGTCGTGGGATTGTCCCGGAATCCCGATCATTATTCCGCTCCCGGTCTGGTATCCAAGCTTTTGAAGCGTTCGAAGCAGGTCTATGCGGTTCGAGGGACCGCGGGAAGGCGAGGAAGGGTGAATGCTTCGGTAGAGCCACATATCCGATGTTTCGAAGCGCAGGAAATAACGGTCGGCCCCCGCCTCGCGCCATGCGGCGAGATCGCTTTCGGGGCGCTCGCCGAGGCTGAGGGTGACCGCAAGGGGCGTCTCGGCCTTTATCCGTCCGACAAGCGAGGCGACCCACTCGGTCGTGAGTCCGTAGTCTTCCGCCGACTGGAGAACAACCGTTCCCAGTCCGAGCCGGTGGGCCTCGGCCACGCAGGCAAGAATCTCCTCGGCGCTCATCCGGTAGCGCTCGATGCGGGCGTTGCCCGCGCGCAGGCCGCAGTAGGCGCACTGGCGAACACAGCTATTGGATATCTCGATAAGCCCGCGAAGATGAACCTCGTCTCCGACGAATTCCTTTCGCACGGTATCGGCCCGTCGCCACAACCAGGCAAGCCGGTCCGGGTCCTGCTCGCGCAGCCACTCCATAATCCAGCGGCGGTCTTCCATTTCCTGCAGGCCAATTGCTGTAAACGGATCAGCGGGCATTGCGGTACAACTCCAGTGCGGCGGGGAAGGGTTCGAGCGCGCGTTCGAGTATGCCGAGGCTGTGGGCGATCACGACGCCGTAGTTGGTAATCGGGACTCCGGACCGGCGGCAGTGCAGGATTCGGCCGAGCATCTCGCGCCGGTTCCACATGCACGCGCCGCAGTGAATAACGAGCTTGTAGGGGGACACGTCCGTGGGGAAATCGTGGCCCCGCGTGTGCGTAAATTCGAGCTTGCCCCCGACATACTGGGTCAGCCAGCGCGGGATCTTCACCCGGCCGATGTCCTCGCCTATGGGGTGATGGCTGCACGCCTCGGCGACGAGAATGCGGTCCCCCGCGTTGAGACTGTCGATTGCCAGGACCCCTTCGACCTGGGTGAGCAGGTCACCCTTGAACCGGGCGAAAAGGATCGAAAAACTGGTCAGCGGAATGCTCCGGGGCACATCGGCGGCGACCTTGAGAAAGGCCTGCGAGTCGGTAATGACGATCCCGGGCGGGGTGTTCAACCGACCGAGCGCCCTTCGCAATTCACGCTCCTTGACCATAACACATATTGCGTCGCTGTCCAGCAGGTCTCGAATGGTCTGGACCTGGGGCAGGATGAGCCGGCCTTTGGGGGCCTCCTTATCTATCGGAATGACCAGGACGGCGGTCTCGCCCGGCGCGATGAGGTCTCCGGCAATCGTGGGGTTGTCGATCAATTCGGCCGGAGCATTATCGAGCAGCGCCTGGCGAAAATCCAAAATCCCCTGACCGGATAAGGCGCTCACCTGGACCGTCGGCGCGTCCTCCCCGGGGAATTTTCGCGGTAGCACCGCATCGGGAGAGACGATGTCGCATTTATTGAATGCGATTACCACGGGGATTTCCCGCTCCCGGAGCTCGGCGAGCATCCGGTCCTCGAATGCGCCCCAGGTCCCGGCTTCCGCCACCAGGACGGCAAGGTCGGTACGGTCCAGAATCTGGCGGGTCTTCCCCACGCGAAGCTTCCCCAGGGCGCCCTCGTCGTCGATCCCGGCCGTGTCGATGAAAAGCACCGGCCCGAGGGGCAGGAGTTCCATGGGTTTTTCGACCGGGTCGGTGGTCGTCCCGGCGACCTCGGAGACGATAGACACCTGCTGGTGTGTGATCGCGTTTAAAAGACTCGACTTGCCGACGTTTCGGCGGCCGAAAAAGCCGATGTGAATGCGCATCCCGCGCGGTGTTTTCAGCATGGCGAACCCAGCTCACTGGTGGATTTCATAGGTTCCATGACTCATTGTCCCGTTATCGGCACATGTCCGTTGTCCTGTTATCGGCACATGTCCGTTCCGGCAGTCCGGGCGGGGATCAACCCCGCCCCTACGTTCAAGGGGAGGCGTCAGAACTCCGCTAAAACCGTAGGGGCGGGGTTGATCCCCGCCCGGACTGCCGGAACGCGGGTGCGTCATCATATTTATGTACTCGTGTATCAGGTCCCTGACGGTGTTCCCAGCCGGCAGACGGCCTCGGGGCTTATCAGTTCCTCGAACCGGGCTTCGGTCAAAAGATTTTCCTCGATCACTATGTCACGCACGCTCGCATTACGCCCGCGCGCGCGCTCGACCACCCCGCACACCGCATCGTAGCCGAGCGCCGGAAGCAGGGCCGTTGCCGCCGCGGTCGAGTTTCGCACCTGCTTTCGGCACTGCTCCTCGTTGGCTTCGATGCCGCTCACGCAGTGGCGGCACAAAATGTCGCACGCGTTTGCCAGAAGGTCGATCGAATCCAGAAGGCACGCCGCAACGAGCGGCAAAAACGGGTTGAGCTCGAGGCTCCCCGACGCGCAGGCAAAGGTTAGGGAGACGTCCAGTCCGAAAACGAGCATTGCCGCCTGGCTTGCCGCCTCGGGGATAACGGGGTTCACCTTGCCCGCCATGATCGTCGATCCCGGCTGGCGCCGCGGCAGAAATATTTCGGCCGGACCGCCCTGGGGCCCGCCCGACATGAAACGAAGATCGCCGCAAACTTTCAGCAGGGTCGTGGCGCAGGCCTTGAGAATCCCCGAGACCTCGACGAAAACGTCCGCGTTTTGCGTGTTGTCCACGAGGTTTTCGGCGCGCGCGAACCCGATGCCGGTGATGTCGCGCAAGACTTCCGTCACGCGAAAAATGTATTCGCGCGGGGCGGCCAGGCCGGTGCCGATTGCGGTCCCGCCGAGATTGATCACCCTCAGGCGCTCCTGGCACTTGTAGATGCGCCACCTGTCCCGGTTGAACGCCTCGGCGTAAGCGCCCATCTCGCGCCCGAGGGTGGTGAGGACCGCGTCCTGCAACTGGGTCCTTCCGATCTTTACGACGTGCGCAAAACGCTTCTCGAGGTCCTGGAACGCTTCCTGGAGCGACAGCACCCTGGATTCAAGGACCTCGATCCCCCTGATCGCGGCAAGCTTGAGCGCGGTAGGGTAGGTGTCGTTCGTTGACTGGTGCAGGTTTATATCGGCAAGGGGGGACACGCGGCCATAGCTTCCGCGTTCCTCGCCGAGCAGTTCCAGGGCGCGGTTCGCCAGCACCTCGTTGACGTTCATGTTGGCGCTGGTCCCGGCGCCCCCTTGCAGAAGATCGACCACCACATGCCCGGTAAGGCGACTGCCGGCCATCTCGCGGCAGGCGGCCTCGATCGCCTCGGCCTTGGCGGGGTCGTCCCGCCATGCGCCGAGGGCGCGATTCGTCCGTGCGCACGCGAGTTTTACATCGCCGAATGCGCGGATCAGCTCAGGGTGGGGCGGCCGGCCGGTCAGTGGAAAATTTTCCCGTGCCCGGGCGGTGTGGATGCCGTAGAGTTTCGATCCCGGAATCAAGACCTCTCCCAGCAGGTCCCTCTCGATCCTGTGACCGCTTTCCATGGGGCTCTTCCTGTGGAATTATCAGATGTACACATCGCGCGATCCGGCGCGCACGCGATCCAGCAGTCTCGACGCCACGGCCCTTTGCTTCGAATCCATGCGGTCGAGATGCGCCTGCACCGCCTTTTCGCCGGAAATCCTGGTCTCCGGCGAGGCGTAATCCATGAGATATTCGAGAAACGTCGAAAGGGCGTTCGGGTCGCAGCGGTATTTGATGTCGCCCGGCTTTGCGATCTCCATGAAGTCGTGCCCCGTGCGCCCGAGCCGGTAGCAGGCCGTGCAAAATGAGGGGATGTAGCCCATCGCGGCGAGGTCGGCGACCACCTCGTCGAGCGAGCGGTGGTCGCCCAGCTCGAACTGCGCGCCCCGGTCCTGGACGCCGTCCGCGTATCCGCCCGGGTTCGTGCGGCTTCCGGCCGATATCTGCGATACCCCAAGGGCCAGGGTCGCCCTTCGGATGGCCTCATTTTCGCGCGTGGACATGATCATCCCGGTATAAGGTACGGCCATGCGCAAGATGGCGACAATTTTGAGAAAATCCGGGTCGCTCACCGGATGTGGCGGATTTGCGGCCACCTCCGAGCCAAAGGTCGGTTCGATGCGCGGGACGCTCAGGGTGTGGGGGCCGATGCCGAAAGTTTTTTCCAGGTGCCGGACGTGCTGAAGGAGGGCCAGCACCTCGAAGCGCCAGTCGTAGAGTCCGAAGAGCAGGCCCATCCCCACGTCGTCGATCCCGGCCGTGAGGGCCAGGTCGATGGCCTTCAGGCGCCGGTCGCAGTCCCGTTTGCGCCCGCCCGGGTGCATGCGGGCATAGGTTTCCCGGTGGTAGGTTTCCTGAAAGAGCTGGTAGGTCCCGATGCCGGCGGCCTTGAGCCGGCGGAACTCCTCGATTTCGAGCGGCGCGATATTGACGTTTACCCGGCGCACTTCCCCACGGCCCGAGCGCGTCGCGTATACCGTTTCTATGGCGTTGAGAATGAAGCGGAAGCCCTCGTCGGGATAGCTTTCCCCCGAGACCAGGAGAATTCGCTTGTGACCCTGCCCGATGATGATGCGCACCTCGTCCGCGATCTCCTCGCGGGTGAGGGCGCGGCGCTTGAGGCTCTTGTTCCCGGCGCGGAAGCCGCAGTAGAGGCATTCGTTGTTGCAAAGATTTGAAATATAAAGGGGGGCGAACAAGACGATGCGCGGGCCGTATATGGATTCCTTGATGTGGCGGGCGGTGTCGAAAACTTCCGCCAGAAGGTCGGGGTCGCTTACGGGAATGAGCGCGGCGACGTCGTCGTTGTCGAGACCCTTGAGTTCCCGCGCCTTTGCGAGGACTTCACGCACACGGGCGGGATCGCCTTTTGGTTCCAGTTCCGCGAGCGTGGCGGCCACAGTCGGTTCGTCGACGATTATTCCGGTGCGTATGGGCTGATCCATCACAGTGCGCTTCCACAACGAGCAGGTCGAATAGAGTATGATCAGGCGTACAGAGAACCTTTCCTTTTAGAATGATTTTACTTCTCTCCATCAATTCTTTCAAGGGCATTAAGTCGGCGCTGGTCATATTGATTACATGGGGCTAAAATAGCGTATCGTCCAAGCTCTCTCGCAAATTCTGATTCGGAGTCTCGAAAGATGCTCGACCGGGAAAAGACGAAGGAACAACTCATAAGCGAGCTCCTGGAACTGCGCCGGCAGGTTGGCGACCTGGAAGCGCCGGGGGCAGGCATTGGAAACGAGTTGGCCGATGACGATTCGCCGGAATGCGCGAGCCGCCACCTTGTGGACGGGAGATACGGCATCCGCGACCTGGTGGACATCGATGCGCTTCAAACGGTGTTCCACGCTTTTTCCACCGCAACGGGTTTTACCGCCGGGCTCGTCGAATATCCCATGCAGAAGGTCCTCATCGCCACCGGGTGGAGGGACATCTGCGTGAAATATCACCGGGTCTTTCCGGATTCCATCAGGCAATGCAAGAAAAGCCACGCCCTGCTCACGGAAAAATTGAAAGAGCACCGGAGGCTCAGCATAAACGAGTGTGAAAACGGGCTGATGGAAGGCGCGACGCCGATCATCATAAAGGGAAAACACATCGCGAGCATTACGACGGGTCAGGTGTTTTTCCAAAGGCCTCACGCGGCCTACTTCAGGCAGCAGGCCGAGACCTTCGGTTTCGACCCCGACGGATACATCGAGGCTGTGGGAAAGGTCCCGGTCATCTCGGAAAGCCAGTTGCGAAGCGTTCTTTCCTTCCTCAGCCAGCTTGCCATGATGATCGTGGAACTCGGGATGAGCAACCTGGAAATCCGTGAAACGCTTGTTGAACTCGAAGAGGAGATCCGCGAGCGCAGGCGGACCGAAAAGGCCCTCCAGCAGTCCACCAACGAACTGCGGCGCCTCTCGTCGCAACTGCTCATCGCCCAGGAAGAGGAACGCAAAAGAATCGCCGGAGAGCTCCACGACAGCCTCGGCTCGTACCTGACCGCCATCAGGTTCGCCCTCGAGACCGCCCGCAAGCAGCTCGGGCGCGGCAAGGTGAACCCCGACTGCCTCGACACTCCGATATCCGAGATGGAGCGTCTCATCATCGAGGTAAAAAGGATCTGGATGGACCTGCGCCCTTCGATCCTTGACAGTCTCGGCCTGGTCCCCGCCCTCGAGTGGTTCCTGAATCAATACCGGATGAACTGTCCCGGAATCGTCGTCGAGCGGGAATTCGACATTGACGACGAGGACATATCGGAAGACGTGAAGATCGTGGTCTTCAGGATCATCCAGGAGGCTTTCAACAATATCACCAAACACAGCGGCGCCAGCGCGGCGCGAGTGTCCCTCAAACACAGACGGCATCAAATTGAACTGACCGTCCAGGATAACGGAGACGGGTTTAATCGCGAACATGCGCGGTCCTGCGATCAACAGGAGGGAATAGGCCTCACCAGCATGCGGGAGCGCGCGGAACTGTCGAGCGGGACCTTCTCTATTGAATCGGCCCCCGGCAGGGGAACTACTGTGCGCGTGTGCTGGCCGATCCCGAGATGAATGAACTTGGTCTCACCGGCGCGCGTGTGCTGGCCGGTCCCGAGAAGAATGATCATGGTCTCACCGGCGCGCGCTCCGTCTTGGGCCGTGCGTTCATTGTGTCCACCCCCGCACTATCCGTTTCTCATCCAACTTACTATTCCCGCCATTATGGGGCTGTTGCCCAAATCCTCATGACCGAAATGGTGGTTGCACATGACCGTAAAAGACAACCGGAATAAATCCGTGGGAGCGGCTTGCAGCCGCGACGGGCGTGCCAGAGCGACGAGATCGCGGTTAGAGCCCAAAGCGTTGCCTGAAGATGAGCCCGGCAACGTTTTCGTTTGGCCGGAAAGCGACGAGATCGCGCTTAGAGTCCAAAGCGTTGCCACTGCACGCGCATCCGCCGGCATGGCACGTCCATCGCGGCTACAAGCCGCTCCCACCGGGCGTTGGGCAGTTTGCACTTTACCCGTGATGGTTCGCAATCTTTTTGGGCAACAGCCCAGCAGTGTCCGGTTAGGAACTTGCATGCGCCGGTGGCCCAGCCCTGAAAGGGCTTCATATTCCAGCCCAGGGTGGCGTCCCGCGAAGCGCGAGACTGACCCTGGGCTGAGTTATTTAGCCCCTTTGGGGCACAAAAGCATGCCACTTGCAAAAACCAAACCGGACAATGCTGGCAACAGCCCCGTATTCTTCCACTCGACCGGCGAGGACCTATCACCGAATACGAGCGAATGAATTTGGGCCGACTCGTGCAAACCTTCGGGCCGGCGCGAGGCCATTGGTGAAAGGAATTGCTGACTGCGAAAGATTGCTGTATAGTCTACCAGCCTACAAACCGCCACTGACAATTATTGCTGATGTCGGACGCCGGCGGACAGAGGTCGGAAAAGTATATTCTCATTAACTAAGGGTAACCCTCCATATTTGTCGGGGGACTCCCCGAGTTTGACAATTCCGGGAATATGCTGTTGAAAATGAGGCGCCCGGCCCGGCCGGAGGTGTCCGATCCTCGATGAGGCGCGGCCGCATTGCGTGGAAGCCCGCCGCGGCATTCACCATGATGTTGGCCTGATTGGCAACGCCGGTGATGCGCGGGCTGGAATTAATATTGGGCCGCACATATTTGCAGGACTTGCTGTTTCCATTCGTCGCCTTCTTCCCGAGGGCGCAACTTGTTTGGAATTTACTCTCCACGTTTCAAACGTACCGCGTTACGCCTTTACCTTTGGCGGATCAAGTCGAGTTCATACCTGACGTGTTTTTGTACCGAAAGCATACAGCGGTTCACTCTAAGAAGAGTAAAGGAGGAGGCGATGAATCCGGGGAAGGTGTTCGGGTATGCTTTATGTTGGCTCGTTGTCGTGCTTATGGCGCCGCCGCTTGGGGCCTCCGCGGCCGGCCCGGGGGACGACCAGCCCTTTAAACAGGAACAACTGGATCAAATGCTCGCGCCCATAGCGCTTTATCCGGATTCCTTGCTCGCGCAGGTCCTGATGGCGTCAACCTACCCGCTCGAGGTGGTTCAGGCTGACCGCTGGGTGAGGCAGAACAGCAAGCTCAAGGGTGAGACGTTATACACCGCCCTCGACAAAATGGAATGGGACCCGAGCATCAAGGCCCTTGTCCCGTTCCCGGAGGTCCTTTCCATGATGAGCGAGCAGCTCGACTGGACGCAGCAACTCGGGGATGCATTCCTCGGCCAGCAGGGCGATGTCATGGACACTGTGCAGAAGCTGCGCGCGAGGGCGCATGCACAGAATAACCTCAAGAGCACCAGGGAACAGCAGGTGATCGTCGAAGAGAAGGTCATCCGGATCGAACCGGTAAATCCCGAGGTGGTATATATCCCCGCCTACAATCCCGTGGTCGTCTACGGTCCGTGGCTGTATCCGGCCTACCCGCCCTATTACTGGGGGCCCGCGTTCGTTGGCGCGGGGGTCGCCTTCGCCGCGGGAGTTGCCGTGGGAGCGGCCTGGGGTCACGGTTGGGGAAACTGGAACTGGGGCAATCACACGATCAATGTGAATGTGAACCGAAATATCAACGTCAACCATAATTTGAAGGCCGGCGGCGTCCAAACGGGGAAATGGCAGCACAATCCGGACCACAGAAAGGGTGTGGCCTATCGCAACGATGCGGCCGGGCGGCAGTACGGGCAAAAACGTCCGGGGTCGCCGGACGCCGGGCGCGATTACCGGGGTCATTCACAGGCCCCCGGGGGACAAGGGATGCACCAGACCGGCTATCGAGAGCCGGGCCGCCAGCCGACGGCAGGCGATAGAGCGGGTCGCGGCGGTGAGATGGGCCGCCCGCAGGGCGCCGGTTCCATGGGCGGCGGGCAGACCCGGCCCGGCGCGTTTGACGGCATGTCGCACGGCGGCGAGGCCAGGGAGCATGCAGATCGCGGCTTTATGAGCCGTAGCGGCGGGATGCAGGGCGGTGGCGAGTTTCACGGCGGCGGCGGCGGGTTTCACGGTGGTGGCGGTGGAATGCATGGCGGCGGCGGCGGGTTTCACGGCCGGCGATAATCACGTTTGCATCCGCGGGTTGGTCAGGGACAAGAGCGACAATCTTTTACATCTGATGGAGGTCCAATCATGATGTCGTCCATAAAAGGCAAGGGGAGGGGACATATCTGCCGCTTTGCTCCGATATTTCTCATGGCCGGGGCACTGCTCCTGGCGGCGTTCTTCGGTAATGCCGTCGCGGCCTCGAAAGCTGGGAAACAAAAAGTCTTCAAGTCGCCCGAGGACGCGGTTAACGCATTGTACGAGGCCATGAAGAGCAACGATCGCAAGGGACTGCTGGCCATTTTCGGAGAGCGTGAAAAAGACCTGGTTTCCTCGGGAGATGATGTTGCCGATAATGAAATGCGCGCGCGGGCCGTCAAGATGTTTGACGAGAAGAGGGAGATAGTCAGGCGAGGGGACCGGAAGGCAATCCTCGAGCTTGGCAGGGACAACTGGCCGCTTCCCATCCCTCTTGTCCAGGAAAAAGGAAGCTGGCGATTTGACACGGAACAGGGCAAAGAGGAAATTCTGAACCGCAGGATCGGGAGGAACGAGCTTGGCGCTATCCAGGTCTGCCTTGCCTATGTCGATGCGCAGCGCGAATACGCCGTGTCAACGCGGAAGGGCGGTTTAAGGGAATATGCTCAGAGAGTCTTTAGCGAACCCGGTAAAAGGGACGGTCTCTACTGGGAAACGAAAGAGGGCGAACAACCGAGCCCGGTGGGCATCTTCATGGCCAATGCCCGAAAAGAGGGGTACAAGAAAGACCCCGGCGGTAAGCCGGCCCCGTACCACGGATATTTCTACCGAATCTTGAAGGCGCAGGGTAAAAACGCCTCCGGAGGGGCCTTCGACTACGTGGTCAAGGACAAGATGATCGGCGGGTTTGCGCTGGTTGCCTACCCCGCGAAATACGGGTCGTCCGGAATAGTGACGTTCGTGGTAAACCACGAGGGAGTAATCTATCAGAAAGACCTCGGACCGAGGACGGAATCGCTTGCCCAACGGATCAAGATTTTCGACCCCGACAAGACATGGGAGAAGGTGAAATAGTGACGATGGGGTCCACAGCGGCCGTCCCGCGGCCGCTGGTTGCCGGTGGTTAAACCGGGGAGATCCCGGCGTGGAATGGAGATAAAATGCGGAAGAGGGACCCGCGGGCCGAAGATCGCCGGTGGCGTATCTGCGCGGTTGCGTTGTCCGCAGCCGTTGCATTGTGCCGGATCAGGCCGTTTTTTATCCTGAGCGTGATCGGATTGGCGCTGCTTTCATACGGTTGTGCGACGGTGGGGCCGGACTTTCGAAAACCCTCCGCGCCGGTCGCCAAAGAGTGGGACGAGGCCAAGGACCCCAGGGCCCGGAAAGAGGCGGCGGACTACAGTCAGTGGTGGACGGTATTCAACGACCCCGTGCTCGATGCGCTCATCGCGACCGCCTACAAGCAGAACCTCGACCTGCAGATTGCCGGAATTCGAATCCTCGAGGCCAGGGCCCAGCTCGGAATAGCGGTAGGCAACCAGTATCCGCAGCAGCAGCAACTGAACGCCTCCCATTCGTATACGGAAACCAGCCAGAATGCCGCAAACACCACCGGGGGAGACCTCAGGTATCAGGCGTACACCTATGCGCTCGATGCCGCATGGGAACTCGATTTCTGGGGGAAATTCCGGCGTGCCGTGGAATCCGCGGACGCGAACCTGATTGCATCCGTTGCAAATTACGACGACGTTCTGGTGACCCTGACAAGCGATGTGGCGTCAACGTATACGCTTATCCGCACTTACGAGGAGCGGCTGCGGGTCGCGCGGGAAAATGTCGCCATTCAAAAGAGTTCCTACGATCTGGTCGAGGCGCGGTACCGCAACGGAGCGGTTACGGAGCTCGATCTTCAGCAGGCCCGGAGCCTTCTCTACGATACCATGTCGCAGATTTCCACCCTTGAAATCGGGTATCAGGATGCCAAGCACTCCTTGAGCACACTGCTCGGGATGCCGCCGGGGGACCTCCAGGACATGCTGGGAGATGCCAGGCCCATTCCGGTCGCGCCCGCCGATGTGGTGGTCGGCATCCCGGCCGAGTTGCTTCGCCGCCGCCCCGACATCCGGAGCGCCGAATTGCAGGCCGCGGCCCAATGCGCGCTGATCGGAGCGGCCAAGGCCGACCTTTTCCCGAAGATTTCCCTGACCGGGTCCTTCGGGTTCCTGTCCAGCGATTCATCGCTCACCCGCACGGGCGGCAGCTCGTTTTCCGATCTTTTCAGTTGGCGCAGTCTGACCCTGGCGACCGGTCCCTCGATCCAGTGGCCTGTCCTGAACTACGGCAGGATCCAGAATAACATTCGGGTGCAGGACGCCCGGTTCCAGCAGTTGCTCGTGACTTACCAGAATACGGTGCTGCGCGCCGCCCGGGAGGTCGAGGATTCCCTGGTGTCCTTCCTCAAAAGCCAGGACCAGGCGCAAATGCTATCCGAAAGCACGCTGGCCGCCAAAAGGGCGGTGGACCTTGCAATGATCCAGTACCGCGAGGGGGCCACCGACTATACGCGGGTGCTCACCGCCCAGCAGTCCCTCGTGCAGCAGCAGGACCGCCTGACGCAAAGCAGGGGGACCGTCGCTTCCAGCCTTGTCACACTGTACAAGGCCCTCGGGGGCGGCTGGCAAATCCGCGCCGACAAGGGTTTTGTATCGGAAGAGACCATAAAGGCCATGCGCGAGAGGACAAATTGGGGGAGACTTCTTCCCGTCGAGGCCCCAAGCGGCGGCCTGGAGCCGCCGCCGCCCGCTTCGCGGCAGAAGCTGCTGCCGCGTCCGGATTGGTAGGAGTCCGGCCCCCGCCGGTGGACGGATCAGTTCGATGGGTTACGTTCCGCTCCACCCATCCTACCGCCCTGTTGTGGCGTGGTCTCATGGGGCTGTTGCCCGAACGCAAAAGTTGCGACAGGTGTGGCCAAAACAGGGCGGAGGTCTCCCCTCCCTTGGCGGGAGGGGCTGGGGGCGGGGGTCGTAAGTACTTGAAAATTCAACACCCTCCCCTAACCCCTCCCATCGCAGGGAGGGGGACTCACGTCTGGCTCAATAGTCGCGCAACTTGAATATTTCTTTGGGCAACAGCCCCTCATGACCGCGCCACTCGGTGTGACCGCGGGTCTCCAATTTGTTGCGACCGCCCTCCAGGGAGACCTTCGGTCGGACCCGTGGCACGGTCGGGAGACCGTGC
>JBAQYM010000144.1:0-38122 GCA_049300095.1 Syntrophobacteraceae bacterium
CGCCCCTACGGTTGAACGATGGCGTCAGGTTGTGTTGAAACCCGTAGGGGCGGGGTTGATCCCCGCCCGGAATGCCGGAATGGTAGGGGCTGGCCATCGCGAATTTATTTGGTTCGGATCCACACCCGGGAAGGTGTCTGTGGTTTGGGCAACAGCCCCTGGAGCATGGGAACGAGCAATACTTCCGTAGTGCCACATAAAAATCTACCCTAAAATGGCATCATAATATTTTCCACATCCCTAACAGAAATGCAGAAAATCAGCAGCATTCGGGAAGCATTATCGGGTTGAAAACAGGATGGGGACCGTGTGATGACGGGAGAGAAATAAATGTATCCCCCCCTGGGGGCCCCCCAACCCCCAGGGGAGGGTAACACTTAGGAGGTAAACGAACGTTGAGAGAAATAGTACAATGTGGACGCCGTGTCAAGCGATAATGCACAAATTAGCGTCTTCGCATAGTTTTTTTTATCTCGCGCGCCGCGACCTGTCCCAGCCCCGCCCTCCCTGCCGGGCCGTTTTATCCGACACCGGAAACCGTTCACTTTTCAGCTACTTGCAAAGACCATCCATCACGCTGTGGCGACCCGCCGGACCAAAAAGGTCCCGAGCCATGTCACCGGACCCGTGAAGTGCCTATTTTTATTCGCCTTTTAAATATTTCGTTTGAAAACGGCCCCTCAATCCTTTACATTCTTAGCCTTGAAAAAATTTATTCTGTCCGTCAATCCTCCGGTTTAGGTGGAAAGGGAGGATTTTTATTTCTTTTCGAGGGCCTGAGATGAGCGAGAGAGCCAACATCCTGATCGAGGCGCTGCCTTACATTCGCCGGTTTTACCAGAAGACGGTCGTCATAAAATACGGGGGCCACGCGATGGTTGCCGAAGACCTCAAGGAGAGCTTCGCCAAGGATATCGTTTTGATGAAATACATCGGAATAAATCCCGTGGTGGTGCACGGAGGCGGGCCGCAGATCGGCCAGATGCTCAAGAGAATCGGCAAGAAAAGCGAATTTTGCGAGGGAATGCGCATAACGGACGCCGACACGATGGACATCGTCGAAATGGTGCTCGCGGGCAAGGTGAACAAGGAAATCGTGTCCCTCATCAACCGCCAGGGCGGCTGCGCTATCGGGCTCAGCGGCAAGGACGGGCAGCTCATCGAGGCGCGCAAGCTCAAAATCTACCGCGATACGGGAGACGACAGGCCCACCGAGATCATCGACATCGGTCTCGTGGGCGAAGTGGCGCGGATCAATTTGGATATCCTGAAGACCCTCGAACAGAGCAGCATCATCCCGGTCATAGCTCCCGTGGGGGTGGGTAAAGGCGGAGAGACCTACAACATCAACGCCGACCTTGTCGCGGGCGCGCTCGCGGGCGCGCTCAAGGCCCATAAGCTGCTGCTCATGACCGATGTGCCCGGCGTGCTCGACGGCGCGGGCAACCTGATATCGAGCATGACCATCGCGGAAGCGGAAGCCGCCATGCGCGACCAGACCCTTCGAGGGGGGATGATCC
Organism: Syntrophobacteraceae bacterium; assembly: GCA_049300095.1. Classification (GTDB taxonomy): domain Bacteria; phylum Desulfobacterota; class Syntrophobacteria; order Syntrophobacterales; family Syntrophobacteraceae; genus SbD1. The sequence continues at coordinate 1,521 of JBAQYM010000144.1, forward strand.
CCAAAGTCCAGTGCGCAATCGACGCGCTGCGGGCTGGGACCGGAAAGGTCCACATCGTGGACGGCCGCCAGCAGCACGCGATAGTTCTCGAACTGTTTACCGACTCGGGAATCGGGACGGAGATTCTCGAATCCCGCGTTTGAAACGGATGGTGGCCGTTCACCGCTGAGACGCAGAAAGCGCGGAGTTGCCGCGGCATAAAGCCGGGAGCAAGGTTTGGTCAAATGAGCTGTGGCTGCCCGCAGCCTTTGGGTCCTTGATTTCCTTATTTCGGCGTTTTCTCGGTGTCCTCCGCGCCTCTACGGTAAACCATTGAAACGGAGCGGATACTTATGGAAGACATCAAGCAGGAATGCCAAAAATACATATTCAACACGTACGCCCGTACCCCCATCGCTTTCGTAAAGGGCGAGGGGTGCAGGCTCTGGGACGATACCGGAAAGGAATACCTCGATTTTTTGGCGGGGATCGCCGTATGCAGCCTCGGGCACTGCCACCCCGAGGTTACGCGCGCCATCGCGGAAAATGCCGCGAAGCTGGTCCACGTCTCGAACCTTTTTTATACCTACCCGCAGGTGAAATTAGCCGCGGAATTGACACGCCTGTCTTTTGCGGATAAGGTATTTTTTTCCAATAGCGGCGCCGAAGCCAACGAGGCCGCCATAAAGCTCGCCAGAAAGTACAGTTGGGACCGCTTCGGACCCGGAAGGTTTCATATCGTCACCATGAAAGACTCCTTCCACGGCCGCACCCTGGCGACGCTTTCGGCAACCGGCCAGAGCAAGGTCCACAACGGATTCGCGCCCCTGGTAGAAGGTTTCGCCTTCGTTGATTTCAACTCGATCGCCGCGGTGGAAGCCGCCATTACCGACAAGACCTGCGCCGTCATGGTCGAGCCGGTCCAGGGCGAAGGCGGCCTCAATTTCGCCTCGCCCGGCTATTTTAAGGAGCTGAAGGCGCTTTGCGCGGCAAAGGACCTCCTGCTCATTTTCGACGAGGTTCAGTCGGGGATGGGGAGAACGGGCACCCTTTTTGCCTATGAGCAGGAAGGTGTCGCGCCGGATATAATGACCCTCGCCAAGGCGCTGGCAAACGGGCTCCCGATGGGGGCGATGCTTGCAATCGATGAGGTCGCGCAGGCCTTCGTGCCCGGCGCCCACGCCACCACCTTCGGAGGCGGCCCGCTGGTGGCCTCGGCCGCGCTGGCGACTCTCGGGATTATTTCCGACCTCGCCTTTCTCGGGCGGGTGCGCGAGACGGGCTCGTATCTTACCGGCCGCCTCGGGGAGCTCAAGGCGCGCTATCCGTTCGTCAAGGAGGTGCGCGGGCGCGGCCTGATGGTGGGACTGGAACTCGGTGTTCCCGGCGCCAAATTCGTCCAGCAATGCCTCGATGCGGGCGTCATCATAAATTGCACGCACGATACCGTTCTCAGGTTCGTTCCGCCGCTCATCGCCGGCCGCCCTGAAATTGACCGATTGATCGGCGTTCTCGACTCCATATTCGAAAAGGAAGTTCCATGAAGCGCGACCTGCTCTCGATCCGTGATCTGTCCCGGGCCGAGATCCTCGAACTGATCGCTCGGGCCGGAATAATGAAAAAGGAGCTTGCGCTGGGCAAGCTCCGCCGATCTCTTACCGGCAAGATCGTCGGGCTTGTTTTCGTCAAACCCTCGACCCGGACGCGCGTTTCCTTCGAAGCGGCCGTTTACCGGCTCGGGGGGCAGGCGATGTTCATGACAGCCCAGGACACGCAGATTTCCCGGAAGGAACCTCTTGCGGACATGGCGCGCGTGCTGGAGCGCTACATCGACGCCATTGTCATCAGGACCTTCGCGCACCAGGACGTCGAAGAGCTTGCCCGGTATGCGTCCATCCCGGTGATTAACGCCCTGACGGACCATTCGCACCCCTGCCAGGTGCTGGCGGACCTGCTCACCATACAGGAAAAGCGGGGGTCTTTGGACAATCTCACGGTTGCCTGGATCGGGGACGGGAACAACGTGGCGAATTCGTGGATCTACGCGGCGGCCCGCCTGGGATTTACACTGAACCTGGCGTGCCCCGCCGGCTACGAACCCGAACCCGAAGTCGTCGACTGGGCCGTGGCCCAGGGAATTGGAAAGGTATCGCTCATTGCCGATGCCGCAAAGGCGGTTGCCGGAGCGGATGTTCTCTACACGGACGTATGGGCCAGCATGGGGCGGGAAGACGAGGCCGAAAAGCGCCGCGAGGCCTTTCGCGGCTACCAGATAAATTCGGAGCTGCTCGCGGCCGCGCGCCCGCATGCCCTGGTGCTCCACTGCCTCCCCGCGCACCGTGGGGAAGAGATCACCGAAGAGGTGCTCGAAGGCCCGCAATCGGTTGTCTTCGACGAGGCGGAAAACCGGCTCCACCTCCAGATGGCCCTGCTTGAACGGCTCATCGGGGCAAACGGCGAATAGGTCGGGACCAATGTGGTACCATGTAACATGGGTCAGTTCGCATTGCTGCAGGGTGGGGGAGCGTAGCGGGGTAGGCTTTACGGGCTGTTGCTCAAATGCACAAGTTACGACAGATATGACCAAAACAGGGCGGAGGTCTCCCCTCCCTTGGCGGGAGGGGCTGGGGGAGGGGGTCGTAAGTATTTGAAAATTCAACACCCTCCCCTAACCCCTCCCATCGAAGGGAGGGGGACCCACGTCCAGCTCGATAGTCGCTCAACTTGAATATTTCTTTGGGCAACAGCCCCTTTATCGTGCCCACCGAATCGGCGCACAAAAACCGGTGGGCACGATAAAGCCTGTGCCCACCCTACAAGCGGCGTTATACGAAGCTGCAAGCGTTACATGACAGTAGGTCGGGGCAAAGGGCGATTGATCCGGCGTTCATATCCCGGCAATAAACCCGGTGAACGTATTTCAATAATGATGGAGTATTTAGTTGCATGAGCGTTAAAAAAGTTGTTCTGGCCTACTCGGGCGGACTCGACACATCCATTATCCTGAAATGGCTTATCGAAACACATAAGTGCGAAGTGGTCGCATTCTCGGCCGACCTCGGGCAGGACGAAGAGCTTGACGGGGTGGAAAAGAAGGCGCTCGCAACGGGCGCGGTCAAAGCGCGTATCGAGGACCTGAGGGAAGAGTTCGTCCGGGATTTCGTCTTCCCGGCCTTCCGGGCCAACGCGATTTACGAGGGCCAGTATCTTCTCGGCACCTCGATTGCGCGGCCCCTTATCGCGAAGCAGCAGATCAAGATCGCCGACGAGGAAGGGGCGGACGCGGTAAGCCACGGGGCGACCGGCAAGGGAAACGACCAGGTGCGGTTCGAGCTCGCCTACATGGCGCTCAAACCCGACATCAAGGTGGTTGCGCCTTGGCGCGAATGGGACCTCAAGTCTCGAAGCGACCTCATCGCGTTTGCGAAAAAACACGGCATCCCCGTCCCGGTGACCAAAGAGAAACCCTACAGTTGCGACCGCAACATGCTCCACATCAGCTATGAGGGCGGCATCCTCGAAGACCCGTGGGCGGAGCCCGACCCGGGCATGTTCATCCTGACCGCCAACATCGAGGACACGCCCGACCAGGCCGAGACAATCGAGATCGACTACGAAAGAGGCGACCCGGTTGCCGTTGACGGCGAGCGGATGAGTCCCGCGGAAATTCTGCGCTACCTCAACAAGATCGGGGGCAGGCACGGAATCGGACGCGTCGACCTGGTCGAGAACCGGTTCGTGGGGATGAAATCGCGCGGGGTCTATGAAACCCCCGGCGGGACCATCATGCGCGTCGCCCACGGGGCGGTCGAGTCCATCACGATGGACCGGGAGGTGATGCACCTTCGCGACGGCCTTATTCCCGACTATTCGAGGTTGATCTACAACGGGTTCTGGTATTCACCCGAGATGCGCTACCTCCAGAGCATGATGGACCTCGCCCAGGAATCGGTCTGGGGCACGGCCCGCCTCAAGCTCTACAAGGGAAACTGCCGGGTGATCGGCCGAAAGTCCGACCGCTCGCTCTACCAGCCAAGCTTCGCGACCTTCGAGGAAGACGACGTATTCCGCCAGGACGAAGCGACCGGCTTCATACGGCTGCTCGGCCTCAGGCTGCGAATCGAGACCCTGGTCAAGAAGGGTTTTCAGCAGCCGACCAAGTCAAGCTGAGGAGCGTGGGAGCGGCTTGCAGCCGCGAGGATTGAGACGCCAATGACCGAAAAACTCTGGCAGGGCAGGTTCGACCAGCCCACCAACAAGCTGGTGGAAGACTACACCGCTTCGATCCAATTCGACAGCCGCCTCTACCGCTACGACATCGAGGGCAGCATCGCCCACTGCCGCATGCTTGCCAAGTGTGAAATCATCACGGATGATGAAGCGTCACAGATCGTCGAGACCCTGGGGGAGATTCTGCGGGACATCGAACGGGGCAAGGTCCCCCTGGATGCGTCCCAGGAAGACATCCACATGGCGATCGAAAAGGAGCTTATCGCCCGCATCGGCGAGACGGGCGGCAAACTCCACACCGCCAGGAGCCGCAACGACCAGGTGGCGCTCGATATGCGGCTCTACATGCGCGACCTGCTGTCGATGTGCCGATCCGAGCTTGGAAAAGTCCGGCGCGCCCTCATCGAGATGGCCGAACGGAACATCGACGTTATCATGCCGGGATTTACGCACCTCCAGCACGCGCAGCCGGTCCTGTTCGCGCATCATCTCATGGCCTACCACGAGATGTTTCGCCGCGACTCGGCGAGGTTTCGCGACTGCCTCGGCCGCACCAACGTGATGCCGCTTGGAAGCGCCGCCCTCGCGGGCACCACGTTTCCCACCGATATGGAATGGACCGCCCGCTATCTCAAATTCCCCCACGTTGTCGCCAACAGCATGGACGCGGTGAGCGACCGGGACTACCTGATCGAGTTTTGCTCGGCCTCGGCGATCTTCATGATGCATGTCAGCAGGATGGCGGAAGAGCTTATCATCTGGTCGACCCCGGAGTTCGACTTCATCGAGATCAGCGACGCCTTCTGCACCGGATCGAGCATAATGCCCCAGAAGAAAAACCCGGACGTTCCCGAGCTTATGCGCGGCAAGTCCGGGCGGGTGTTCGGAAACCTGATGGCGCTGCTGACCCTCACCAAGGGGTTGCCCCTTGCCTACAACCGCGATCTCCAGGAAGACAAGGAACCGGTATTCGACACCGCCGACACGGTCCTGGCGACTCTTCGCCTGCTCGCCAAGCTCCTGCCCGAGATCAGGGTCCACCGCGAGAAGATGGCGCTGATGGCCGGGCAGGGTTTCACCCTTGCAACCGACCTCGCGGACTACCTCGTGCGAAAGGGCGTCCCCTTCCGCAAGGCGCATCACGTGGTGGGCCAGGTGGTTCAGTTTTGCATCCGGAACGGCAAGGAACTCAAGGACTGCTCTCTCGATGAGTTCAAGTCTTTCCATAAGGCATTTGACACCGACGTTTTTCCGTACCTGGAAATATCGACCGTAATCGACCGGAGGAAATCCATCGGCGGCACCGCGACATCGAGGGTAGAAGAGGCGATCGCGCGTGCGCTGAACGAACTTAACGACGACTCACTGTAGCGGCGGGGTTGATGCCGTCCTTTTCCAACGGGGCGGGGTTGATGTCCCCATAAACGCTCAAGCAAGACCCGCACGACCGTGCCGAACACAGACAACGAGTGTGGGAGCGGCTTGCAGCCGCGATGTTTTTGGTTGTGCCTGATCGAGATGTTAGAAGGGAATCTATCGAGATCGCGGCTGCAAGCCGCTCCCACGGCCAGAGGCTTTTATTTCGATCTCTGCCGGACAGGACCAGACAGAAAACCCGAAACCGGAAAAATGATAAATATGCGACTATTGCCCAATTCCGCCAGACTTGCAGCCGTGATCGGAACTCTTCTGATCTGCGTGACCTTGACCCTCGCATCCGGGTGCGGCAGGAAATTTTTCCCTAAGCTTATCGGGGATAAAGCCGCCCCGCAGGTTAACGATCTCCAGGCGCAGATCACCTCGCGGGGAGTCGAACTTTCCTGGTCGATCCCCGAGGGGGCGACCGACGGCAAATACCGCTACTCGGTCACGAAGTCCGAGTTGAAGTGGGAGAACCGCAACTGCCCCGAATGCCCCGGCTTGACCCAGCGCGAAACGCACGCCATCGATGCGGGGTCCGTGGCGACGGCCCTCACCGCCCCCAACCGGCGTCTCCAATGGCTCGACACCAATACCGCCCCTTTCCGGGCATTTCGGTACCAGGTTGCCATGCATGACGAAAAGGACCAGCCGCTAACGCTGTCGGCCCCGGTTGTGGCCAAAGTCTACCCCCTGCCGCCGGCCCCCGGCGCCGTTGCGGCCGCGACACAGCCCCAGGGGATACTGGTCCAGTGGAAGCCGGTGTCAAAAGATGCCCAGGGCCATAACCTGCAGGGAGAACTGGCCTTCCGGGTCGAACGAATGAGCCCCGGCAAGCCATGGGAAAAAGCGTCTCCATCTCCGGTGAAGGGCAATACGTACCTGGACCAGACCATCGCATCCGAACTGAGCTACAGCTACCGCGTCGTCCCCGTGCTCCTGGTGGACAATTCCGCGATTTCGGGAGAGCCTTCTTCGGTTGTCCTGGCAAAGGCCCCCGAGTCGGTGCCCCCGCCTCCTCCCAATTCGGTCTGGGTGATTCCGGCCCATGGCGCGCTCGAAGTGCGTTGGACGGAAAGCGACGGCAAGATCGGCGGCTATCATGTGTACCGCCGCGAGGGCAAGGAATTGATCCGCCTCACGGCAACCCCGGTCCAGCACCCGCCGTTCATCGACAAGAACATCAAGCGCAATGCCGCTTATTCTTACGCGGTTTCGGCCGTGAGCGCCCAGGCGGACCACAAGGAAGGGCTGCTTTCGAAGTGGGCCGAAATGAGGGCGCTGCTCCTGGAATAGACTTGAGTGATCCGATTTAGCGCCCTGGAACGGCCGGTTAATTTTTCCTCGTTCCCACGCGGGAGCATGGGAACGAGGAAAAGATCATGCAGACCCGTCATTCCGGCGGAAGCCGGAGTTCAGCGCCTTGAACGATACGCGACAACCCACTGGATTCCGGCTTCCGCCGGAATGACGAACGTGCCTATCCCCTCCCGCGCGGATCTTCCATCGGGATACGCAAACAGTTATGTACGCTGTGTATAGAACGAGGATGTGTCAATGCATCATTTCCAATTTAGAAACAACGAACTCTACTGCGAGGATGTCCCGGTGCGCGCCATTGCCGCCGAGGTTGGGACCCCCTGTTACATATACAGTTGCGCGACCCTGGGCCACCATTTCACGGTCTTTGATTCCGCCTTCAAGGATGTGCCCCACCTTACATGCTACTCGGTCAAGGCAAACTCGAATATCGCCATTTTGAAACTGTTCGGGTCGATGGGCGGAGGGATGGACATCGTTTCCGGCGGCGAACTCTTCCGTGCGCGCATGGCCGGAATTGCGCCCGAAAAGATTGTGTATTCGGGTGTCGGCAAAACGGTCCACGAGATCGACTACGCCCTTCGCGAGAACATCCTGATGTTCAACATCGAGTCCGTCCAGGAGCTCGAAGCGATAAACCGCCGCGCGGCCGCGATGGGCGTCAAGGCCAGGATTTCGCTTCGGGTGAATCCCGATATCGACCCCAACACGCATCCCTATATTTCGACCGGGATGAAGAAAAACAAGTTCGGGATTGCCATAGACAATGCGTTCAAGGCGTACGAGAAGGCCAGGGGCCTTAAAAACATCGAGATCCTGGGGGTGGACTGCCACATAGGAAGCCAGCTCACGGAGGTCGCTCCCTTTGTCGACGCGCTCAAGCGCCTCCGCGCCCTCATCGAGCGGTTGCGGGAAAAGGGGATCGAAGTCCGCTATCTCGACCTCGGCGGCGGCCTTGGGATCGTCTATGACCAGGAGGAGCCTCCCCAGCCCCACGAGTATGCGGCCGCAATTCTCAGGGAGTTGGAAGACATCCGTTGCACCCTGGTTTTCGAGCCCGGGCGGGTGATTGTCGGAAATGCCGGGATACTGGTTACAAAGGTGCTGTATACGAAAAATACGCCGTCAAAGAACTTCGTCGTGGCCGATGCGGCCATGAACGACCTCGTCCGGCCGAGCCTTTACGGATCGTATCACTACATTCAGCCCGTCGCGAGGTCGCAGAAGGAGACGCAGATCGTGGACGTTGTGGGTCCGATCTGCGAATCGGGCGATTTCCTTGCCAAGGACCGCGGCCTTCCCGTTCCCACGGCGGGCGAATACCTCGCGGTCATGAGCGCCGGCGCATACGGGTTCTCGATGTCTTCGAACTACAACTCGCGCCCGCGCGCGGCCGAAGTGCTCGTGCGGGGCGGAGAGTATTTCGTGGTTAGAAAACGGGAAACCTGGGAAGACCTGGTGCGGCTCGAAACCATCCCCGATTTTCTCGACGGCCCGGGCCCTTTCCCGGTACCGGCCCGCGGTTGATCCGGAATTGCCGGGGGGTATTAGTTTACCGCGGTGACGCAGAGAGCGCGGCAATCTCCGCGGTGAACGCTTACCAGCCGGGAAACGCACATCTTACGGATTTATAATGACACAGCCGTTATTGGACAGCTCGGAGCGCATCCGCTTCATGAAGATGACAGGGAGCGGAAACGACTTTATCATAATCGATAACCGTTCCCAGGGGATCGAGAAGGAGCGCGGGCGCGAACTCGCCCGTCGCGCCTGCCGCAGGAAAGTATCCGTTGGGGCGGACGGCCTCATTTTGATCGAAAACGACTCTCAAGCCGATTTCAGGTGGGTTTTCTTTAACGCCGACGGCTCCGAGGCGGAAATGTGCGGCAACGGAGCGCGATGCGCCGCCCGCTTCGCCTATTTGAACGGAATTGTGGATAAGACCCTGATTTCTTTTCGCACGCTTGCCGGGATCATCCATGCGGAAATAAAGGGCGAGCGCGTGAAGGTCCTGATGACGCAGCCCCACGGGCTCGAGACCGATTTTTGCGTTGACGCGGTCGAAGGCGCGCCCTGCCTGCATTTCGTCAACACCGGGGTCCCCCACGTGGTCTGGTTCGTGGGCAGTGCCGGGGAGCTTGAAAATATCGACGTATTCGACCGCGGACGCACCCTTCGCTTTCACCCGCGGTTTCAGCCGGCGGGAACCAACGCCAATTTCGCTTTCGTCATCGACCCTGGAAACATCGCCATAAGGACTTACGAAAGGGGCGTCGAGGCCGAAACCCTGGCGTGCGGGACCGGTTCGATCGCCTGCGCCCTGACGGCCGCCGCCAAAGGATTGGTGGAATCGCCCGTCGAAGTGCTCACTAGGAGCGGCGAGACGCTGGTTATTCATTTTGAGAAAGCTGTTCGGGAAGGTAAAATAGAATTTTCAAGCGTTTGCCTCGAAGGCGACGCTAAAGTGGTTTACGATGCCGAACTCCGGGATGAGACCCTGAGGCGGTAAGAAGGAGGCTTCCATGTTTCAGGGCGCGATCGTGGCGATTGTGACGCCTTTCAAAAACGGCAGGCTCAATGAGGCCGAGTTCCGGGACCTGATCGAATTCCAGATCGAGAACGGGACCAAGGGCATCGTCCCCTGCGGAACAACCGGCGAAGCGCCGACGCTCTCGGTCGCCGAACACGAGCGCGTGGTGGAAATCGCCGTCGAGCAGGCCGGCAAGCGCGTTCCCGTCATTGCCGGGACCGGCTCGAACAATACGGAAGAGGCGATCCATCTCACAAGGCACGCAAAACAGGTCGGCGCCGACGCCGTTCTCATGATAAGCCCCTATTACAACAAGCCCAGCCAGGAGGGCATTTATCTCCATTTTGAAAAAGTCGCCAGGTCCGTGGACATCCCGATCATCCTATACAACATCCCGGGCAGGACGGCTTCAAACATCGAGCCCGACACCATAGCCCGGCTCTCGCGGATAGACAACATCGTCGGGATCAAGGAAGCTTCCGGGTCGATGAAGCAGATTACCGACATCATCGCGCTTTGCGGCCCCGACTTTACGGTCGTCTCGGGCGAGGACTATCTTACGTTCCCACTCCTGTGCGTGGGGGGGAAAGGCGTTATATCGGTCGTCTCGAATGTTGCGCCCAGGACCATGGCCGACCTTTGCGATCTTTTCCTGGGCGGCAAATTTTCCGAGGCGCAACAGCTTTATTACAAGCTGCTGCCGCTTTGCCACATCCTTTTTTGCGAGACGAACCCCGTCCCGGTCAAAGCCGCCCTGGCGATGATGGGCAAGATCGAAAGCGACGAGGTGCGGCTGCCCCTGGCGCCAATGTCCGACGCCAACCGCGAGCGCCTGAGGAAGTTCCTCGAAGCCCAGGGGCGTATTCCCAAGACAGCCGGAAAGGGCCGGAGTTAGAGGCGGTCTTCCCGGCCCGCCTTTGGCAGAAAAACAACCGGGAGTAACCGTTCACCGCGGAGGCGCAGAGCGCGCGGAGGCTGTAGGTTGGGTTAAGCGACAGCGAAACCCAACGAAGACCGTTCTCGTTTCGATCAGATGTTGGGTTTCGCTGTCGCTTAACCCAACCTACACGGTTACACGGCTTTGCAGGCCTGCTTTCCAGCATGCATGCGATCGTGGGGCGGGCTTTCCAGCCTGCCCTTGGCTGAGAAACAACCAGGAGACAGCATGACCCGCGCGGCAATTTCAGGCATCGGGGGAAGGATGGGATCGCGGATCGCCCAAATCGTCGGCGAAACCGATGGAATCGAGCTTGTGGGCGGATTCGACCACCCCCAGTATCCAAACGTCGGCAGGGACCTCTCCGAGGTGATCGGCGGGGCCCCGACCGGAATGATTGTGCAGGGCCGAATCGAGGACGTTCTCGACACCGCCGATGTCATCATCGACTTCACCACCGCTGCCGTTTCGCTCGAACACCTCAAAAAGGCGTCCGCGCGCGGGAAGGCCATGGTAATCGGGTCGACCGGGTTCAGCCGCGAGCAGATGGAAGAGGCCGCAAAGCTCGCCTCGGCGGTCCCCTGCGTTCTTTCGCCAAACATGAGCATCGGCGTAAACATACTTTTCAAAATGGTGGCCGACGCCGCCCGTCTTTTGGGGGACGGGTTCGACATCGAGATCGTCGAGGCGCACCACAGGTTTAAAAAGGACGCCCCGAGCGGCACGGCGGTAAAACTTGCCCAGGTGATCGCCCAAGCCCTTGGCCGCGACCTCGACAAGGTCGGGGTCTATGAGCGCCACGGGCTTATCGGCGAGCGCACCGGGGCCGAGATCGGGATACAGACCATTCGGGGCGGGGACATCGTGGGAGAGCACACGATCATCTTTGCCGGGCTTGGCGAGCGCATCGAGCTTGCCCACCGCGCCCACAGCCGCGACAATTTCGCCCGAGGCGCGATTCATGCCGCCAAATGGGTCGTAACCCGGCCGAATGGACTCTACGATATGAGCGACGTGCTCGGGATTAAATAAGAATTGAGGGATTTTGGGATTGAGGGACTGAGGAGAGGACTGAATGGCATTTACGAAAGCGGAACGTTTGCGGCAGCTTCCCCCCTACCTGTTTGCGGAGATCGACCGGCTCAAAGCGGAACTGATTGCGAAGGGAGTTGACGTGATCAACCTCGGGGTGGGTGATCCCGATCTGCCGACCCCGGACCACATAATCGAAGCTCTCGCCGTCGCGGCAAAGGACCCCGCGAACCACCAGTACCCCTCGTATTCCGGGATGAACGATTTCCGGGTTAGCGTTGCGAAATGGTACGGGCGAAGGTTCGGCGTCGAGTTGGATCCGGTGTCGGAAGTCCTTACCCTTATCGGTTCCAAGGAAGGGCTGGCGCATCTGCCCCTTGCCTTCATAAACCCCGGCGACCTCGCCCTGACGCCCTCCCCCGCCTACCCGGTCTACCACATCGCGACGATGTTTGCCGGGGGCGAGTCATGGTTCATGCCGCTTGTCAAAGAAAATGAGTTTCTCCCCGACCTCGACGCCATTCCGGTCGATGTCGCCAGGCGCGCCCGGCTGCTTTTCATCAACTACCCGAACAATCCCACCGGGGCGGTTGCCGGGAGGGATTTTTTCGAGCGCGTCGTGCGATTTGCGAAAGAATACGACATCATCGTCTGCCACGACGCCGCCTATACCGAGATGGCTTTCGGCGGATACAAGCCGATGAGCTTTCTCGAAGTCCCGGGGGCGAAGGAAGTCGGCATCGAATTCCATTCCTTATCGAAGACCTACAACATGACGGGCTGGAGGCTCGGCTTCGTTGTCGGTAACCGCGAGGTCGTGGGCGGGCTCGGCCAGATAAAGAGCAACATCGACTCGGGCGCTTTCAACGCGGTGCAGTGGGCGGGGATCAGGGCCCTCGAAGGCGATCAGGCCCCGGTTGCCGAGATGCAAAGAATTTACGGGGAGCGCCGCGACATACTGATCGCGGGTCTCAGGAAGGCGGGCCTCGATCCCGAGACCCCGAAGGCGACCTTCTATGTCTGGTGCCCGACGCCTCCCGGGTTTACCTCAAAGGAATTTACCTCGCTTCTCCTTCGCGAAGCGGGTATCGTTACCACCCCGGGAAGCGGTTTCGGCGATCCCGGAGAGGGATATGTGCGCATGGCGCTGACCGTTTCCGCTGAACGCATTCGTGAGGCGGTCGAGCGGATTCTCAAACTTTCTTTCGACAGAACGCCGGCCAGTGGAAAAAGCGGCAATCGGCCTGGGTAGCAACCAGGGGGATTCCGTCCGGACCTGCCTGGATGTTATCGAGCTGTTGCGAAAACACCCGGCGGTCTATATGTTCGGGGCGTCATCCCTCTACAGGACAAAGCCCGTGGGATTTGCCGGGCAGGCCTGGTTCATCAACGCCGCCGTGGTCTTCGAGACGGCGCTTGAACCTCGGCCGCTGCTCGAACTTTTACTCGACATCGAGAATAATTACGGAAGGGTCCGCACGCTCAGGTGGGGGCCTCGCACCCTCGATCTGGATATGCTCTATTACGGGGACCGGAAAGTGGACTTGCCCGACCTCGTGGCGCCCCATCCGCGGCTCCACGAGAGGCTGTTTGTGCTGGCGCCTCTTGCGGAGATCGAACCCGGCTGGGTGCACCCCGTGCTGGGGCTGAGCGTCCAAGAGATGCTGGACCGGCTTCTTCAAAGCGATCACGGCCAGGAGATCCAAAAACTGGATATTTGATATGCAACGTATTCTATTCTATTTAGTTCTGCTCGCGGCGGCATATGTTCTGTACAAAAAATTCGTCAAAACCTTTTTGGGCCCTTCCGACCCCGATGCTACCGGTGGCGGGACGCCTCCGGCAAATGCCGAAATGATCCAGGACCCACAATGCGGCGCTTATTTTCTCAAGGAGCGCGGGGTGAAGGGCGTCGTCGAAGGCAAGGTTGTCCACTTTTGCAGCGAAGAATGCTACGACAAGTACCTCAAGCGCAGATTACGCGGTTAAGGCGATAAGCCGGAGGGAGCGACCCAATGAAGTTTTTCATCGATACGGCAAATCTCGACGAGATAAAAGACGCCAACGAACTCGGGGTACTTGACGGCGTCACGACCAATCCGAGCCTGATCGCGAAGGAAGGGATCGTTTCCCGCGAGGAATTCAAGGACCACATCAAAAAGATCTGCGATATCGTTCAGGGCCCGGTAAGCGCCGAAGGGGTCTGCTGCGACCTCGACGGCATGCTGAGCGAGGCGCGGGATCTCGCGGAAATCGACCCGCACGTCGTGGTCAAGGTCCCCATGACGTCCGTGGGGCTCAAGGCCGTCAAAAATCTATCCCAGGAAGGGGTCCACACCAACGTTACACTTGTTTTTTCCCCTCTCCAGGCCCTCCTTGCCGCCAAGGCCGGCGCAACCTACATCAGCCCCTTTGTCGGACGGCTCGACGACATATCCCTGGACGGCATGGAGCTGGTCCGGCAGATCCTGGATATCTTCTCGAACTACCTTTTCGAGACCGAAATCATCGTCGCCAGCATAAGAAATCCCATCCATGTCCTGACGGCGGCGCGTTTAGGCGCGGATATTGCTACTATTCCGCACAAGGTTATCGCCCAACTTGTCAGCCATCCACTAACCGACATCGGTATAGACAAGTTTTTGCAGGACTGGAAGAAAGTCGAAAAGAAGTAGAATGCAAGCGCCGTTCACGGCTCAACCGGCTGAATACAGGGAGGTGTTATGAAGCGCTTGGCAAAACTTGCCCGATATCTCCTTTGCGCTCAGTTTGTCATTTCGCTGCTCATCCTTTGCCCGGCCGGGTCGGGCGCGGAAATGGACATATTCAAGTCCGTCGACCGGGATGGAACGATTCGTTACACCAACGTGCCGACTTATGGACAATCCACCCCTATTTCGCTTCCGCCTCTGAACCAGGCCAATTTTCGGAAGTATTTCCCGACCGCCTATCAGTACCGGCCGAGCTCTCCGCTGTCCACCCTCGCAAACCAGCAGGACTACGAAGCGCATATCAGGCTCACCTGCAAGAACTACGGGCTGGACTGCAACCTGGTGAAGGCGGTGATCCGGGCCGAATCGGGCTTCAACCCCCAGGCGGTTTCCCCGAAGGGCGCGATGGGCCTGATGCAGCTCATGCCGGGGACCTCCCGCGACATGGGAGTGGCGAACCCGTTCGATCCCTGGCAGAACATCGAAGGCGGGGTGAGATACCTGCGGTTGATGATGGACCGTTTCGCCAACAATACCCACCTTGCGCTCGCGGCCTACAATGCGGGTCCGGAAGCCGTTCAAAGGCACGGCGGAATTCCGCCTTTTGACGAAACGCAAATTTATGTTAAGAGAGTTATGGACTTTTATAACCGTTACCGTTACTAATCAGTTTGGCTGGAGATTTTTTCGATGGAAGTCTGATATATGCTCGTGCTGAACCGAAGCGATCTATCCAGGCAGAGCCTCACCACTCTGCCCAATGTCCTGACCTACCTGAGGATGGCTACGATCCCGGTAATTGTGGTCCTCCTGATACCGCCGGCCTACGCTTTTTCGATGAATCTCGCCTTCCTCGTATATGTTCTCGCCTCCCTTACCGATTATCTCGACGGCATCCTGGCAAGGCGCAGGAATACGGTCACTTCCATCGGCAAATTGCTCGACCCGCTCGCGGACAAGCTCCTGACCTCGGCCGTGCTGATCATGCTGATCCCTCACGGCAAAGTCGACGCGTGGCTGGCGTGGCTCATCGTGGGCCGCGAGATCGTTATAACGGGCCTTCGCTCGATTGCCGCCGGGCATGGCCTCATCATCGACGCCAGCCGGATGGGAAAAAACAAGATGGTCTCCCAGAGCCTGGCCTTCATTTTTCTTCTGCCCACGATTCCCTACTACCAGCAAACGATCGAGATGATCGGAACGGTATTTCTCTGGATTTCCCTGTTCCTCGGCTATATCTCCGCTTTCGACTACTTCATGAGCTTTTACAAGGAGGCGAAGCGCAGCGAACGGCCGGCCCAGTAGTGGAAGCATCGGGCGTTCACCGCGCAGGACGGAAGACCGAAGTCGGATGACGCGGGACAGACGATTTTTCCGTCCTCCGTCCTCCGTCCTCCGTCCTCCGCAGTGAACGTCTACGGAAAGCCCGTCCCTATGCCGACCTTCGTTCTGCCCGAGTTCCGCCCTCCCGATTTTACCGCCCCCACGCTTACCGAGGCCCCTCCAACCCTATTCAGGACGGTGGAAAAGACCGGCGTCGCCCCCGAAGACTACCACGCCACTTCGATCTACCCGGAATACTTTCAGGTCTCGAAAGGACGCTGGCTCCTTCCGAAAGAGTCGCGCATGGACTGCGTGGTGGTCCTCGAAGACGACGGCGCGCTTTCGGTCAAGGAGTTTCGCCGCCTCGGAATCGGTGAACTGGTGGCGTGCGGGAGGCGCGAGAACGGGGAAGACGGGATTTTCGTTCACACCGACGCATTCGGCTTCGAGTCCCCCCGCGCGGAAAAATTTGCCTTCCGCACCCAGGTATCTCGCGAGACCTCGTTTTCTTTCGACTACGACGAACTCTACGGACTGCTCGAATTCGAGCGGGACAACGGCTTCATCCTGTGGGTGCTCGGCCCGGCCGTGGCATTCGACAAGGACGCCCGCGACGCCATGGCCGGAATGATTAACGAGGGCTACGTCCACGCCCTTCTCGCCGGAAACGCGCTCGCGACCCACGATATCGAGGCGGCCCTTTTCGGCACCGCCCTCGGCCAGGACATCTACACCAAGCGGCACGCCGAGTCGAGCCATTACAAGCATATCGACACGATAAACGCGGTGCGCAAGATCGGCTCGATTGAAAAGGCGGTCGAGGCGGGGCTCGCAAAAGACGGCATCATGCGCGCCATCGTGGATAAGGGCATCCCGTACGTTCTCGCGGGCTCGATCCGCGACGACGGCCCCCTGCCCGGCGTCATCACCGACGCCCGCGAAGCCCAGGACCGCATGCGCGAGTTTGCGCGCAAGACCACGACCGTCATCGCCATGGCCACCCAGCTCCACTCGATCGCAACCGGCAACATGATCCCCTCATACAGGGTCATGGACGACGGTTCGATCCGCCCGGTCTATTTTTTCACCATCGACATGTCGGAATTCGCCGTAAACAAGCTCGCAAACCGCGGCTCTCTCACCGCCAGGTCGATTTTGACGAACACGCAGGATTTTGTGGTGAATTTGCACCGCAGGCTGCGAAGAAGGTAAACCACCGAAGCCCCGAGAAGCGATCGGAATCTCATGCACTTCGCGCCCGGATAAACAAGTTATCCGGGCCACCCGCGCACAGTTGTGCTTGAATTTCAACTACATATAACTGGACAGCAGTCATTTAGTTTAGCATATTGGTTATGTATATAGTCAATGAATTGTATAAAAGTTCCATACATAATCAAAAACCAAGAAAATATCCAAAGGTAATAAGCATTCCAGTAATATTTGGATGGCCATAAATGAACTTCAATATTTTTATATTCAAAAAATGATGTTGCACTTCCATTCCCCTTCCATACTATCAAAACAAGACCCCATGAACCTAACATTATAAAAAGGTAAGACGCAGAAATAAGGATTTTCCCGATTACTGGCATCATTATAAACTCCTTTTCCTCGTTCCCATGCTCCTGCGTGGGAATGCAGACCCAGGTTACCACTCTATACAGACTTCCAGTAAACCGTCAATTCCCAGGTAATTTCTTGCGCTGGAAAAGCGCCAATGCTCCGGGCGATCCACGTACCCACGGGTAACCGGGTTTTGGTGAATGTATTCCACCTTCTGTCGCATCATCTCCACAGTATGGATCAGTTCCGGGTGCACGCCTTCCTGCCAAAACTGGTATGTTCGGTCGGACTTATGGGCTTTTTTGTAGAACGCCAGTTGATCCAGAATCGTTTTCACCTGGTTTGCATTAAGAAATGCGATGAGTTGTTTGGAAGTGTACGATTTAAGTCGCGCTACATCGCGATCTATCCGTTCGCTTTGAGCGATGAGATGGATGTGATTTTCGAGGATGACATATGCAAAAATCTTTAGGCCTTCGTTAATGAGATACTTGAATGAATCCAAAAGAATGTTGACTGTTTCGGGCCGGGTGAAAACCGGAATCCAATGCAGGACAGTGAATGTCATGAAATATGGAACGTTAGTGTCGAGAAATTTATAGCGACTTCTTCCCATCACCTGCTCCGATATGCATTCCCACGCGGGAGCGTGGGAACGAGGTCCGCAGGGTCTCCTGTCGGACCGACGGAAAACGCACTCCCACGCCCAGGCGTGGGAGATGAAAAAAGATTGCGCCCGCCCACGGCTCCGTGCGTGGTCAAAAATCCAGGATAACCTTCACAGAGCACATTCCACGGCCGCCCGAGGCGCTGTTCCGGGACCAGGTGGCAAGGTCGGAGTCGACTACCGTATAAGTTCCCGGCGGGATAACCACTTCGGGGAAAACCTCCCAGCTCGCATCCGGCACGCCTCCCTGGCCGGGGATGCCTTCCGCCTCCCAGGGACCGTACATCCTGCCGCTTGCCGATCTCAGGCCTATGGTGCCGGGGTCCGCGCCCTGCCCGTCATTCCAATGGTACGTCGTGATATGTGTGACAAGGACCTCCTGCTTGATCGTGAAAGTGGTGGAACGTGTGGGACCGTTACCAACGGCATCAATATTCATCGTATTGAGGATCTCCACGGGTGGTGATTCCTGTGCCGACACGCAAGTGGACAAGGACAGGAAAACCAAAGCAGCCAGTAAAGAAGCGACGCATTTCATAAAACCTCCTTGTAATTCAATCGAATCTGATACCATGATTTCACGGATAATGCCGCCGACCGACACCCCATTGAACCCCTGGATTCCGGCTCAGGAGCCCTGCCGGAATGACGAAATGTGAGATGCTCTTCAGTCACGGCCGGTGAACGGCTCACCCGCACCGAACATCACCCCACCACCTCGGTCCCCGCCCTTCCGGCGACCGCCTCGTCGATCGAGTCAATCGAGCAGATGACGGCGCGTTTTCCGCCGGATTTTATGAAACCGGCGGCCGCTTCGACCTTCGGTCCCATCGAGCCGGGGGGGAACTCGCCCTTATCGAGGTAGCCCTGGGCCTCGGAGACGCTCAGGCGGCGCAGAAATCTCTCACGCCCCGTGCCGTAGCCGACGGCGGCGGCCTCGACATCCGTTGCGATGACCAGGACGTCCACCCCGACCTCTTCGGCCAGTTTGGCGCTGGCGAGGTCCTTGTCGATCACCGCGTCTATTCCCTGGAACGCCCTCCCGTGGCGGACGACCGGAATTCCCCCGCCGCCGCACGCGATGACGATGAATCCGGTTTCGATCAAGCGCTTTATTTCGCGCTTTTCGATGACAGTTAAAGGCCGGGGGGAGGCCACCACGCGCCTGAACCCCTTTGGGGTCTTCACCACCGGGTAGGGCAAGTGCGCCGCGGCTTCGTCGTTAAACGCGGGGCCGATGGGCTTGGACGGGTTGGCGAAGGCCGGATCGTTTTCGTCAACGAGCACGTAGCTGAGAACGGTGACGATCAGTTGTTCGTGCTCGCCCTCCATTTCCATCAGCTCGTTATCCAGGGTGGACTCGATCATGTAGCCGATCTGGCCCTGGGTCTGGGCGACGAGGATTTCCAGGGGGAGCCGGGGAATGCCCGGGCAGCATTCCTGCTGGAGCAGCAGGGCCCCAACCTGCGGGCCGTTCCCGTGGGTTATTATGATGCGGTATTCTTTCGAGAGGCGCGCCACATGGCCCAGGGGCAGCGCGAGGTTTTTAAACTGCTCGCCGGCGCTCCCCTCCTCGCCTTTGCGGATGAGCGCATTGCCTCCGAGGGCGATCAGCAGGATCGGCTTTTCGCCGGGACCTTTTGTCTGATCGGTTGCCGCCATCACAGCGCCCCGATCCCGGTCAGCTTTTTCACGATGATGTCCTCGAGATACGGCGGGCCGTGGTCCTGGTATGCGTAGCGGACCCTGATCGCGGGCTTGTCGAGGTCGAGCAGGCCGGTGAGGTCGGCGGGGGTCGAATAGACCACGAGGTCGCAGTCGGCGGCGTTTATGGTGGCCTCGAGGTCGAGCCTCTGCTTTTCTGAGTAGCCCATCGCGGGCAGTTGGCTTCCGATATGAGGGTAGCGCTCGAAGGTCTCGCGGATTGACCCGACCGCAAAGGGCAGCGGGTCGACGATCTCGGCCGCCCCGTACTTGCGGGCCGCGATGGCGGCGGCCCCGAAGGGCATTCCCCCGTGGGTGAGCGTCGGTCCGTCTTCGACCACGAGCACCCGCTTTCCCCGGATGCGCTCGGGATCGTCCACCTGAATCGGGGATTCGGCAAGGATTATGCGGGCATCGGGGTTACTCTTCCCGATATTTGCCCGGACCTTGTCCACATTGGCCCGAGGCGCGCTGTCCACCTTGTTGATGATCGCCACGTCGGCCATTATCATGTTAGTTTCGCCGGGGTAGTAGAGCAGTTCATGCCCCGCCCGGTGGGGGTCGAATACGACGATGTGGATGTCCGGAAAGTAGAACGGCGTATCGTTATTCCCCCCGTCCCAGATGATGATGTCGGCCTCCGATTCGGCCCGTTCGAGGATTTTTGCGTAGTCGATTCCCGCATAGACCACGATGCCGCCTTCGACGAGAGGCTCGTATTCTTCGCGCTCCTCGATGGTGCACCGGTAGAGATCGAAGTCCTCGATGGCGGAGAATCGCTGGACCACCTGTTTTCGCAAGTCCCCGTAAGGCATCGGGTGGCGCACCACGACGACCTTTTTTCCCCGGTCACGTAGGATTTTGCCGATCCTGCGGGTGGTCTGCGACTTGCCGCACCCGGTGCGCACCGCGCACACCGCCACCACGGGCTTGCTCGCCTTGAGCATCGTGTAGGTTGCGCCGAGCAGGATGAAATCGGCCCCTTCGGCCATCGCGATGGCGGCCTTGTGCATCACTTCGTCGTAGGAAACATCGCTGTAGGAAAACGCCACGAGGTCGATGCGGTGCTCGCGGATCAACCTCGCCATGTCTTCTTCGGGGAAGATCGGGATCCCTTCCGCGTAGAGATCGCCCGCCAGTTCCGGAGGATAGGTCCGGCCCTCGATGTTCGGGATCTGGGCCGCGGTAAACGCCATCACCCGGTAGCGCGGATTTCCCTTGAAATAGACGTTGAAGTTGTGGAAATCGCGTCCGGCCGCCCCGACGATTATGACTTTTTCGATCATCCAGCCCCCTTGGGTCCCCCCGTGACGTTCCCTTTAGCCGCCCGCTCGTCCTCACCGTACCGATCCGGCAGCCTCCAAGCGACCACGTATTAATTCACTGCGGAGACGCAGAGGCGCAGAGAAAACCGTAAGCAGAAAACACAGAGGAAGGTTGAGTTAAGCGGAGCGAAATCCAACATCTCTCGGCCCGCTCATGATTTGTTGGGTTTCGCTCCGCTTAACCCAACCTACGCCTGTTCACCGGTTACCGATCACTGCTCACTGTTTTCTCTGCGCCTCTGCGTCTCTGCGGTGAATAAGCCACCAGCGGTGTCGCGACGGTCCTCCCGGATCGCCCGCGCGAGGCGCTCCATGAATTCCTCTCTCGGGATTTCCCTTGCGCCAAACCTTTTCAGGTGCTCGGTGGTGGTCTGGCAGTCTATGAAGTGAAAACCCAGGTCGCGCACCAGTTCCACCAGGTGGACCAGGGCGACTTTCGAGGCATCGGTTCTGAGCGTAAACATGGATTCGCCGAAAAAGACCCGCCCGATCGCAACTCCGTACAGCCCGCCGACAAGCTCGCCCTCGAACCGGCTCTCGACCGAATGCGCGTACCCGAGTTCGTGGAGCCGCACGTAGGCATCCAACATGTCGTCGGTTATCCAGGTCCCCTCGCCCGCCGCTGTGCGCACGACGGCACAGGCCCGGATCACTTCGCGAAAGTCGCGGTCCACGGTAACGGTGTATACTTTTTTCCTGATGACCCTCTTGAGGCTGGCCGACACCTTCAGTTCATCGGGAAAAAGCACCAGGCGCGGGTCGGGAGACCACCATAGTATCGGGTCATACTCGGAATACCATGGGAAAATTCCGTGGGCATAGGCAAGGAGGAGCCGCTCCGGCGAGAGGTCCCCGCCAACGGCGAGGAGCCCGCCGGATGCGGCATGGGATGGATGTGGAAATATAAGCTCATCTGTCAGGCGGAAAACCGGCATCTCAAGTCGTCAGTTCCGTCAGGGCCCTGGCCGCGGGCACCTTGTCGGGGAACTGGAAGACAAGGTCCTCGGTCCTGAGCGCGCCCTCATCATCGGGCTCGCATTCCTCGGGGCGGCAGATCCGCACCCGGCCGCCGCGCAACAGTTTGCCGAAAAGTATCTCGTCCGCCAAAACGTCCTTGATCTCGGCCTGGATGAACCGGGCGAGCGGGCGCGCCCCGAAATTGGAATCATACCCGGATTGGGCGACCCAGTGCCTGGCGGCGGGCGTGAGCTCGAACCGGATGCTCTTTTCGGTTAACTGCTCTTCAAGCTCGATAATGAACTTGTCCACTATCTGTTCCATTATCTCGATACTCAGGCCGTTGAAGGGAATGATCCCGTCCAGGCGGTTTCTGAACTCGGGGCTGAAGAGGTTCTCGACCGCTTTCATGCCCTTGGATATCCGATCGTCACGGGCCTTGCCACCCCCAAACCCGATGGCCGGAGCGTTCATTTCCCTCGCCCCCGCATTCGAGGTCATAAGCAGGATGACGTTTCGAAAATCGGCTTTCTTTCCGTTGTTGTCCGTCAAAGTCGCATGGTCCATCACCTGCAAAAGGATGCTGAACAGGTCGGGGTGCGCCTTTTCAATCTCGTCCATGAGCAGCACGGTATAGGGCTGTTTTCGGATCGCGTCGGTGAGCAGCCCTCCCTGGTCGAAGCCGATATAGCCCGGAGGCGCTCCCACGAGGCGCGAAACCGTGTGCTTTTCCATGTATTCGCTCATGTCGAAGCGCAGGAAATTGACACCGAGAATGCGCGCAAGCTGCTTTGCCACCTCGGTTTTGCCCACCCCCGTCGGACCGATCAAAAGAAACGATCCCATCGGCTTTTCGGGAATGCGCAGCCCGGCGCGAGACCTCTTGATCGCCTTGACCAGCATATCGATCGCAAGGCTTTGGCCGAACACTTGCCCTTTGAGTTCCTCATCCAGGCTCTGGAGCCGCAACTGGTCGGAGGAAGAGACGCTGCGGGGCGGAATTTTGGCGATCCGCGCAACCACCTGCTCGATGTCCCGTATACTCACGATCGAACGGATGCGCTTGTCCTTTTTCAGTCTCAGGCTTGCCCCCGTCTCGTCGATCACGTCTATTGCCTTGTCGGGCAGGTAGCGGTCGTTGATGTATCGCCCGGAAAGCTCGGCCGCGGCCCTCAGCGCGGACTCCGTGTAGCGCACTCCGTGATGCTCCTCGTAGTAGGTCTTGAGGCCCTGAAGAATCTTGAAAGTCTCGTCAACCGAGGGCTCGTGTATCTCGACCTTCTGGAAACGGCGGCTGAGCGCCCGGTCCTTTTCGAAGTGATTCTTGTATTCTTCATAGGTGGTGGACCCGATGCACCGGAGTCCCCCCGCGACGAGAACGGGCTTCAATATGTTCGATGCGTCCATCGACCCGCCGCTCGTGGCCCCGGCCCCGACCACCGTGTGGATCTCGTCTATGAAAAGGATCGCTCCCGTTTTCTTTTTGAGTTCCTGGATCACGCCCTTGAGGCGCGCTTCGAAATCGCCGCGAAACTTCGTGCCGGCAAGGAGCGCCCCCATGTCGAGCGCGAAAATCTCGACGTTGACAAAGGCGGGCGGCACCTCTTTCTTGTAGATTTTGAGCGCAAGTCCCTCGGCTATCGCGGTCTTCCCGACACCGGGGTCTCCGACGTAAATCGGGTTGTTCTTGCTGCGCCTGCCAAGGATCTGAAGGGTCCTCAGAATTTCTTCGTCCCTCCCGATGAGCGGGTCGATGTGGCCTTCCGCCGCCTTTTCGATCAAATTAACAGTAAAGCTTTCGAGCGCCGTCGCCTTGCGGTTCTGCTGATCCTGGGGCGAGGCCGCCTGGAATTCGTTCTCTTCGGGCTCGACGACCCTGGAAACCCCGTGCGAAATATAGCTCAGCACGTCCAGCCGAGTGATTCCCATCGATTTCAGAAAATAGACCGCATGGGAATTCTCTTCGTAAAACATGGCGGCAAGGATGTCGCCCGCGTCCACTTCGCGCTTCTCCGAACCCTGGACATGCATGAGCGCCCGCTGGAGGACGCGCTGCACGGCGATAGTCTGAATCGGCTCCTGCTCGACACCCTCGGGCAGCTTCTCGGAGCGTTCCTCGAAATACTTTTCCAGGCGCGCCTTGAGCTTGTCGAGGTCCGCGCCGCAGTGGAACAGGATACGCCTTCCCGTGACGTCATGCAAAATGGCGTAGAGAATATGCTCGAGAGTAAAGAACTCGTGCCTTCTTTGTTTGGCCTCCTTAATGGCGGCCGCGAATGTAAGTTCAAGCTCTCTGTTGATCATCTTTTATGCTTCTTCCATGCTGCACCTCAGCGGGAAACCGCTCTTCCTCGCCAGATGGTGCACAATCTCCACCTTCGTTTCGGCAATATCTTCCGTAAAGACGCCGCAAACCCCCTTCCCGCTCTTGTGAACGAGAAGCATGATCCGGGTCGCGTCGACTACCGATTTGTGGAAAACCCCCTGGAGGATTTCGACCACAAATTCCATTGTGGTATAATCGTCATTGTGAAGCAGAACCTTGTACATGGGGGGCTGTTCGAGTTTCTCTTCGACCCGACTCTCCAAATCCTC
This sequence comes from Syntrophobacteraceae bacterium, assembly GCA_049300095.1. Taxonomy (GTDB): domain Bacteria; phylum Desulfobacterota; class Syntrophobacteria; order Syntrophobacterales; family Syntrophobacteraceae; genus SbD1. The sequence continues at coordinate 25,816 of JBAQYM010000144.1, forward strand.
CCTGTGTTCAGGATGATAATCACTCATCCCCGCTCCCTCCATTGGATTCGAAAAATAGAAAAGGTTGGCAAAAGCCTGCTTCGATACCTTCTTAATTATAATTATAATGAAAGTGTTTTTCAGTAAAAGTATTGTATTGTACCGGATTGCATAAACACAAAAAAATAAGGGAGGTGCACTTGGCAGGAAATACCTTCGGCCGCCTCTTCCGGGTAACCACCTGGGGCGAATCGCACGGTCCCGCGCTGGGCGCCGTAATCGACGGCTGCCCGCCGGGGATTTCACTCGACCCCGGTGAAATTCAAAAAGACCTCGACCGCCGAAGGCCCGGCAGGGCGCTCACATCGCCGCGAGGTGAAACGGACCGCGTCGAGGTCCTCTCGGGGGTCTTCGAGGGAGTCACCACCGGGACGCCGATAAGCCTCATCATATACAACCGGGACGTGAGAAGCGAGGACTATTCCCCCCTGGCGCGCCTCTACCGGCCCGGGCACGCCGACAGGACCTACGAGCAAAAATACGGCGTGCGGGACTGGCGGGGAGGCGGGAGAAGCTCGGCCCGAGAGACGGCTGCGCGGGTGGCGGCCGGCGCGGTTGCGCGAAAATTCCTCGAAGGGCGCGGAATTACCGTCCGGGCCTGCACCCTCGCCCTGGGCGGAATCGAGTGCCGCGAATTCGATCCGGACCAGATCGAGAGGAACCCGCTCTATTGCCCTGATGAATCGGCGGCCGCGCGAATGGAGGCAAGGCTCAAAGAACTGCGCGAAACCGGGGATTCGGCGGGGGGAATCGTCGGAATTTTTGCCGGGGGCTGCCCCCCGGGCCTTGGCGAGCCGGTTTTCGACAAGCTGGACGCGCGCCTTGCCTCGGCGATCATGTCCATCGGCGCGGTAAAGGGTGTCGAGATCGGCGAAGGATTCAGGGCGGCCGCAATGACGGGGAGCGAAAACAACGACCCCGTAACGCCACAAGGCTACGCATCCAACCACGCGGGCGGCATCCTGGGCGGGATATCCTCGGGAATGGAAATAGTCATCCGCGCGGCCGTAAAGCCCATCCCGTCCATCTCGCTGCCGCAGCGCACGGTGGACGCGGACGGCAACCCGGCCGAAATCACGATAAAAGGCCGCCACGACATCTCGGCAATCCCCAGGATCATCCCGGTCTGCGAGGCGATGACGCTCCTGGCGCTGGCCGATTTCATGCTGCATCCGCAATTCGCGGTTCAGAAGGAGTCAAAATGATGTCCGAGCCCGCAACGAGAAAAGCCACTTATGACGACCTGTACAGTATCCCGGAAAATATGACCGGCGAGATCGTGAGCGGCGAACTGATCGTCACTCCGAAACCGTCCGTCACGCACTCAAATGCTTCCGCTATCTTGAACTTTAGCGTGGTGGGTCCGTATGGACTTGGCAAGGGCGGTCCCGGCGGATGGATAATCCTGCCCGAGGTTGAAATCCTGCTCGGGGAGCATCTCCTTGTCCCCGACATCTCCGGCTGGAAAAGGGAAAGGTTTCCCGGAATACCGAAAGAAAACTGGATTTCGGTCCGCCCGGACTGGGTTTGCGAAATCCTCTCACCCCGTACCGAGCGCCTGGACAGGGTCCGCAAAATGCCGATCTACGCTCAATATGAAATACCCCATATCTGGCTCATCAATCCCATCGAGAAAACCCTCGAAGTATTCAGGCTCGAATCCGGCAAATGGCTCCGGCTTGCCGCCTTTGCCGAAGACGACAAAGTGCGGGCCGAGCCATTTGACGAAATCGAGATTGCCTTGGGCGATTTTTGGATGGAATGACATACGGGTAAGTTAAGCCCGATACCGTTCACTCATGGCGGATCCGGCACCCTGAGATCGTGGCCCCCCGCCCCTCAAAACTCCTCGTCCGGTCGAGCGAAAAACCCCATCCCCGCCTGCTGCTCGCCGCTGAGATAGACGTGTAACAATCGTCCCTGCATGCACGACGGGACGTGAATGACGCGGGCGAGCCCTCCGAGATCGTCCAGTCCGGGGGCGAGCGAGCCCAGAGCATTGGGGCATTGCAGGAAAAAATCCTCCCGGAATACCGTTCCCGGGCTGTCCGGATAGACGGCGAGCGGGACGATGCCCGTTTCGATCAGGTCGTTAAAGAAATGGGTCCCAAACGAGGGCTCGGGTCTCGATCCAAGCGCCTCGAAGGCGACTTCCCCGAGAATTCTCGTCCGGTTTATGTCCTCGTAGCCCACCTTTATTCCCAGTTGCAGGTCGTTCGTTCCCCAGCGGGCGGGCCCGAACAGCGCATACACCTTGTTTTCGAGAAGCCGGTTTATCTTCCCGACGATGCGCGCGGCGGCGAGTCGCTCCGTGGTCGTCGCGAGCCGCGCGTAGGCTTTGGGGTCCATGTAGACGACATACTCGATGTTTCGCACAGCCCCGCTCATGAGGCAGAGGCCACAGGTGAAAAGCAGTCTTTCGGGCGGGACGTTTTTGGGCAAGGTGACCCTCTCCGCCAGTTTGCTCTCGGCAAGGGCGCGGCACTGCAGAAGGTAGAGTTTTCCGTCGTCCCACGCGAATTCCACCTCGACGGGGCGTCCGTAGGCATCCTCGAGGGTTCGCAGGACCCTTTTCATCAGCACGGCAATGGGCGTCTTTGAAAGAAGGTTGTCGAAAGTAATGCACGCCTGAGCGGGATCGATCTCCTGGTGCTTGAAAAGCGGCGGGGACAGGTGGCCCTCGGTGTCGAGCGATACGGCGTAGAAAAGGTCGGGATGGTCCACTTCCCTGAAAAGGTCGGTTGCGGGAATGGTTTGAATCGCCCCGCTTTCCATGTCGAAAACGTCGACAAGTTTCTGCGAGTATTTCTTTATCTCTTCGGACCCGACTTCTGGCCGGAGCTGAGGATGGCTCAAGGGCACCATTCGCGGATAGTCGGGCCCCACCCTGTCGACCGCCCGCGTCCCGAGGCCCGCGACCAGCCGCAGAAGGCCCTCGGTTTTGTCGATGCGAGGCGTCCAGGAATAGATGTTTTTCGAAAACGAGACGCCCGCCGCGAATGGGAAAAAGTATCTGCCAAACTGCCTCCCCACTACTTTTTGCACCAGCACGCTCATGCGTTCGTCGAAATCGAGCAGGTTGTGGTCCCTGCGGTACAGGATCGCCTCGGGGCGGAAGACGCTGATGAGCACCTGTTTGAAGGCCTGGATGAACTCGTTTAGCCGCGCGTCGCTCGCCCCCTGGTTTGCAATGAAAACCGAGTCGTATTTGCCCGAGAACGCATGGCCGAAATTATCTTCGAGCAGACTCGATGAGCGTACAATCAGTGGGTGTTCCCCGATTTTATCAAGGAAAGCGCTGAACTGCATCACCACGTCGGGCGGGAAAACCGCTTTCTCGATGGTCCGGGCAATGTTGCCGAAGTCTTCTTCGAGGATTTCGCGGCTTTTATACTTCTGACTGTGGAGGGAAAAAAGATTATTGGAATCGAGAAAATCGGTCAAAAAGCCCGAGTTGAAGTAGTGGGATTCCGGGATTCTCACATATTTTTCGAACTCGGGGTCTCTTTTCCCGAGCCTTGGCAGGACGATCTTGTAGGCAAGAAACATCCCGGCCGCCTTCCCGCCGATCCTTCCCCGCCGCCTCGGGCTCCAAAAGATATGTTCCATCAGCTCGTCCATATCGCGGACCGTGATATGGTGTTTGGCAATGCCGACAAAGGGGAGCTGGTCCGAGATGAACCTCGATATGAGGGCCACACGCGCGCCTATCGCCTCATCGGGCGAGATGTAGAGGCTGCCCTGCGGTATGGCGCAAAACTCCCGCACCGCCTTGCGTATCTCCTGCCAGGTAACCTCATCGGAACTGAGCACGCGGCTGAGGTTGTTGAAAGCGTCCCGCTTGCGCGCGAGATTAATATAGTTTTGGATTTCTTCCCACGTGAAGTGGCGGGCAAAATAGATATCGATGAGGGCGTCGAGCAGGTTTTGCAGCGACTCCTCACCGGGGCCCCCGCCCATGGATGTCAACTGCTCGGCTGCATCCCGCCGGATGGATTCCTCGCAAATGATTCCGCGCTCGCACATGGCGGACAGAAAAAGCTTCCGGATTTCGACGAGAAGCTGAGGGTAGCGCACCATCTCGAGATAGAGCCGATATGCGCGGAGGAGGTCCTGGGCGCAAATCTCGGTGGAAGTGAAGTAGGATTTCCGGGTTTCATCCATCATTTGCCGGTTTCACCCATTAAAGGATTCACACCTCTTTTTCACCAGGCGCCGTTGACCTGAGGCGGCCATCGACGTGGGGCAGGCTTCGTGCTCTTCGATAGCTCCCGATGCGAGCCGCGAGATTGACCTGAGGCGGCCATCGACGTGGGGCAGGCTTCCCGTGGCTGTTGCCCAAGTCAATCGCGGTAAAACCGTAATGCACTCATGGTTAAACCCGGGATCCAAGGACCGTCATTCCCGCGGTGTTTTTAGGCGGGAATCCAGTGTCTTTCCAGACGGTTGCAAAAACAAAGACGCTGGATTCCCGCCCAAGAACACTGCGGGAATGACGGTTTTAAAGTTTGCCGCCCGAACTTAAAGTATAACACTTCGTCGTACTTTGACTCGGGCAACAGCCCCTTCCAGCCTGCAATTCGGCAAAGGTCATCCCTCCCGTCGCAGGCAGGCTCGGAAGCCTGCCCCACTTATCCTATACCTTCAGTCCACTGCGTTGGGTCTTACACCCAGCCCCGAAGCTTGCACGCTTCCGCCACGCGGGCAATGGCGACCAGGTAGGCGGCTTCGCGCAGGTTTACTCCCTGGCGGCGGCTCATCTCGTATACGCCCTGAAACGCCTGGGTCATTTTCTTATCGAGCCTCCAGTGCACTTCCTGGAGTTCCCAATAGAGATTATAAGCATTCTGGACCTGCTCGAAATAGGAGACGGTAACCCCGCCGGCATTGGCAAGAAAATCGGGCAGGACGATTATCTTCTTATCATCGAGCACCAGGTCGGCCTCGGGTGTGGTGGGGCCGTTTGCAAGCTCGCAGCATATCTGGCATTTAAGGTTGGCCGCGTTGTCCCCGCGTATCACGTTTTCGAGCGCGGCGGGAAACAGCACCGCAACATCGAGGCCGAGGAGTTCCTCGTTGCTGACCTCGTCGGCGTCCGGGAAACCTTTCAGCACGCCGTTTTTGAGTTTATAGTCAACAAGAGCGGCCGCGCTTATCCCCTTGGGATTGTAAACGCCGCCCCTGGAATCGGATGCCGCAACCAATTTCAGGCCCAGGATCTCTTCACCCAACAGCGCCGCGTGCTGCCCGGCGTTGCCGAATCCCTGGACGGCCATGGCGCCGCCCTTGAGGCTGAGGTCGTACGTCGCCGCCGCTTCCCGCGTGACATAGATGCCGCCCCTGGCGGTGGCGTCGTTTCGCCCCCTGGACCCGCCAAGAATTATCGGCTTCCCCGTGATGACGCCCGGATGGTTTTCTCCAACGATCGTTTCGTACTCGTCCATCATCCAGGCCATTATCTGAGGCGTCGTGTAGACATCCGGGGCCGGAACGTCCTTGGTGACCCCCAGAGATTTTGCCATCGCGCGCATGTAGCCCCTGGCGAGGCGTTCTTTTTCGCCCTCGGAAAGCTCCTTGGGGTTGCAGACCACTCCCCCCTTGCCGCCTCCGAGCGGGATGTCCACAACCGAGGTCTTCCAGGTCATCCATGCGGCAAGCGCCCGCACCGTGTCCACGGTTTCCTGGGGATGCCACCGGATTCCGCCCTTTGCCGGACCTCGGGCCGTGTTGTACTGGATCCGGAAGGCATGGAAAATTTTCGTCGAACCATCATCCATCCTGACCGGTAAAATGACCTTGATTTCGCGCATCGGCCAGCGCAAAAGCTCGTGGGTGGCAGCGTCCAGGCCGAGTTTTTCGGCCGCCTGGTCTATTTGACTCTGTGCAATCGTGAAGGGATTGAACTGTTCCGTCATGGCGACTCCTGTTGGAATTCGTGTAAAAACAGTTCGCAAAAAGCGGGGGCCGGCAATTACCTGACAATAGTCCAGATCAGGGCGCACAGGCCGGTCCCGATCAGCACGAGTTCGATAAGGGTTTCGTAGAGGGAGTCTTCGGTCAGGCGCTTTTCGGAACCCGTTTTGAGGTAGAGGCCGTAAACGGCGACGGGCAGGAGCATAAAATAGGAGAATCGGGTGCTCAGGCCCGCCTGGGGACCGAAAAGGAGCGCGAAAGAAAGGATAGCCATCACTCCGGCGGTAAACCACGCGGTCGCGCGCTCACCGGCCAGCACCACCAGGGTTTCCTTGCCGACGAGCCGGTCCCCCTGAACGGCCAGAAAATCCAGCATGGTCGAACGCACGAGCGACATGAGAAAAATGATCGCAAAAGCGTATGCGGCGCGACCGATATCGCCCCCGCTCGAGAGGTACGGCAGGATGACGCTGACGGCGGACCATGCCATGGGCACGAAAAAGGTTTTCGAGGTGGGTATGTCCTTGAGTTTTACCGGAAACTTCTCCCACCATGCCGGCAGGAAGAAGGGGACGGCATAAAGCAGGCCGAGCATCGAGATGATGAGCATCGCGACAAAACTGTATAGTCCGGTATTGAGCGCAATCAGGAAGGCCGCCGTGAGCGCGATGATGCTCGACAGGGTGAAAACCGGCCGCCACTTGTTGTAAAAGACCGCCCTCACGGGGTCGTTTAACTGGATGGCGTCCCGATCCAGGTAGATATTGAGCGAGTGCATCGCAAATGCATATGCCGCGGCCATGGCGCAGTAGGCCGGCGATCCGTCGAACCCGGTAAGGGCCTGCGCGACGATGGGCAGCAGGGCGGTCCCGAGCGCCACATAAATATTGCTGTAAGCAAGCTGCTCCAGAACGGTTTTCCACCGGAATGCCCCGTCCTTATCCGGCCTGATCGCCTCGAGGAATTCGACGACGTTTCGTATGATCCAGTTGGGGGTGGAAGCGCCCGCGGAGACCCCGACACACGAGTAGCGCGCCATTTTTTCACGGTCCAGGTCCGCTTCCGTTTCGACGTGAAAAGTCGGGATGGCGCAGTCGCGGGCCACTTCGGCAAGTCTTATGGTGTTCCCGCTGTGGAGCCCCCCCACGATTACGGCCGCCTCGACCCTGGCGCAGAGTTTTCTGACCTCGGCCTGTCTTTCCTGGGTGGAATCGCAGATGGTGTTCTTGACTATCCCGTTGGGATAACGCAGCAGAAAGGCTTCCTCGATTGCCCTGAAAACTTCTTCGTTCTGGGTCGTCTGCGCCACGAGCAGCACGTGGTCCCACTCGGCGGGAAGCTCGTTCAACTGCTGGGGCCGGTTTATGACGACCCCCCTGCCCTCGGTGTAGCCCATAAGGCCGATAACCTCGGCGTGGTCCGCATCCCCCACTATGATCGTATTGTACCCGCGGCGGGCGTGCCTCTTTATCGCCGCGTGGACCCTGGCCACTCGCTTGCACGTGGCATCCAGCAGGTTCGACCCCTGGGCGTGGAGCGCCTGGCGCGAATGGGGCGGAATCCCATGCGCGCGGATGACGACCTTCTTACCGGCGCAGTTTTCGATCAGGTTTTCCTCCACCACGCCTTTTCTTTCGAGCATCATCAGGACCTGCCGGTTGTGGATGAGAGGGCCGAAGGTGCAGATGTCCTCTCCGTCCTCCCGCTTCTGGATGGCTTCCATCGTGATTTCGATGGCGTCCCGCACCCCCTTGCAAAAACCGGCCGTCTTGGCGACAATCACTTTCATCTTTTTTCATCTCTCGATGGGCGTTATCCGTGTGCGCGGACAGGTCCGCCGCCCACACCCGGGTTCAAGCTTTGATCCTATCAACTTTCCTCAGTGCTGGCAAGACAGAGGACGGAGGACAGAGGACAGAGGACGGAGGGTAGAGGACGGAAGGCGCGAGGCATGGCAACATTGTTGCGCACACGGTTACATAAATACAGTGACGTAAGGAATGAAATACAGTGACGTAAGGAATACACGGGTCTGACGCAAAGGAACGAGCAATACTATCGTCATTCCCGCCCAAAGACGTCGCGGGAATGACGAAATGGCGGTCCATACCAGAAGTCGAACAGAATATAACGCTCGCAATAATACGTCATCGCGTTTATAAAATAGACCACCAATTTATAAAATAGACCATCAAGCATGCCGATTGACACCCCCGGCGACCTCTGTTAGCTTTCCTCGTCGATCCCATTTTTGTCGGAAAATATGATGAAACCTGTCGATCTAGCAATTCTTGCCGCCGTTCCCGATGAGGTTGCGCCTCTTTGCGAATCGCTTGCCTCATCCGCATCCCTCGATATCGCGGGAAATACTTTCACGCTCCACGACCACCGTGATATTTCGCTGCTGATCGGGACCACGGGGATCGGGAAGGTAAACGCGGCCGCCTTTACCGCCGCCATCCTCACGCGGTTCGGACCCATCGAGGTCTGGAACATCGGCTGCGCCGGGGCCTACGCCGAGGGAGGCCTCCGCATCGGAGACGTCGTGATAACGCGCGAGCATATCTGCGGGGACGAAGGGATTATGCGGCAAGGCGGCCGGACTTCAGCCGGGCACATCGGAATTCCACTGCTTATAAGAGATGGACGCCCCTTTTTCGACAGGTTTCCCGTCGAAGCGTTCAAGCCGTCCCGCGTGGCCGAAACCCCTGTAGACCCCGGCCGCTATGTCGCAGATCCCTCGTCGCCCGCCCGCGAACCGGCGCCATTCCAACACGGGCCGCCCGACGCCTTTTCCGTTGAATACGGACCGAGTCTCACGGTAGGCATGGTCAGCGGTGACCCGGAGACCGCCTCCGAGAGGTTTCGAAGCTGCGGCGCCATGGCCGAAAACATGGAAGGGAGCGCCATCGCCCAGGTCTGCCTTCTTTTCCGCGCTCCGTTTCTCGAATGCCGGGGCATAAGCAATATCGCCGGCGTGCGCGATAAAGCCCAATGGAACTTCTCGCAAGCGATCACCCATTGCCATGCCGTTGTAAGGCATTTGCTCGAAAGTTTTTCCGGCGGGGACCCTGATCCCGTCTAAGGAAGTGACACAAAATGACCTTTACTCCCCCTGTTGTGGCACAGTCTCCCGACCGTGCCACCGTGCGTTTCTCCGGCGGCCGCGGTGATTCCTTATAACTTCTTCAGGCTTATCGTAGATTTGACATGACTATCGACAGGTGATAAATTCCAATATGGAACCATTTTGAAATTTTTGCCGGGGAGAAGGTCACATGCCGACGATGACAATTAAAAATATTCCCGAGGATATTTACCTCAGGATCAAGCAAAGCGCGCTTGAACACGGCCGCAGCATCAATAATGAAGTAATCTACTGCCTGAAGCGCGCGCTCCAGGGCGGCCGCATAGACCCGGAAACCACCCTGGAAAGAATCCGGATATTGAGAAAGCAAATTCCGCTTCCATTCCTTACCGATGACTTGCTGCGGTTCGCAAAGGAAGAGGGACGTCCGTGATCGTTGCCGACACGAATACCATCGCCTACCTGTTCTTCACGGGAGAGCATACTTCCGAGGCGGAAATGGTTATGGAGAAAGATTCCGACTGGGTTGCCCCGATACTTTGGCGGAGTGAATTCCGCAATGTGATCGCCAATTACTTGCGCCGTGGGCTCCTGACACTCGTCCAGGCCCTTCAGATCGCCGAGCAGGCGGAATTTCTCATGATGGGAAACGAATTTGAAATCACATCTTCCAGGGTGTTGAGCCTGGTATCCACTTCAAACTGTTCCGCCTACGACTGTGAGTTTGTCGCTCTCGCCCAGGAACTGGGGGCGCCTTTGGTTACGTCCGACCTGCGGATACTGGCCGAGTTCAGCTCTGTCGCCGTCTCGCCGCGGGCCTTTGTTTCCGGGGCACAAAGCCGATAAGGATAATCAGTGCGGGAACTCTCCCTGGCATATTCCCCGTGCCCAAACGACACCTACATTTTCTACGCGCTCTCGCAGGGGCTGATCGCCACGCCTTTCGGCCTTAAGATTACGCTGGCGGACGTGGAGATGCTCAATCAGCAGGTGAAGCGGGGCGCGCTCGATATTTCGAAGATTTCGGTCAGCGCCGTCCCGCACATATTTGACCGCTACCGGCTCTTGCGCTCGGGGGGTGCGATCGGCAGGGGCTGCGGCCCGCTCGTGGTCGCAAAACGCCCCGTTCGCATGGAAGACCTCAGGGATGCGACCGTCGCGGCGCCGGGCCGGCTCACGACCGCGCACCTGCTCTTGCGCCTGAACGGAATTCACCGGGGACCGTGCGTCGCGATGCAGTTCGACCGTATCATGCCCGCGGTCGCGTCCGGCGAGGTCGACGCCGGGGTGATCATCCACGAGGGCCGGTTCACGTACCAGGCCCTCGGCCTGCATATGGTGGTCGATCTTGGCGAATGGTGGGAGGCTGAAACCGGCCTTCCCCTGCCTCTTGGCGCAATAGCCGTCCGGCGCGACCTCGGTCCTGAAATCGCCGCGACCGTCGAGGAAAAAATCCGCGAGAGCCTGCTTTACTCCAGGGCAAATCCCGAAGCCGCATGGCCCTACATCAGGCATCATGCGCAAGAGATGGAACCGGATGTAATCCGGCGGCACATCGAAACATTTGTCAACGATTTCAGCATCGACGCGGGCGAAGAAGGGGAAAACGCGCTCAAGCGCTTACTGGGGCCCGCGTGCGCCCTCGAAAATATCCCCTTCCCCGCCGAGTCCCTGTTTTGGAGCTGATGCCGTTTGGTACGAGTCCCTTTTTGTGAACCTCACCCCTGAATAGCCGGAATGATAACCATGGGAAACGATTCTTTGAGCTATTTCCTCTTTCCGGGCCTCGCATTGCCCGAAAAGGATTTTCGCAACCTCGCCATCTTCCTGCCCCGTCTGAGCATTCTCGAAATCACCCGGCCGGCGGTCGTGCCGGATTGGCGCGGCGACTCCTTCCAGGGCATGCCCGTCATCCGCGACCCTGAATTTTTGAGCCAGGTCAAGTCCTGCATCCAGGGATACCACGCCTTTGCCGAAGTGCACGGGGGAAGCGGAATAACCCTTGGCTATCTCAGCCGGGTACTCGACGATATGAGCGACTCCCGCATCAAAATCCAGGAGGAAATGCGCGGTAAATGCCCGGCCGGCCTCGACGCGGCGCAAACCGATGTCCTCCGAGCGGCCGTCTTCCTCGAAATTGCCCGCGAACTCGACGAGAAGGAATTCGAGCTCGAATCAGGCCTGGCGGAGGCGGACGCGATTGAAAAGAAATTCAGCGAAATTCTTGGCATAAGCGAAGAGGACGAGGCGGCGGAAGTCCCGGAAGCTCTCGGCCGGCCGATCATCGCCCAAGACCGCGGACCGCGCTACATGCTCCCGGAGAGGATCGCGAGCTGGTTTCGCCTCCTCTCCACCCAGACGCCCGAATCGTTGCCGGTTTTTGTCGCAACCAATCCCGAGGCGGCCGAGGAGGCCGCCTCGATGATTCGCACCGGTTGCCGCCGCACGGGAAAAGGGGTTGCCGCCTTGATGTTTCCGCTCGGATCGTTTCCCAGGCTGGATCAACTCGGCGACAAGCAGTTTCTGTCCCTGATCGAAGCCCCCGGCACCCCCGCCCTGCTCGCCGAGTACGGCAAAAACCTCGACGGGTTCCTGCGGGATGCGGGAAGGAACGCAAATTCCGAAGAACTCGAATCCGCGAGCGACTCACTCAGGCAGGGCCTTGAAAAATTCTGCAAAATCTGCAACCTCCCCGGTCCCGACCGGGTAAGCCTCAGCCTGCTCTTGCTGCCGGGGATATCCACGGCCGATGTTTTCGAGATTTTCTCCGCACCGGGCACGCAGGCCGCAGCCTCCGTCAACCCGGAGATCCAAAAATGGCCTGTCCTGTTTCTTTGCCTGGGCTGATCGCGAGCCTTTTACATCGTTCCGACGCGCCCGCTTCGAAAAGGCCTTCACCGCGGAGACGCGGAGGCCGCGGAGAAAACAAGGACCTCGACTCCGGGCGGTCCGGGCGGGGATCAAGGGGCTGTTGCCCAAATGCAAGAGTTACGACAGGTGTGGCCAAAACAGGGCGGAGGTCTCCCCTCCCTTGGCGGGAGGGGTTGGGGGAGGGGGTCGTAAGTACTTGCAATTTCAACACCCTCCCCTAACCCCTCCCATCGCAGGGAGGGGGACTCACGTCCGGCGGCATGGTCGCGCAGCCTAAATATTTCTTTGCGCAACAGCCCCTCAACCTCGCCCCTACGGTCTTCGGGCTGGCCAGTTCGTAGTATGGGTGGAGCGCCCCGCGCAACCCATCGCCTCAGAGTGCGTGATGGGTTGCGC
>JBAQYM010000145.1:0-2270 GCA_049300095.1 Syntrophobacteraceae bacterium
ATAGCGGGAAAATCGTCGACGTTGTTCTTGGGATTGCCGAGCGACTCCGAGTAGATCAGCCGCGTGTTATCGTCTATTGCGGCCTCGACACTGCTGGGGTCGGATGAGTTCACAAATCGCACTTCGATTCCCAGCTTAGGAAGCGTATAATGGAACAGGTTATATGTGCCGCCATAAAGGAAGCTGGTGGAGACGATGTTCTGCCCCGCGCGAGTAATGTTCAATATCGCGAGGGTGATTGCCGCCTGACCGGACGCAACTGCAAGCGCTCCGGTGCCGCCATCAAGCTCGGCGAGCCTCTTCTCCAGAACGTCTGTCGTCGGGTTCATAATTCGGGTGTAGATATTACCGAATTCCTTGAGTCCGAAAAGATTAGCAGCGTGTTCCGACGAGTTGAACACATAGGAAGTCGTTTGGTAAATGGGCACCGCGCGCGCATTGGTGGTCGGGTCCGGCACCTGTCCGCCGTGCAGAGAAATGGTCTCAACCCCGGCTTTTCGTGTATCGGTCATGGTTTCAGCCTCCCTTTTGGTTTCCTGCATGGCTTCCGGTTGTCCGGCCAGCCGACATCGGCGGAAAAAATAGTATTCCGACCGACTTGCTATACTATACTACTTCTGACCTCTGTTGTCAAGGATTTTTTCCTGCGCAATAGCATCGTTTGCGGCTAAAACCGCGGCTACAAATGCACGAAATAGGCCTTATCCCTATATGTATCTTACTTAAATGTTGGAAGCGTCCCTCCAGGAAAGATTCCTGGAGGGATAAAAAAGACGATGCTTCTGCCGAAACCCCGCTCGCATCGTATTGCCTCACTTAAGAATCGTACCATAGACCATATTGTTGCTTCACGTAAAATCGTACCGTGAGGTATGCCTTTGCGTGTCACTGAGTAAGTGTATCATATAGCTCCTCGACAAGGTTATTGATATTGCGAATCAGTGCTGCTGGGTTAAGTTGTCGGAATGTGTCCCTGAGCAATTTCTTGGTTTCCTTGGGTGTGTCTGTTCGTGCAAGTAGGCGCTGGGCCGGAGTCTGTGCGGTATCATATTTCTTTTTGACCTTGGCTCCGATCCGGGTCTTTGAGACGAGTTTTTGTGATGGTTGAAAATAGTTCTGATAGAACGCAAGTAGGCTCTCGATTCGTTTAATGATATCGAGTTGTTCGTATGTATCGAACCTGCCGTAGCCGATCATCTTGCGTATTACGTCCCAGTTTTTCTGTTCTATATGAGCCGAGTCATTCTTCTTGTAGGGTCGACTTCTTGTGAACGTGATTTGCTCTCGTTCGCAGTAGCGCTTGAGGTGAGCGTTGATAAACTCGCTGCCATTATCAGAGTCGATGCCTAGTATGGGAAACGGCAGCGATGATTTTACCTCATTGATGGCCGTGACGCAGAATCGCTCGCTTTTGCCCATGAACGCCGTGGAGACGGTCCAGCCGGTGGCGATATCGGTCATGTTGAGCGTGTTAATGTATTCACCACGGGTAGTGTCGGTGTGTGCAACAAGGTCGATTTCCAGGAATCCTGGTTTATCCTCTGTCCAATCTGCAAATGTGCGGATGGGAATCTGGTGCTTGAGAAGGGTTCCCGGCTTTGTGGTGGATCGCCCTTTTATAGTGGTCTGCTTCCTTGCCGGGGCGAGAATTCTATCGATGGTAGCGGCGCTTACGGTGAGGATTAGGGCCGCGTCGTCTTTGGTAAGCTTGATCTCCTTGTGATGCTTGAGGCTCTTTACAAGCTCCGGCAGAAACGGTTTGAGCCGTTTGCCGCACAGAAAGTTGGATGCAGCCCAGATGAAAACGAGGGCGTCGTAGAGATGCGCATAACGCGACGGGCGAGTGCGTGTGGGTTTCTTCTTCGGCCTGGCTGGGGCAGTCAGAAGCGTGATAGCATGCTTGCGAGAGTAGCCAGTGGATTCGATTATAGTGTTGAGAATGCGAGTCTTCTCCGCTTTACCTGCTTTCTCGTAAGACTTGCGGTAATGCTTAATGATTTCTGCCTTCGTCTGATGGGTCATCGGTGCGTCTCCTCCTACGAAAACAGCATCGGCACATCAAAGCTTCGGTACGATTCTTAAATGAGGCAACGAATCCATTTCGGTACGATTTTAGATGAGGCAACGCGTGCCATTGACCTTCAGGGCCCCGTGGCGGTATACTTTGCGGGGCTGTTAACTGCCTCGTGAGGTGTATTGGATGGATATTCCCGAGTTCCCCAAATCGAGGGAGATCACATTAGCAGACAAACCAATCTTCGACCGTATCT
>JBAQYM010000146.1:0-58012 GCA_049300095.1 Syntrophobacteraceae bacterium
CTGGGCGGGAATCCAGCGTCTTCGCAATGCGTTGGAGCAAGAGAAGTTATCCCAAAGTCGCTGGATTCCCGCCCAGAAACGCCGCGGGAATGACGAAGTGGCGGTCCATACCAGAAGGCGCATAGAATATGACGCTCACAAAAATACGTCATCGACTTTATGAAATAGACCACTTAGCGCTCGGAATGACAATCTAACGAATGCAGCTCGGCATGTGAGGGACCTTGCATGGGGGCAATAACGAGACGGTCTGCGGCATGACGACGTTAACGAGAAAGTCCCCGGCATTGGGGCGATAACGAATCGGTCCCCGGCTTGCCACGTGGGGTTCCTCGCGGCGATATTCCGCTTGACAGGAAGGGGAACAGCCAATATAAATCGAATCAAATCCATTTTTTACAGGATGATTCATGAAGGTCGTGGCGTTGAGAGAATATTATTATCTCTATACCTACTTCGGGCGGTCTGTCCCCGTACCTCTTTAAACAGCAGTCAAGAGGGCCGTGGGCGGATCGCGATCCCGACCGCCCACGGCCTTTTCTATTTTGTGGAGCCGTGGTGCCGTATGCAACCACGGCTTTTTTTATTACTCAAGACAACCTATTCAGAGGCGGCAAAGGAGCGGTAGTATGAAGGCGGCAAAAAGCGTGATCGGTCCGGCGACCCTGGGGCTTGTCCTCGCGGCGCTCATCCAGTGGTTGCCCGCAACGACGGGGCATGCGGCAAACGAGCCTTACAAAATCGGCGCCGTATTCTCGATTACCGGCGTCGGTTCCTTTCTCGGCGAGCCGGAGAAAAGAACGGCTGAAATGATAGCCGAGGAGGTCAACAAGCAGGGGGGAATAAACGGCCACCCCCTGGAGCTTATCATCCTCGATGACGAAAGCGACGCCACGAAGTGCAATCTCGCCGTGAAAAGACTCATCAAGAAGGACAACGTTCCCGTAATCATCGGCCCGTCCCGCAGCGGGGAGTCTCTCGCGGTGGCCGGGGTCGCCGAGGAGGCGCACGTCCCGCTCATTTCGTGCGCATCGAGCTACAAGATCGTGACGCCGATCGAGAGCCGCAAATGGGTCTTCAAGGTTGCGGGTTCCGACTCGCATGTCGTCGAGAAGATGTATGACTACATGAAGGCGCACGGGATCACGAAAATCGCCATCATGACCGATTCGACCGGATACGGGGCGAGTGGCCGCGAGGAGCTCCTGAGACTTGCCCCCTTGAGCGGGATAACCATCCTCGCCGACGAACGCTTCGGGCCGCAGGATACCGATCTCTCGGCGCAGATGACCAAAATCCGCTCGACACAGCCCCAGGCGGTTGTAAACTGGTCCATCGGTCCCACTCAAATCCTGGCGATCAAGAGCTGGCGCGACCTCGGCATGGATTCGGTCGCGCTCTTCCAAAGCCACGGCTTCGGCAATCTCAAGAATCTCGAGCTGGCGGGCAAGGCAGCCGAAGGAGTCCTCCTGCCGCTTGCGCGGGTAAACGTCGGTTCACTTATCCCCGATGACCGGCCCCAGAAGAAGGTGATACTCGTGTACACAAAAGCTTATGAAGAGCGGTACAAAGAGCCGGTTTCCTCCTTTGGCGGGCATGCCTGGGATTCCATGAATCTGGCAATCGCCGCCCTCAAGGCGGTTGGTCCGGACCCCGCTAAAATCCGCGACCACATCGAAAATACCAAGGGTTTTGTCGGCATGCACGGCATTTTCAACATGTCCCCCACCGACCACCACGGGCTTAGCAAGGACGATCTCGAAATGGTCGTGGTAAAGGACGGGAAGTGGGCCCTGGCGAAATGAGGCCGTGAGGTTCATTTGGGCGGGGTATGAATCCCCGTGGGTCCCAATAAACCCGGAATAGATCGAGATAGCACTTGCTCGCCGAGGATGCGCCTTACCACTGCGCTCTCGCAGTCTCGAACCGCACGGTGGCGCGTGCAGGTTATGGCGCGGTCTCCCGATCGCGCCATGCTCTCGACCGGAGGTCTCCAGCTCACCACAGAATCGTTGACCTCCTTGGGAGACCTTCGGTCGGGCACGGTGGCACGGTCGGGAGACTGCGCCACAACGGGAACGGGTAGGGCGTTACGGGTCCTCCTTTATACACGACAACCGGGTGTTTCCGAGCCATATCCTGTCTTGACCGAAATCCCTGCTCCGCGAGGAGCGGGGATTTTTGTTTGGACTGCAAAAAATATTTCCTTATTTGGAGCCGAAATGTTAGACGAAACATACTCGAAGCGCGGGAATTCGCAGGATAAACAGTTTCTCAGCACCCTCGCCTGGAACGGGCGGGGAATTGCGGGGTCCGAATAAGAGGTGGGAACCGATTTTCTCCAGTACGTCATAAGCGGGCTTACCATCGGCGCCATCTACGCCATGGTGGCGATCGGCTACAACATCATCTACAGCGTGACCGAGATCATCAATTTCGCCCAGGGCGAGTTCGTTATGCTGGGCGGACTTTTCGCCGTGTTTTTTGTGGGCAGCCTGCACCTTCCGCTCTATGTCGCTTTCCTGGGCGCCGTGGCCCTTACCGGCTGCGTCGGGCTCGCGATGGACCGGTTCATAATCGGGCGTGCGCGGGATTCGAGCGTGATGTCGCTCATCATCATAACCCTGGCCGTTTCCATTATGCTCAAGGGCACGGCCATGCTCTGCTGGGGCAAAGATCCCTACGTGCTGCCGGCGTTCAGTCCGGGCGGCCCGATCAGGATCGCGGGGGCCGCCATTCAGCCCCAGGCCCTGTGGATACTTGGAATCTGCGCGCTGGTGGTAATCGGCCTCACGGTGTTTTTCCGGAAGTCGATCTACGGACAGGCCATGCTCGCCTGCGCCAATAATCCCAATGCGGCGCGTCTGGCCGGGATCCCGGTCCGATATATGGTTTTGCTCTCTTTTATCCTGAGCGCCGCCATCGGGGCGGCCGCGGGCGTGATCATCACCCCGGTTTCGATGATGGAATACGACAGGGGCGCCCTGCTTGGCCTCAAGGGTTTCGGCGCGGCGGTGCTCGGGGGCCTTGGACAGTTTTTCGGGGCGCTCGTCGCCGGGCTCCTTCTCGGGCTCGCCGAGTCCTTCTGCGCCGGGTACCTTTCCTCGGGCTACAAGGACGCGGTCGCCCTCGTTTTGCTCCTGCTTGCGCTTTTCCTAAAGCCCGAAGGTCTTTTCGGCAGCAGGGAAGCGGCAAAGCTGAAAAAGTTTTAGAGAAATTCCTATGGGCAGGAAAAACTGGCTCATCCTGCTGGGGACCGCCGTTTTCTTCGGCGCGTTTCCCTGGCTGGTCATGCCGTTCAAAGCCGTTTCCCATTACGTCGACGTCATGGTCTTCGCGGGCATCTTCAGCCTCGTGTGTATCGGGCTGAGCCTGCTCATGGGTTATGCCGGGCAGATTTCGCTCGCCCAGGCGGCATTTTTCGGAATCGGCGCGTACACTTCGGGTATCCTCACTTCGAAATTCGGGGTAAACCCATGGCTCGCCATTCCGGCGGGGATGACCGCCTGCGCCGCGGTCGCCTGGATTGTCGGAGTTCCGGCCCTTCGCCTCAAGGGGCACTACCTCGCCATGGCTACCCTTGGTTTCGGCGTGATCGTCAACATCATTTTCGCCGAGGAAGTAAAGTGGACCGGCGGTCCGTCGGGAATGGCCGACATTCCGTACCTGCGGGTGGCCGGGTACAAAATCACGAGCGATCTTGCCTGGTACTACCTGGTTTGGGGGGTCGTCTTCCTGGCGCTCATTTTTTGCTTCCACGTGCTCCATTCGCGGGTGGGGCGGGCGCTCAGGGCCATCCACGAAGAGGAAAGAGCGGCCGAATCGGTCGGCGTCCCCACGGCGCGCTACAAAGTGATGGTTTTCATCCTCAGCGCGGTGCTCGCATCCATTGCCGGGAGCCTCTACACCCACTACGTCACCTGTCTCAACCCCAGCTCCTTTAACCTCATGTGGTCCATGCGCTTCATGCTGATGGTCATGGTGGGGGGAATGCACAGCCTGTGGGGCGCGCTGGTCGGGACCGTGCTGATGACCTTTGTCGGAAACGAGTGGCTCCAGATTTTCGCCGAGCTCGAAGTACTCGTCTACGGGTCCATTCTGCTCGTGGTGGCGCTCTTCCTGCCCGGCGGGATCGTGTCCCTGGCTGCCCCGGGCCGGTTTCGGCGCAAGAAACAGGCCTCGGCCGTCGAGGGCGCGGGGACATGACGAGGACCGATATCGAAAAAAGCGCGCCCATCCTCGATGTGCGCGATCTCGCAATGCGGTTCGGGGGCGTGGCCGCCCTGCAGGGCATCCGCCACGCGGTCCCGCCCAACATCATCCAGGCCGTGATCGGGCCCAACGGCGCGGGAAAGACCACGCTTTTCAACTGTATAAGCGGGATGCTCGAACCCTCGGCGGGATGGATCAGCTTTGCGGGCCGGACAATTGAAGGCCTTGCGCCTCACCGGATTGCCGAAGCGGGGATAGCGAGGACTTTCCAGCACGTCGCGTTATTTAAAAAGATGACCGTGCTTGAAAACGTGATGATGGGCAGGCACCCGAGGACCCGGAGCGGGTTTTTCGCCGCGGGGCTGCGCCTGCCCGGAATGCGTTCCGAGGAAAGGCTGATCCGGGCCAGGTCGCTCGAATACCTGGATTTCGTCGGACTTGCCGGGTGCGCGAAGGTCGAGGCCGGAACGCTTCCCCTGGGCAAGCAGAAAATCCTTGAAATCGCGCGCGCGCTGGCAACCGAACCCAAACTGGTCCTTCTCGACGAGCCCGCCGGGGGGCTCAACATGAAAGAGACCGAGGAACTCGGCGAGCTGATCCAGGGCATAAGACAACTTGGCGTAACGGTGATGCTGGTCGAACACGACATGAACCTCATCATGGATATCTCCGACAGCGTCCTCGTGCTCCACTACGGGCAGGTGCTCGCTTCGGGGACCCCGGGCGAGATCAAGGAAAACGAGGCGGTAATCGAGGCCTATCTCGGAGCGGAAGACGGGTAGTCGGGGCTGACGACAATGGGCGCTGGGTGGGCTTTGGGCCTTATTACGGCTGACGACAAAGAATGCTGACTGTTAAAAGCGTACATACCTACTACGGCAATATCCACGCGCTAAAGGGCGTATCGCTGCACGTGCGCCAGGGGGAGATCGTCACCCTCGTGGGTGCGAACGGGGCAGGGAAGAGCACCCTGGTAAACACCATCTGCGGCATGGCAAAGCCCGCGAGGGGGCGCATCGAGTTTAGCGGCGAGCCCATCGAGGGGCTTGCGCCCGAGAACATCGTTAAGAAGGGGATCGCGCTCGTCCCGGAAGGCCGCCAGATATTTTCCGCAATGACGGTCGAGGCCAATCTGCTGATGGGCGGGTTCATCCACAGGGGTAATCCCGCGCGGGTGCGCGAGGACATGGACCGGCTCTACGAGAGGTTTCCCATACTCAGGAGCCGGAACCGCCAACTGGCCGGAACTCTGAGCGGCGGCGAGCAGCAGATGCTTGCGATAAGCCGGGCGCTCATGTCCCGCCCGCGCCTCCTGGTCCTGGACGAACCGTCCATGGGACTGGCCCCGCTCATGGTAAAGATGATCCTTGAAATTATCCGCGAGCTCAAGGACGAGGGCCGAACCATTTTGCTGATCGAGCAGAATGCGCGCGCCGCGTTGAAGATCGCCGACCGGGGCTACGTCCTTGAGATCGGGAAAGTGGTGTTGCAGGGCGAAGGACAGGAGCTTCTCGAACATAGGGAAGTGAGAAGGGCCTACCTCGGCAAAGGGGCAAAGCAGATCTGGGAAGCGTAGCCGAATGCCGGATGTTGGATGTTCGATACTCGATGTTGTATGTCCGATGCTGGATACTCGAGATCAAAAAGGATAGAGTCCATGCCGATCTGGGAACCACGAAACGAATGCATGTCCCGGGACGAGCTCCGGCAGGTCCAGTTGGAGCGGCTTCAGGCGACTCTTAACCGCGTCTACCGAAATGTTTCCTTTTACAGGCGAAAGTTCAAGGAAATCAATTTCAGGCCCGAAGACGACCTCACGGACATCCAGGACATCGAGCGGCTTCCGTTTACGACCGGCCAGGACATAAGCGACTCCTATCCCTACGAGATGTTTGCCGTGCCGCTCAGAGAGGTCGTGCGGGTGCATGCGTCGTCGGGTTCATCGACCAATCCGCGCGTGGTGGGATATACGCGGCAGGACCTTCGCACCTGGAGCAATCTCGTCGCCCGCATCCTGAGCGCCACCGGGATCACCCAGGACGACGTCATCCAGATAACGTACGGCTACGGCCTGCTGACCGGCGGGCTGGGCATTCACTACGGGGCCGAGCGGGTCGGCGCCTCCGTCCTCCCGACTTCGGTGGGGCGCACCGAGCGCCAGATCAAAATCATGCAAGATTTCAGGACCACCGTGCTCGTCTGTACGCCCACCTACGCGCTGGTGATCGCCGACCGGTTGGAGGCGATGCGGCTGGACCCCAAGAAGCTGTCTCTCAAGTACTGCATCTGTGCCGGCGAGCCCTGGACGGAGGAGATGCGACAGGAGATCGAGGGCCGCCTGTTCGTCAAGGCGACCGATAACTACGGCATAAGCGAGGTAATGGGGCCGGGCATAGCGGGCGAGTGCGCGGAACAGTCCGGGATGCACCTCCAGGAGGACCATTTCCTGGCCGAGATCATCGATCCCGTGACCCGGCGCGTCCTGGGACCGGGTGAAGAAGGCGAGCTGGTGATAACGACCCTTGCCAAGGAAGCCTTCCCCGTGATCCGCTACCGCACGGGGGATGTTTGCAGCATTATCGATGAGCCGTGTTCCTGCGGGAGGACCATGCGCCGGATCACCCGCATCCTCGGACGCTGCGACGACGTGGTCGTGATAAAGGGGATCAACATTATCCCGGAGCGGATCGGCGAGATCCTCGAACAGATCAAGGGCGAGCGCCCGGTATTCCAGTTGGTCGCCGTCCGCAAGGACCACGAGGACCACCTCGAAATCTGGGTCGAGGTAACCGAGCAGCTCTTCTACGACAAGATGCGCGAGCAGCGCGCGCTCGTGGACCATATGTGCAGAAAGGTCACGAATTTTATCGGGATAACGCCCAGGATCAAGCTGGTGGAAAAAGGCTCGCTCCAGCGTGAAGACGGCAGGGTGAAGCAGTTTGTGGATCGCAGGAACGACAGCTTTGCATAGCGTATTGCATTAAATAATTGCTGAGCACCTCGGGGCCGGGCGATCCTCGGACCCGTCATTCCGGCGGAAGCCGGAATCCAGTTGGTAGGTTGGGTTAAGCGATAGCGAAACCCAACATTTATTCGGGACAAGAACAGCATTCGTTGGGTTTCGCTATCGCTTAACCCAACCTACGGGCTGGGGGATAGCAAAACATTGGATTCGGATTAAGCAAGGCGTATTGGTTTCTGAAGGATCACTTCTGATGGGGAAGATATCGATACAATCCGTACTCGCAGGAATCGTTATGTGATAGTGTTGGGCAGCTTGATAATAAAACATCCAATATTCTACGATGTCAAATATGAAAGATATATTTGATTTATCTGGTTATAACGTTCTATGGGGAGTGTGCTCAATCATTGCTGGCATCATTATGCTATTGACTAGCAAACGCAGGGACCTGTGAGATTATGAAGACCCCCCGGAGTGTAATGGAGGACATTAATGCATGAACTGCTGGTTGCCGCAACGGACAAGCCGCAATTTCTTCTGGGAAATGAAGCCATTGTGCGCGGCGCGGTCGAGGCCGGGGTGCGATTCGTCGCGGCCTATCCGGGCACGCCGTCGTCCGAAATTATCGACCGCTTCTCCCAACTGGGGGACGAGGCCGGAATTTACGTGGAATACTCGGTAAACGAGAAGGTTTCGATGGAAGTCGCGTGCGCGGCGGCCGTTTCCGGCGTGAGGAGCCTTTGCGCGATGAAGCACGTCGGGTTGAACGTGGCGGCGGACGCGTTCATGACCCTGGCCTGCGTGGGTGTGAAGGCGGGGATGGTGATCGTGGTCGCCGACGACCCGCTCCTCCATTCCAGCCAGAACGAACAGGACAGCCGCTACTACGCCAAGATGGCCGGTGTGCCGATGCTCGAGCCCGCAACGCCCGAAGAGGCGTACCGGATGACCCGGATTGCTTTCGAAATATCGGAAAGATTCAGCACCCCCTGCCTGCTTCGCACCACGACGCGCGTGAACCACTGCCGCGGCCCGGTTGCCGTCGGCCCCGTGGCGCGGCCCAAGAGCAAATTCGGCGTATTCGTAAAAGATCCTTTTAACCTGGTGGTCATACCGGCCGTCGGCCGCAAGCTCAGGCTGGCGCAACTCGAGAGGGGTAAAAAGCTCCATGAGGAATCCGAAGAGAGCGGGCTTAATTTTACCGCCGGCAAGGGTCTGCTCGGGATCATCACCAGCGGGGTTTCCTGGCTCCACGTTCAGGACGCCGTGCGCGGCATGGGGATCGAGGACAGTGTAAAGATCCTCAAGCTCGGGTTCACCAATCCCTGTCCGAAGGCGGTGATCCGCGAGTTCCTCGCGGGGGTCGAAAAAGTCCTGGTGGTGGAAGAGGTCGAGCCGTTCCTCGAAGAGGCCGTGAGGATCGTCGCGCAGGAAGCGAAGCTGCCCGTCGAGATCGCGGGCAAGGACGACGGCCTGGTGCCGCGCGCCTTCGAATTGGACGCCGTCAAGGTCAAGAGGGCGATTGGGACTTTTTTCGATCTCCCCTTCGACCGGCCCAACGCCATCGTCGCCCCCGACCTTCCGCAAAGGCCTCCCAACCTCTGCCCCGGATGCCCGCACCGCGCGACGTACTATTCGGTCAAAAAGATTTTCGGTGATGAAGCCGTCTACCCGACCGATATCGGCTGTTACACGCTCGGGGTGCTGCCTCCGCTCAAGATGGCCGATTTTCTTATCTGCATGGGTTCGGGGGTATCCACCGCCGGCGGGTTCAGCAAGGTCCTGGACCGCCCAGTCGTGGCCTTCATCGGCGATTCGACCTTCTTTCACGCCGGGATCCCCGGCCTCATAAACGCCGTCACGCAGGGCCACCGGTTCCTGCTCGTCATCCTGGACAACGGGACGACGGCAATGACCGGCCACCAGCCCCATCCGGGGGTCGAGCTGACCCCGGCCGGCAGGATCGAGGCCAAGGTCAGCCTGGAAAAGCTGGTCCGTGGGTGCGGGGTGAGCCGGGTCGCCGTGGTAAATCCCCTCCAGCTCAAGAAGACCCAGGAGGTATTGCGGGATTTCAAGGAAAAAATAAACGACGCGGGCGTATCGGTGTTGATCTCGAAGAGCCCGTGCCCGCTCTACGAGACCCGCTTGCTCAAGAAGAAAAAGAAGATCGTTTTCCAGGTGGACGGACCCTGTAAACCCTGCGGCAGGGATTGCCTCACTGTGCTGGGCTGCCCGGCCTTCTCCGTCGAAAAAACCGGGTCGGGGGAGGAGCGCGTCCTGATAGACGAGGCGCTGTGCAGCGGGTGCGGCGTGTGCTCGCAGATCTGCGATTCCATAAAGCCCAGGAAAATTTCCTTGTAATGGCGGGCGCAACGAAGCAGGGGCGGGAATAACGCCCACCCGGACCGGATAGGCGTAGGGGCGGGGTTTATCCCCACCCGGACCAAACAAGCGCGGGGGCGGGCTACCATCCCGCCCGGACCAAACAAGAGGGCGGGGTTTATCCCCACCCCGGACCAAACAAGCGTAGGGGCGGGCTACCATGCCGCCCGGACCAAACAAGCGTAGGGGCGGGGTTTACCCCCGCCCGGACCGCCCGCTGGAGAGATCAAACCGATGGGGAATAAGGATAAAGCCGTGCGTATATTTTTTACGGGAGTCGGTGGGCAGGGGACGCTTCTGGCCACGCGCCTGGTGGGTGAGGCCGCCCTGGAAGAGGGCCTGCCGGTGCTGATGAGCGAAATTCACGGTATGGCCCAACGAGGCGGGGTCGTGGAGTCTTCAGTCGTAATGGGCGGGGCGTTGAGCCCGACCATAGCCGATGGGGAGGCGGATATCGTTGTTGCGTTCGAACCGCTGGAGGCGGCCCGGGCGCTGCCGAAGTGCAATCCGGGAAGCATCGTCATTACCGGCGTCACCCCGATTTTGCCCTTCACGGTCACCATAGGCCAGAGCGCCTACCCCGACCGCGAGGAGCTGTTCAAGATGATCAAGCGGCAGGTGGCCCGACTTCTGACGGTTGACGCGGACGGACTGGCCGGGTCGGTGAAAGCGGAGCGAAGCTCCAACGTGGTGGTGATCGGCGTTCTGGCCGGGACCGGGCTGTTGCCGATCTCGAAGGGGAGTTGGGAGCGGGCGATAAGGAAAATCCTGCCCGAGAAGCTGGTCGAGCCGAATGTTCGGGCGTTCGAGACGGGCTTCGAGGTCGGGGCGCGGGACGAGCGCGGTTAACCCAGGCGGGAATCCGAAGAGATGGCTGAAATAAAGAGCACGTTGGACCTCGTCATGGAGAGGACGCGAAACCTCACCATGAGCGAGGAGGACAGGCGGGAGCAGGCCGCGGCCGAATTCCGGGCCGGTGTGAACAGGATCCTCCAGAGGTACCTGGAAGCGGGACTGGACGCGGGCCGGTTTCAAGAAGATCTGCGCCGGCTCGAGAAGGATTTTCCGGAATCCGGCGCAAAGGCCGCGGTTGCCGAAATTGCGAAAAGAATCGATCCGGCGCTCGACAACCGCCCCCTGCTCGTTTTGCTGCGGGAAGGGTGCGAAAAGGATGTGTCACGGATCGAGGGGCTGCTGAAAAAGTACATCGAAACGGCCGATCTCATGGCCACGAGCGCGTCCGAAAGAATCCTGGAGAGGCTTCGAAAAGAGGGGATTTCGGGGAGCGCGGTCGTCCCCAACACGGCTGCCGATAATGAGTTGGCCGGGATGCGCGAGGAAATGCTCGAACAGTTCCGAACAGCGCTGGCGGCGGAGATCGACCGGCTGGGATAGATCGCCGGCCCCAAGGTTCCGGCTTGCCGATTTTGCCCGGTCGGCCGCGCGGAAAAATGTCTTTACTCCTTTCGGGTCTGGCGGCAAAATAGAAAAGCGGGGAATAGTCGTCAAAGAAGCGCCGCCGACACCCGAATGAGACATGCCGGGTCTTGCGGCGCTCAATCCAATCCACACATGCGCGCACAGGTTCATATGCCTGGGCTATGGGGAAATCGGGTGGCCGAGAGAACCATGCTGAGATTTCCTTTCTTCAGGACGGTCCTGCTTTTGCTTGCCGCCGCCGGCATCTTCGTCGTGTGCTTCGAGCGTCCCGCCGCGGTCGGCCAGGCAAGCCCCTGGAAGGAAGCAGACGAAGGCCTGCTGGTCGCGGAATTCGAATCCCATCAAAAAAACGCAAACCCCTTCTATTCCATAACGGTCGTCAAAATCGATCCCAAAGACTACTCGTTTCGGCTTCTTTGCGCCACGGAGTACGGCAAAGAAAAGCTCACCGCCAGGGAATGGTGCGAGAGGCACAAGCTCCTGGCCGCCGTAAACGCCGGGATGTTTCAGGAGGATGGGCTGACCAGCGTCGGGTACATGAGAAATTTCAAGCATGTGAACAATCCGAGGCTTGGGAAGGCCAATAGCGTTCTGGCGTTCAATCCGGTGGAACCGGTGGAAGATGAGATTCCGGAAATCCAGATAATTGACAGGGAGTGCCGGGACTTCGCTTCACTGCGCCCGAAATATCATACATTTATACAAAGCATAAGAATGGTTTCATGCGAGGGTCAAAATGTCTGGTCCCAGCAGCACTCGAAGTGGAGCACTCTCGCCATCGGTATGGACACGGACGGGAAAATGCTCTTTATTTTCAGCAGGACGCCTCAGTCCGTGCACGATTTCATAGAGACTATCCTCTCGCTCCCTCTTTCACTGAAGAGCGCCATGTATCTCGAAGGGGGGCCCCAGGCCTCTCTCTATCTCTCGACACCGAAGATGACCCTCGAGCGCAACGGCGCCTGGGAAGGTTTCGAGGAGAACAACGCCTTCCAGTTTGCGCTGCCCATTCCGAACGTGATCGGGATCACCAGGAGGGTGCGAGTCAAAAGCTAGGTCCCGCGCCTTTTCCATTCAGCGCCTTGCGGTGGGTTTCCATTGCCTGGAGGACCCTGTCGGCGTTGGCATTCAGCATGCGGGCCAGCGCTTCGGTTTCCTTCGCGTCGGGGCCTCCCTTGGCCTGGACCTGTGAATATTTCTCCTTGATTCGATCAAGGTTTTCCTGGAGCTTTCGGGCCGCGTTGGGCGAAAAATCCTGGGCGGCGAGGCCCTGGTCGATCTGTTTTTGTTGCGCCGCTATCCTGGCCGGAATGTCCGCCGGGACCGCCTTGAAAACCGGCTTCACCTCGGAGATGCAGGCCTGGGAGATAAGCATCAGCCAAAGAAGGAGCAGGATCGCGCCTGCTTTATGTGGTCTTGCCTCCATAGGGCATTTTCCCCTTTTTGAAGATCGTGTTAGAGGGATTTAGGACAGGAGAGGAGCCGACAGGCTATCCCTGCGCCAAAAGTAGACTTTCTCCGCGCCCTCCGCGTCCTTGCGGTAAGCGATGGTATTTTAGTTACAGTGACAAATCCGTGTAAAGGGGTTTATTCTTTTCTTGCCCGGAACGATGGCTCAAGCCTTTTTCCGGGAATGCCGATTTTAGGGTTAAGAGCAAAGGTCCGGAAACGGGACCGTGTGCAAAAATCGTAACCGCGTCGCGCAAAAATCGGTATCCGCCGCCCCCGGTTGGCGCGCCGGTCGCCTGGGGCCGACGTTCTGTAACAAAGCTGGTCATGGCATGAGATTTGCTCCATTTTAAAACCGCACGAGCAGCGGAACGAACATAGATTGTAACCAGGAACAGTTTATGATGTACCAATGCATCAAATGCCGCAAGACTTGGGGCGTGGGGGAACCGGAACTGGACGGGTACTCGCACGGGCTCTGCCTTGTTTGTCTCAAGGATGCCCTGATTCCTCTCTATCGGAAACGGCAGGCCCATGAAGGCAATTTTGACTGTTTCGGGAAAGCGAACGGATTTTGCGATCAACATGCGTGCAAATACCGTCAAATTTGCCTTGGAGCGTAACCGTTGAGTAAGCCGTCCTTTCATTGTGAGTCCCTCCAGACCCGACGCTAAGTCATGCCCGCGAATTTTCGCGGCCTTGATGACGCCTGCCCGCGCATTCGTGCTGCCCCCCTTTAAAATCCCCGCCGGAGTCTTAGTTTATTGGACAACGAGGAAACAAAATCGATCCCGGAGGGATGCCGATGAACATGCATAAAGAAGTCGAAGCGGATTGCTGTAACTGCCTTGCCGGACCGGAAGCGCTGGACTACACGTGCGGGGACAGAAAATATGTATTTACCAAGAGGGAAGAGGCGGTCCTGGGCAAAATAAGGGAAGCCTCGCTCCAGGCGCGGGCGGTAAAGGCGAAGGTGCGCGCGGGCACGCTTGACGGGGCGGCGCTCGATGAGGCGGAACGGGAGATCGAGCGTCTGAGGCAGCTTCGGGATGACCTCGAAATCGAACGCCTTGCAGCGGCAGAAGAGCGCATGCGCCTCCTGGGACACCTGTAGGCGGGTGTTTTGCGAAATAAAGGAAATCGCGGCTGGAAGCCGCTCCCACCGATGGTTGGGCTGTTTGCACTTTTTCCGTGATGGCTCGCAATCTTTTTAAGCAACAGCCCCTTCTGTGAAGGCCCCGATCGAACCGCTTGCGGCAAGCCGTTTTGTACGCCGGGAACCGCTTTGCTGTTCCACCGCCTGTCAAGCCACTGTTTTTGCTGATAAAATTCTTCTGCCGAGCGCCTCGCGCGCGGGGGAACGATTTTTTCCCGCTTTCCGTGTTATTTTATGTTAAAAATTCACAATCTCTGACCGTTGAGGGTTCTCGTTCCTCCTCGCGTTCGACTATGCCTGCCTTCCCGCCCGGGCAACGGGCGGCTGCAAAGTGGCGCCCGTTGCGTTTCCGCGTGGAGCAGGGCCTGCCGATCCGCGGGATTGGTCCGATCGATGCGGTCCATTTTTTTCATCCAGGAGCAAGTATAATGATTCGCAAGTCCGATGCGCTGAATTATCACAGCCAGGAGCGCGCTGGGAAAATCGAGGTCAAATCCACGAAGCCCTGCCTCACGCAAAGGGACCTTTCCATGGCCTATACGCCGGGCGTGGCCGAACCGTGCCGGGAAATAGAAAGATTTCCTGAAAGAGTATTCGACTACACCACCAAGGGCAACCTGGTGGGCGTGGTGACCAACGGCACGGCGGTGCTCGGCCTGGGCAACATCGGCCCGCTGGCGGCCAAGCCGGTCATGGAGGGGAAGGCCGTTCTTTTCAAAAGGTTTGCCGATATCGACGTTTTCGACATCGAACTGGATACCACGGACCCCGAGGAGATCGTGCGGGCGGTCAGGTTGCTCGAACCCACTTTTGGCGGGATCAACCTCGAAGATATCCGCGCTCCCGAGTGTTTTTACATCGAGGAACGGCTCCAGGAGCTTATGAAAATACCCGTCTTCCACGACGACCAGCACGGGACGGCCATCATCTCGGGGGCGGCCCTGCTCAATGCCCTTGAAGTCCAGCGCAAGCGAATCGACGAGGTCAAGGTGGTGTTCTCGGGCGCGGGGGCGGCGGGGATTGCCTGCGCCAACCTGTATATCAAGCTGGGCGTCAAAAAGGAGAACCTGTTCCTGGTGGACTCGAAGGGACTCGTTTACAACGGCCGCGCCGAGGGTATGAATCCGTACAAGGAGCGCCTCGCAAACGGCAACGGACCCATGACCCTGGCGGATATGATGAAGGACGCCGACGTGTTCGCCGGTGTCTCGGTGGCGGGGCTCGTTACCAGGGACATGGTAAAGTCAATGGCCGAGCAGCCGATTATCTTCGCCATGGCAAATCCCGACTCCGAAATCAGCTACCCCGACGCCACGAGCGTGCGAAGCGACCTCATCATGGCGACGGGCCGCTCCGATTACCCGAACCAGGTAAACAACGTGCTCGGCTTTCCGTTCATATTCCGCGGGGCCCTGGACGTGAGCGCCACGGCGATAAACGACGAGATGAAAATCGCCGCCGTCTATGCCCTGGCGAACCTTGCCAAGGAAGACGTTCCCGATTCCGTGCTCAAGGCCTACGGGAAGGGATCGATGGGGTTCGGGCCGAACTATATTATTCCGAAGCCCTTCGACCCGCGCGTGCTCATCTGGGAAGCCCAGGCCGTGGCGAAGGCGGCGGTCCAGACCGGGGTCGCGAGAAAACCGATAACCGATTGGGACGAGTACCGCGACAGCCTCGAAAGCCGCCTGGGAAGGTCCCAGGAGGTGCTGCGCCGCATTATCCAGAAGGCCAAGCGCGACCCCAAGCGGATCGTCTTCCTCGAGGGGACCGATCCCAAGATTTTGCGGGCCTGCCAGGTCATCCTCGATGAGGGCATCGCCAAGCCGATTCTGCTGGGAAACCGTGTCGTGGCGAAGCGGAGGGCCTCCGAACTCAACCTCGACCTCAAGGGCGCGACTGTAATCGATCCCGCGAAATTCGATCGGATCGAGGAGTACTCCTTCGAGTTCTACCGGCTGCGCTGCCGGAAGGGCATCACCCGCCAGGAGGCAACGAACATTCTGCGAAACAATCTCAACTATTTCGGGGCCATGATGGTGAGGATGGGCGATGCGGACGGTCTTGTGGGAGGAGTAAACCAGCATTATCCCGATACGATCCGCCCTGCGCTCCAGACCCTGCCGCTGTGCAAAGGGACTTCGGTTATCGCCGGAGTGTACATGATGGTTTTTCAGAAAGACGTGCTGTTTTTTGCCGACACGACGGTCAACATCGACCCGAACGCCGAGCAGCTCGCGGAAATTGCCATCGTCACGGCGGATACCGTCAAGCAGCTCGACATCGAGCCCCGTGTCGCCATGCTCTCGTTTAGCAACTTCGGGAGCACGCGCCATCCGAGGGCGGAAAAAATGGCCCGCGCAACCCAGATCGTCAAACAGCGCCGCCCCGACATCACCATTGACGGCGAGATGCAGGCCGACACGGCCCTGGTTTCGGAAATCCTGAACGGCGTCTATGATTTCAACACGCTGAGGAAATCGGCGAACGTGCTGATCTTCCCCTCGCTCGAAGCGGGCAATATCGCGTTCAAGCTGCTGGCCCGGCTCGGCGGGGCAAAGGCAATCGGGCCGATCCTCATGGGCACGAGCGAAGCCATCCACGTGCTCCAGCGCAACTGCGACGTCGAGGACATCGTGAGCACCACTTCTCTTGCGGTCATCGACGCGCAGGAGCACAAGAAATGCTTTCTCACGGAGAGGCTGGGCGCCGGCACGATTTGAGTTGTTGCTTTCCAGGAGCTTTTACGATAATGTGAAAAAACTCGTTTAATTATTTGACAATTAGCGACAGCCGGGGGGTGCTCTCGGAGCGAGAGCTGAGATAATACCCTTGGAACCTGACCCAGTTAATGCTGGCGGAGGAATCGGCTTGAAGACTTATCTGCCAGAAGGCCGTTTTCTTCGAAAACGGCCTTTTCCATTTCTGGGCGGCGTCCTCTGTATCTCGGCTTGGTAAGACCTCTCTCCATCTCCAAATCAAAAGAGGAAATCATGGCGACTCAACTGGAATTGGCTAAAGCGGGCGTGGTTACGGACGAGATGAAAAAGGCCGTCGAAGACGAACCCATCGGCGCGGAACAGCTTCGGGACCTGATCGCGGCCGGGTACGCCGTTTTGCCCAGGAACCACAATCATGCCTTCCCGGTCATCAAGGCAATCGGGAAAAATCTCAAAACGAAGGTCAACGCCAATCTCGGGACCAGCGGCGAGTGCTGCTCGCTCGATTTCGAGCGGGAAAAACTCGATGCGGCGGTAAGGGCCCGGACCGACTCGATAATGGACCTTTCCACCGGCGGGTCTCTCTCGGAGTTCAGGGGATTTTACCTTGAAAATTCACCGGTAATGGTGGGGTCCGTACCCATCTACGGCGTCGCCGCCGAGATGGTTCGCCAGGACCGGGCGCTCGATAAAATAGATGGCGAAGAGCTGCTGAGATCCATCGAAAAGCAGTGCGCGGAGGGCCTTGACTACATTACCGTGCATTGCGGGGTGACCCTGGGCTCGGTGAAAAAGCTCGAATCCTTCGAGCGCATAATGCCGTGCGTAAGCCGCGGCGGCTCGATTCACATGCACTGGATGCGGAAGAACAAGAAAGAGAATCCGCTCTACGAATACTATGACGACCTGCTGGATATCGCTTACAAATACGACGTGACGCTCAGCCTCGGGGACGGGTTCCGGCCCGGCACGATAATGGACGCCACCGACGGCGCGCAGATCGAGGAGCTCATGACCCTTGGCGAGCTTGCGAAAAGGGCCAGGAACCGCAACGTGCAGGTCATGATCGAAGGGCCGGGGCATGTGCCGCTAAACGAGATAACCACACAGGTGATTCTCCAGAAAAAACTCTGCGACGGCGCTCCTTTCTACATTCTCGGTCCGCTCCCGACCGATATCGCGGCGGGCTACGACCATATCACCTCGGCCATCGGAGGGGCGATAGCGGGCGCGGCCGGCGCCGATTACCTCTGCTACGTCACGCCCGCCGAGCACCTGGGCCTTCCGAACCCCGACGACGTTTACCAGGGGGTAATGGCGGGACGCATCGCGGCCCACGTGGCCGATATCGCCAAGGGGCTGCCGGGGGCGATTGACCGGGACAGGCGGATGTCCGTTGCCCGCCAGGCCCTTGACTGGGACGCCATGGTCCGGGAAGCCCTCGATCCCGAGCTGGTGCAAAAACGGCTCCAGATAACCCAGGACCGCGAAGGATGCACCATGTGCGGAAAGCTCTGCGCGGTGAAAATCAGCAAGGCGATCTGATATAAAACGTCTATGTTATTCGCCCCGGAGGGACCGGCCTATCCGGTCCCCCCTGGGTGTCCTCCGAGGCCCAAAAAATTCCGAGACCGTAAAAAGAGTGGAGGAACGATGCTGGGCTGTTGCCCGATGGGACGTCGTTGGAAAATATCTCGGCTTCCGGAGGTCCGGGCGGGGATCAACCCCGCCCCTACGCATTTGGGTGGGCCTGAAGCTGTCATCCGGACGTAAGGGCGGGGTTAGAGATCGCCGTCCCTACGCATTTGCGGTGGGCCTGAAGCTGTCATCCGGACGTAGGGGCGGGGTTGATCCCCGCCGGGACCTCCGGAATGGGAAGGTCAGACCGTCGCGAATGTATTACCCCTCCTTCCATGCGGGAGCAGGGGAACATGAATAAATGTTCGAGGGAACTTGACCCCTTCATTTTCCATCGGCCCGCACCGTGATCCATCATCTTCCCAAAATCCCGCTTCAAAACACTCCCATCCCCTTGAGTGGGGAACAACAATTCTTCACTCTGGTGTTGTGCGCGTTTCTTAACCGGTCAAAGAAGCTGGACGGTCCCGCGCAACACGCCCTGTTCCGCCGGTTGCTCTCCCTGGGGCTGACATCTGAAAACGACGTGCGCGCCTGGATGAAGTCGTGTTTCGGCAAGTCCTTCACCCTGAGGTCCTGGGACACCTGCCGCGGCTTGGCGAAAAGGTGGCGGGAGGAGGGCGTCGGGGCGGCCGAAACCGGTTTTGGGGACGGCGCTGACGATGATTCGTGTCCCGCCGTTCTCTTTTTTAAAGGAAATATCCCTCGCGAACTCCCCTGGCTCAGCGTGTTCAACTCGAGAAAACCCCGGATGGTCCCGCCCGATGCCGGCTGGCTCGAAGCCCTGAGGTTTTTGCTCAAAAGCCTCGAAGCCGAAGGATGTGTCCTGGCCGCGAGCACCGGCACCCTTACCTACGATCTGGTCGCCGCCCACGCCGAGAGATCGGCGCTCCCCCTGGTCATGGTCATGCCGTTTTCCCTCTCGGGGCCCGCTCCGGAAATGCCGGGGACGCACAGCGAGCACGGCGGCTGCGCGATTTCATGCCTACCGGCGACCAATGCCTGCCCGAAGGCGCGAAGGCTCGTGTGCCGTGACCGGGTCCTTGCGGCCGTGTCGCACGCGCATTTAATCCTGGAGCTACGTTCGGGAGGAAATCTCGCAACCCTTCTCGAAGAGCAACAGAAGAGAAATCCCCGGTTCCAGTTCATCTTCGATCCGGGAGAAGAGAATTCGTCGAATGCCGGAAATTACCGGCTCATCAGGAATTTTTCCGGCAATTGCGAAAGATTTTCCCTGCCCGTGTCCGCAGGTTCCCGCGAAGCCGGTCCGGGTCCCGGGCCCGCGCGCGGCACGAGGATCAGTTGCCCGGGACCGGAGCGGATCGAGTGGCCAAAATTCCTCTATCACTACACCAGGGGCTGTCCGGGACCCTGGCCGGGGCAGTCGCAAACGGCGTTTCTGCTGAGCCTTCTCGACAATGATCCACGTTCAGGCCATTCCGCGCTGGACACCCTTTTAAGGATTATCTCCGAGCGCCGCATAAGGGCCGGTTTCAAGTTGGTCCGCGGCCGGGGGCCCGTGATTTCCTGGAGTTCGCATCCGCCGCCCGAGTTTTGCGCCCTGCGCAGGTGGAACCCGGCCTTCGCAAGGTGGACGGTCGAACCCTACGGGATTGCCGTTTCTCGCGACTGCCTGCGCGGCTTCGATGCAAAGCCGGCCGTCTATGGCGGGGACGAGACCTACCGGATGCTGCCGGAGTCCGAAAGGTCCCGGTTCCAGTCAAGCGCCGCCGGTCGTGCTGCCTGGCGGGGCGAGCGCGAATGGCGCTCGGTGGGCGACCTTGAACTTGACCGCATCGGGGACCGAAGCTGGTTCGCATTTGTTCCGACAGCCGGGGAGAAAGAAAAGATACTGGACCTGACCGGCCCCGAGCTTCCCGTCGTCGCTTTTGAAGAAATTTCGACCCGCCCCGATGCCTGCCGGACGTAGTTTGTATGTGACGCGGGCGCTCTTTTGAGGTAAAGATTGGCCCTTGGGAAAACGAACCGGAGTGTATTGGTCTCAATTCATCGGGAAGGAGATTTACATGCGTACTGGAAGAGGGGTTTTCGCACTCGCGGCTGTATGTATGATTTGCATTCTGTTTGGCGTCGGACCCGCTTTCGGGGCGATAGACATCCCCGCCAAATTAAAGGACATACCCCTTTATAAGGGCTCGAAGATTCAGCACGCGATGGACATGGAAACCAACGCCATGGTCACCGCCACGGTCAAGGAAAAGCCTGAAACGGTTGCCGATTTCTACAAAAACACCATGAAAGGCAAAGGCTGGAAGGTCGTTTTTCAGGCCCAGCAGGAAACCACCCAGATGATCCATTTCCAGAAAGATAAACAGCTTTTGCACATAACCGTTCAGGGGGGAGAGGGAGAGGAAGCGACAACATACAACCTCGTGATTTCTTCTCAGTAGGGAAAGTGGTTCCACCTGCGCCGCAGGAAGATTACAGTGAGAGATTTATCGGGTTGCACTCCGCTAATTCAAAAGCGCCGGTTTCCGGAAAAACGAGCAGGAGGTGATCATGCCCGACATTCGCTATGTTTGCCTTTCAGACATGCATTTTGGCGCGGAAACGAGCCTTTTGACAAATCTCAAAACTGCGAGCATGGAGATCGATGCCTCGAAGCCGAGCCCCGTTCTCGAGGAGTTGGTGGTTTGTCTGAAAAGCCTGATAGACCGAAACGAAGTCAAAAGCCCCAAACCGACGCTCATTCTGAATGGCGACATCCTCGAACTGGCCCTTGCGCGGGACAACCAGGCCGCCATGTGCTTCGAGCGTTTTATCGACCTGATAATGCCCGAGGATGGGGGGCTTTTCGAGCGGATCGTCTACAACCCCGGAAATCATGACCATCACCTCTGGGAAACGGCGCGCGAAACCCAATACGTGGACTTTATTTCGACCGACCCCGGCCCTGGGATACCCTGGGGAAAGTCCCTCGATGAACCCTGGCACGCGACAAGCGCGTTTAAGTACCCGGAGGAACGTCTCGTTCGGTCCCATTTCCTGACCAAGCTCGTCCAGAGGCGCCCCAACCTCCGCGAGTTCATAGTCGAGACCGCTTACCCGAACTTCGGGCTTCTCGGCGAGGACGGCCGGAGGGCGGTCATCTTCCACCACGGCCATTTCACGGAAGATATGTACGTGCTGATGAGCGTTCTCAAAACGATGCTGTTCCCCGACAGCAAGCTCCCGGTGGATGTCTGGGACTGGGAACGGGAAAACTTTGCGTGGATCGATTTTTTCTGGTCGACGCTCGGGCGGTCCGGCGATGTCGGCAAGGGGGTCGGCCGTGTCTACGAGAAACTACAGGATGAAAAACAATTTAAACGTCTCCTGGCCAATCTTGCCGAAGGTCTGGCAAAGAGGTTCGACATCCCCCTGTTGACCGAGGGCATGGAGGCGGAGCTTTTCGAGAAGGTGTTGCGCATGGTGGCCGACGCTGTCGGTTCCCTTGAACGGAACCAGCCGGACGCCGTCCTGAGCGAAGATGCCGAGAAGGGCCTTTGGAGATACGTCGAGGGTCCGCTCAAGCTACAGATCAAAGAAGAGCTGAGATCGCGGATCGTGAAAGAGCTTGGAAAACCGGTTGAAAAGGAACTGGAAAAATGGGTCGGGGAAGAACTGGAGCGCAGGTTCCCCTCGGAGGTCCGATTCGTCTTTGGCCACACCCATAAGCCGTTCGAGCGGGATATGAACTTCAACGGCTACCCCGAGTGGGTGGATGTGTACAACAGCGGCGGCTGGGTGGTGGATTCGGTAAAGCGCCGGCCTCTGCACGGCGGGGCGGTGATCCTGCTCGATGAGGACCTCAATGCCGCATCCCTGCGCATGTATAATGAATGCGACGAATTAGAGGACTACAAGGTCTGGGTCGCGGAGGCCGGACATCCCGGGGATGTGCCCGGCCCCCTTTTCGCCCGCCTGGCCCCTCTCGTTAAAGAGGATCGGGACCCATGGAAGAAATTTCTTGGAGCGGTCGCACGGTCGGTAAGCGTTCGGGCCGAGGACCTGCGGGCGAGAATCAACAGCCCGGACTATTGAAAAAAGGGACCCGTGCCGGAAGCCGAGCCGGCCGAGTCTCCCCGACAAGATATTCGGTGAAATATGCCGGTCTTGCCCCCCCCGGACCGCATTTTTTTCATTTTCCCGCTTGCGCGGGAAAATGACGGCTGTAAATTGCGTGGGATTGGATTAAGGTAAGACGAAATCTGCGGATCAATTCAAAACAGGAGGGAACATGAACGACTTTCAGGAAGAGAAACCCCAGCGGATCAAGATTGCGACCAGACTGATTTTCACCCTCATTTGTCTCATCATTTTCTACGTGGTGCAGTTCGTGATCCAGGCCATGGGGCTTCTTCAATATGTGATCCTGTTAATTACGCGCGGCTACAGCGAGCCGCTTCGCAAATTCTCGAACCAGGCGGCAACCTACAACTACAGGCTGGTGCGCTATATTACGTTGAACGAAAATACCCGGCCTTTTCCGTTCTCCGAGTTCCCTCCCGTGATGGAGGAGCCGGAGGAGACGATAAAATTCGATTAGGCTCACTCGATCAAGGCGTCCCCGCTTGAGCCGCCCCCACCGAGACAGGGCGGCTCAAGTCCCACTTTCTCGAACTCGTCCACCCACTTCGCAAGCCTTTCGCGATTCCTCCTCCCTCGCCCCCCGATGCGAATGTTCCGGCTCTCATTGCCCGTGATCGAAAGCTCTATTTCCATGCGCTCGGTCGGAAGAAGCCGCCCCAGCCTCTCCGGCCATTCGATTGCCGCGACGCCGTTTCCAAAAAGGCTTTCCTGCCAGGGAAGGGTATCGAGGTCGTCGGGTCCCGAGAGCCTGTAGAGGTCGAGGTGGTAGAGGTGGAGCCGCCCGGAGTATTCATTGATAATGGTGAAGGTGGGGCTGGTTATCCGCAGCGAGGCGGGAACGCCCAGCCCCCTGGCGATGCCGCGCACGAGGAGCGTTTTCCCGGCGCCGAGTTCGCCCCGCAGCGCCAGGATGTCGCCCGGTTCGAGCAGAGCGCCTATCGCGCGGCCGAGAAGAAACGAGCATTCTTCGCCGGGAGATTCAAATACGATCTCCTTCATGGTTCTTCCTCGAAGCCTTCGAGGAGGCCGATCTGCCGGGGAATTTCATCGAGCATGTCCGTTGCCAGCAGACCGCGGCTCGCAACGCTTCCGATGATGCGGTCGGCCGCCGCGCCGTGGACGTAAACCCCGAGGCAGGCGGCCTCGAAGGGCTCGATGCCCTGGGCGAGAAGGCCGGCGATGATTCCCGTCAGGGTGTCTCCCATGCCTCCGGAGGCCATTGCCGCGTTTCCCGTGTTGTTTACGGCAAGCCTTCCGTCGGGTGAGGCGATGATTGTGCGGTGGCCTTTGAGAACGAGATACACCCCGTGCCCGCTGCTGAACTTTGATGCCGTATCGAGCCGGTTTTGCTGGACATCGACCGTCGAGCCGCCGAGCAGGCGCGCCATCTCCCCCGGGTGCGGGGTGAGCACGAGCGGGGCCGAAGCTTTGCGCAATATGCCGGGGTCATCGGATACGGCGGTGATGGCGTCCGCGTCGAGCACCATCGGGCAGGAGATTTTTACGAGAAGCTCTTTTACCAGGGCCGCCGTTTCCGGTCCCGTCGAGATCCCCGGACCCATGGCAAGGGCCTGCTTGTCGCGCGCGAAGTCGAGGATTTGCGGCAGCGCGGCGAGGGCGGGGGCCTGTTCGGGGGTTTCCGCGATGGGGTATGTCATGGGCTCGGTGAGCTTTACTTCGAGAATCGGGTTGAGGCTTTCGGGGATAAACAGGGTGACAAGCCCGGCCCCCGCCCGCGCCGCCCCGAGGCAGATGAGCGCGGCGGCCCCGGTTTTCCCGCGTGAGCCCGAGAGCACGCACACGTGGCCCGCGTGTCCCTTGTGGGTGTCTGGGCTGCGCGG
Organism: Syntrophobacteraceae bacterium; assembly: GCA_049300095.1. GTDB lineage: Bacteria > Desulfobacterota > Syntrophobacteria > Syntrophobacterales > Syntrophobacteraceae > SbD1. The sequence continues at coordinate 23,896 of JBAQYM010000146.1, forward strand.
GGCGATCCAGGAAGAGACGAGCTCAGGGGTGAGAAGATAGCGTTTGATGTCGGCCGACACGGCGAGCCGGGGTGGAATCCCGATATCTATCACCCTTACCCGTCCCGAGAGTTCCGATCCGGGTTCGAGGACATGTCCGATCTTGGGATATCCGAAAGTCGCGGTGGCCGTGGCCTCGACGGCTGCCCCGAGCACGCGTCCCGTGGAGGCGTCGAGGCCCGAGGGCACGTCCACCGCCAGGACCGGCGCGCAGAGTTCGTTTATGCCTTCGATCACCTTGCGGTAGAGCCCGGTTACTTCCGATTTGAGGCCGGTGCCGAGAATGGCGTCGATTATGGCCTCGCTCTGCTCGATTGCGCCGAATTGGGCCTTAAAATCGGCGGATTCGTCCCAGACGACCACGGGAACGCCGAGCTTATCGAGGATTGCGAAATTTGCAAGGGCGTCGCCGGTAAGTTTTTCCGGGGGGCGCAGGCATACCACCACCACCTCGGCGCCCAGGTTGTCGAATATCCGGGCGAGGACGAAGCCGTCGCCCGCATTGTTGCCGCTTCCCGCCACCACGGCGATGCGGCGGTCGAGAAGGTCCGGGACCGCTTCGAGGAAGAAAGCGGCCGCGCCCCGCGCGGCGTTTTCCATCAGCACGATTCCGGGAATTCCGATTTCGGTTATGGTTTTGTGATCGAGTCCGGCCATCTCGCGAGCACTGAGGACCAGCATGCGGGACCTCCTGTTATCAAGGAAATTCAATGGGTTGGTTAAAATCAGCGAATAAGGGTACCACACAGTTATGGGGAATGCACAACGATCAAATCAAAAAAATGCACTAAAAGTGCGTGCAAAATATCTCAAAATCTGTTACATAATCGCGCGTTCGACCAAGGGGTCTCCGGACGACCCCGAAAACTCGGGCGAGCGTCCCGATTTTGGCCCGATGGGCCGTGCGACGAAGCTCCTCTTTTGAATTTCTATTTGGATTGAAATTAAGCAGCATAGGGTAAGTTTGCGATTCATCAAAGAAAAAAATTTCTGTTTCCGGGCTGTTTTCTTTTGACTGGAATCTTGTGCAACTGGGTGATATACTCATCAAACTGTTGTGCATTGTGCTCCACTTCCTTCGGCTACTCCCTACGATGTACCTGGACCTGCGGCACGTTCTCCAGTTTTAGCCAGTTAGAACCCGGACCAAATCAGTTCCGAGTTGCACCTACCAGAGGAGAAGGGCTTGATCTCCAACACGCTTATGACCGACTTTTTGGCCGTCGCCCTGTATTTGGCCGCGGGGCTTGTTTTCGCCATCGTCCCCCTCGTGGTTTCCCGATTCATCGTTAAACGCAGCACCGGCGTCCAGCGCGACGAAACGTATGAGAGTGGGATGGAGACCATCGGCAGCGCCTGGATTCAGTTCACGGTTGCCTATTACATATACGCCCTCATTTTCCTCGCCTTCGACGTGGACGTGCTCTACCTTTTCCCGGTTGCGCTCGCCTACGGAAAGTACGCCGCTCGCGACCTCGTGGAGGTCGTTATCTTTGTGGGAATTCTGTCGCTGGCGATCATTTACGCCTGGCGCAAAGGAGTTTTTGAATGGACCAGAAGGTGAGAAGAAGAGAACCGGGCGAACCGGTCATCAAATTTGCTCTCCTTGACGATATCCTGAACCTGGCGCGGGCCAATTCGCTGTGGCCGATGACCTTCGGTCTCGCCTGCTGCGCGATCGAGATGATGGCCGCCGGCGCGTCCCGGTTCGATCTGGACCGCTTCGGGGCGGGAGTTTTCCGGCCCTCTCCCCGCCAGTCCGACGTCATGATCGTCGCGGGGACCATCTCGAAGAAGATGTCCGGGGCAATCCAGATGCTCTGGGACCAGATGCCCAATCCCAAGTGGTGCATTGCGATGGGCAACTGCGCCATCTCGGGCGGTCCCTTCGAGTACGAGGGCCAGTATGCGATTGTGCCCGGAGCGCACCTGATCGTGCCGGTGGACATCGTGATCCCCGGGTGCCCGCCGCGGCCCGAGGCCCTGATCCAGGGGCTGCTGGCGCTCGAAGACCAGATTACCCGCGGCGAAGACCGGAACCTGCTGCGCCGTTTCAGCCGTAACGGGGGCTGAGATGAAGGTGAACGAGATGGAAAAAATTTTGATGGAAAAATTCCCCGAGGCGTCCGTGCGGCCCGACGAGACGGGCAAAACGGGGTGCCGGTGGTCCGTGAGGGTCCCGATCTCCGGGATTCGCGAGGCGGCAAAGGCCTTCGACGGCGCGGGGTTCTTTCTGGAAACCATCACGGGCCTGGATTTCGAGGACACGCTGGAACTGGTCTACCACTTCAACCGCTACGAGGCCGGGTCGCGCGTCGCCGTCCGCGTCCTGTGCGGGCGGGACCAGTCGCCCGATTCCATCTCGGATATCTTCCGCGGCGCGGGGTGGCTCGAACGCGAGGTCCACGACTTCTTCGGGATAAGCTTCACGGGAAGTCCTGACATGAGGCCGCTCCTGCTCCCTGAAGACGCGGATTATCACCCGCTCAGGAAAAATTTCGGCAAGGCGGGCGCATATCTTAAACGGGAAGACATCTATGGCTAAAGAACTAATAGCGCCGGCAAGCGAGCAGATATACACTCTCAATCTCGGCCCGCAGCACCCGAGCACCCACGGCGTGCTGAGAATCCTTCTCGATCTGGACGGTGAATTCATCGTCAAGGCCGACCCGGTCATCGGGTACGGCCACCGCGGCCACGAAAAGATGGGAGAAAACAGGCTCTACCGGCAGTTTCTCCCCAACACGAGCCGGATGGACTACCTGGCCGGCATGATCTACAACCACGGCTACGTCATGGCGGTGGAAAAGCTCGCGGGGATCGAGGTCCCCGAGCGCGCCCGGTACATCCGGACGATCGCCTCGGAACTCAACCGCATATCGAGCCACCTGCTCTGGTTCGGCACCTACCTGCTCGATCTCGGCGGGTTCACGCCCTTCCTGTACGCATTCGACGACCGCGAACAAATCCTCGACCTCCTCGATTCGGTGAGCGGGTCGCGGCTCACCTACTCGTATTGCCGGTTCGGGGGAGTGGCGCGGGACATCGATTCGAAATTTGTGGACAACACGCGCGCCTTTCTCAAGAGAATGGAAGGGCGCTGGCCTGACTACGACAGCCTGGTCACGAAGAATATCATTTTTATCCACCGCACACGGGGCGTCGGGGTAATCGACAGGGAACTCGCGCGCCAGTACGGGGTAACCGGTCCCAACCTGCGCGCCTGCGGGGTGGCCTACGATGTGCGCAGGGCCGAGCCCTACGAGATATACGACCGGTTTGATTTCGAAGTCCCCGTGGGCGCCACCGGCGATGCGCTCGACCGCTACAACGTCAGGTTCCGCGAGATGCAGCAGAGTTGCCGGATAATCGAGCAGGCCCTGGACCAACTCCCCAAGGGGCCGTGCCTGACCGAGAAAGTTCCGCTGAGGATCAAGCCGCCCAAGGGCGAAGTATATTTCCCGTTCGAGAGTGCGCGCGGTCTTGCGGCCTATTACCTGGTAAGCGACGGCAGCGCCAACCCGTACCGCTGCCATATCCGGGTCCCGAGCCTGGGCAACCTGCACGTTTTGACGGAAGTTTTGCCCGACACCCTTGTTGCCGACGCCATTTCGATCCTCGGCAGCGTTGACCTGGTTATTCCGGAGATCGACAGATAGCAGACGTGAAAGGAATGCACATTGGGAAGCATTTTCGGTTCTGATTGGTTCCGGTTGATCGTCGGGCTCGTGCTCGTTCTGGGTTTTTCCCAGGTGAACGCTCTTTTCCTGGTGTGGCTCGAACGCAAGGTCGCCGGACATATCCAGCTTCGGCCGGGGCCGATGGAAGTAGGGCCTCACGGGCTGCTCCAGACGATCGTGGACGGCCTCAAGCTGGTCGGAAAAGAGCTGATACTGCCCGCCAGGGCCGATCCCAAGCTTTTTTTGATCGCCCCCGTCCTGGTTTTCATGCCGGTCCTTGTCGGGTTTCTGGTCCTCCCGTTCGGCCCGGACATGATAATCCGGGACATGAACGTCGGGGTGCTGCTGATTTTCGCCTTTTCGACCTTCACCGTCCTTGCGATTCTCGCCGGCGGGTGGGCGTCGAACAATAAGTACGCGCTGCTCGGGGCAATCCGGTCGGTTGCCCAGAACGTGGCCTACGAAATCCCGCTGCTGCTTGCCGTGATGAGCGTGGTCCTCATGGTGCACTCGCTGAGTTTCGCGGATATCGTCGAGGCGCAGAGCAAGGTATGGTTTATCTTTTTCCAGCCCGTGGCGGGAATCATCTACCTGATCAGCGCCACCGCGGAGACTAACCGCGCGCCCTTCGACATCCCGGAAGCCGAATCGGAACTCGTTGCCGGTTTTCACACCGAGTACAGCGGGATGGGGTTCGGACTGTTCTTCCTTGCGGAATACACGAACATGTTTATCGTAAGCGCCGTTGCCACCAGCCTTTTTTTCGGCGGCTGGCAGGGGCCTTTCGGCATGAGTTTCGGGGTCCCCGGAATCTTCTGGTTCCTGTTCAAGACCTACGTTCTCATTTTCGTCATCATGTGGGTGCGCTGGACTTTTCCGCGCGTCCGGTTCGACCAGTTGATGAATTTTTCCTGGAAAGTCATGATCCCCATCAGTTTGGCTAATCTCGTGATAACGGCCATCGTTCTAAAATTTGTCTAATATTGGAGTGTGACTGAGAGATGAGCTATTTGAAAGACATCGTAGTCGGCGGTCTGAGCCTGGTTGAAGGAATGGCGGTAACGTTCCGGCGGTTGTTCCGTCCGCTCGTGACCGTGCAGTATCCGCGCAAGAAGATGGAGATTTCCTCCGCCTTCAGGGGGCACACCGAGCTCAAGGTATTCGAGGACACCGGCACGCACAAGTGCATCGCGTGCGGCACCTGCGAACGTATGTGCCCGAGCGAAGTGATCCGGGTGCAGGGCGTAAAGCAGCACGCCAAGGGTCCCAAGGTCGCCACGCATTATATAATCGACTTCAGCAAGTGCAGTCTTTGCGGCATTTGCGTCGAATGCTGCCCCACGAACACGCTCCAGTATTCGAAGGAATACGAGCTCGTGGGCCGGTCTCAGTGGGACTGCGTCATCGATTTGATGGCCCGGCTGGAAAAGAAGGACGAAGTGCGGAAGCCGGAAGCCGTGCCGAGCGATGCGAGCAAGTCCGCTCAGCTCGCCGCCTGATTTTCACCGGCGCCTGTCGAGGGGCGCGGCGGTTGTCTCTTTTGTACCATCCCTTGTACGCTCCCCTCCAAGGGGAAGGGGAGCGGGTCTGTCCGTGTGTCACTCCCCGAGGAACGGCGTGTTGGATTTTGCCCGGTGTCGGGAGCGGCCTGGCTCTGCCCAACCCGCCGCGCTGTCAGCTTGGTCATGAAGGGTAATCAGGCCGTCATTCCGGTGAAAACCGGAATCCAGCGTCTTTACAGTCGGTTAAAAGCACTGGACCCCGGCGCCCGCCCCGGACCTGATCCGGGGCTCGCCTGGGTGAGACGATTGGCGAGCCAACAGGTCGACACTTTGTTGACAAGGCGCCAACTTAACTCTTTTCAGCGGTGAAGGATCAGAATGGATACTTCCTCGAGCTTGACCGCTCTGTCGCAGGCGGCTTTCTGGATTACGGTCGGTTTCACGATTACGGGGGCCTGTATCGCGGTCTTTCCGCGAAATATCCTCTATAACGTGCTCGGCCTTGCCCTGGCCCTTGCCGGCATAGCGGGGTTCTACCTCTTTCTCGGCAGCTTCTTCATTGCGATGATGCAGCTTCTGATCTACGTGGGGGCGATCTGCATCGCTATCGTATTTGCAATCATGCTCTCCCGCCCCCTCCATCTCGAGGTGCCCCAGCGGGAGGTGCCCAAAGTGGCGATGGCGTTTGCCGCCAGCGCCGTTTTTTTTGTGGCTGTAACCAGCATTGCCCTCAAGACCGAGTGGACGCCGGCCGTCGAACGCGGCACGGATTATTCGATCGAGACCATCGGGCACATGCTCCTTACCCGGTACGAGCTGGTTTTCGAAGTGATCTCTCTCGTGCTGCTGGTGGCCATTATCGGCGCGATCGTCACGGCCGGTTTTAGTCGGAGGTTGAGTTCGTGAACAGCCTTACCACATACCTCATTATTTCCGGGTTTCTCTTTTCGCTCGGCCTTCTGGGCGTGCTCCAGCGCCGCAACCTGATCGGGATGCTCATTTCGATCGAGTTGATGCTGAACGCCGCGAACCTGAATTTCATGGCCTTCAACCGGTTTCTCGCGCCCGAGCCTTCCGTCGGGCAGATAATAGCCCTGTTCATCATGGGGCTTGCGGCCGCGGAGGCCGCAATCGGTTTGAGCATCATTCTGGCTCTGTTCCGCAAGATGCACTCGATCAATGTCGAGCGAGCGCAGACGCTGAAAGGATAGACGGCTATGGACGCATTTTTCAAGGACCCCGTCCTGCTCGCCACCGTTATCGGCACCAGCCTCCCTTTCCTGTCCATGGCGGCCATTCTGATCTTTACCCGGCATAATCCGCTGCTATCGAGCCGAATTTCCGTCGCTTCGATAGGGGTTGCCGCCCTCAGCGCGCTGTACCTGCTGGCAAAGCTTGCCGGCGCGCCTTCCGCGCTGCGCTATGAGACCGCCTGGTTCAGCTCGGGAAACCTCCACGTATCCTTCGGCTACTATCTCGACCCGCTGAGCCTTCTCATGCTGACAATAGTCGCCGTGGTCGCCTGCCTGGTGCAGATCTACTCGCTCGGCTACATGTCGGGCGACCCCGGCTTCAGCCGCTACTACGCTTTCCAGTCGCTTTTTGCCTGGGCGATGATGAACATGGTGATCGCATCGAGCCTGCTCCAGCTCTTTATTTTCTGGGAACTCGTCGGACTCGCGTCCTACCTTCTGATCGGCTTTTACTACGAGAAGCAGAGCGCTTCCCAGGCCGGCAAGAAGGCCTTCGTGATGACGCGGGTAGGCGATGTGGGCTTCTTTCTGGGAATCATCATACTCACGCTCGGTTTCGGCAACCTCGGGATCCCGGATCTCAATACTGCGGCGAGCACCAACGTGCTGTCGCAGAACCTGATCACGGTTGCCGCGCTGCTCGTCTTTTGCGGCGTAATCGGCAAGAGCGCCCAGTTTCCGCTGATTACGTGGCTCCCCGACGCCATGGAAGGTCCCACCCCGGTCAGCGCCCTGCTGCACTCGGCAACGATGGTCGCGGCGGGCGTGTATGTTTTCAGCCGCATTTTTCCCTTCTTCGCATCGTCTCCCGACGCAATGCTGATCGCCCTGGCGATCGGGACCGTCACAATGCTTCTGGCCTCGACGATGGCGATGGTCACATACGATCTCAAGCAGGTCTGGGCCTATTCGACCGTCAGCCAGCTCGGCATGATGGTAATGGCGCTCGCGGCCGGGGGCTATTTCGCCGGGGTCTATCACCTGACCACCCACGCGGGATTCAAGGCGTTGCTCTTCCTTTGCTCGGGCATATTCATCCATGAATACCACACCAACGACATGCGCGTGATCGGCAAGCAGGGGGGCCGCGGGCAGGTCATCCCGATGGTGTGCATCACCGTGGGCGCGCTCGCGCTGTCGGGTGTTTATCCCTTTTCGGGATTTTTCAGCAAGGAGGCGATCCTCGGGGTCCTGGCCGAGCAGTCCAACCCGGTCTGGCTGGCCGCCGGGCTTTTCGGAGCGCTTCTTACGGCCTATTACAGTTTCCGGCTGATTTTCCACATCCTGCTCCCCAAGGGAGGGATCGAGGAGAAGCACCCGGTTGACGAGATGGACGCCCACGTGCACCACGAGCACCAGGAGGAGCACCACGGAGGCGTTTTCTGGGCAATGGCCGTACCCGTGATGGTCCTTGCGGCCGCGACCTGCGTTCTCGGCTTTGCCGAGCACTGGCTGGAAAAACTCCTCACGGGCGGGGGGCCGCCGATCGAGCACGCATCGGTTCAGGCCGTCCAGCACGCGGCCGTGCAGGGACACGGCATAAGCCACGAATGGCTGCTCATCGCCGGGGTTTCCGCCGGGCTTCTCGGCATTATTCTCGCCTGGTTCGAGTTCGGCAGAAAGGGCGCCAGCCGCGCCGGCTTTCTCAGCTACTTTCCGCCCGTCTGGAAGCTCTTCGAGTTTCGCTGGTACATGGACGCCTTCTACAGAAAGGCCCTCGACACCTGCATCTATGCCGGGCTGACCAATCTTTTCACGCGCAACGACAGAAGGATCATAGACGGGGGCATCGACGGGATCTGCTTCTTCACGGAAGCGGGCGGGCGGCTCTTCAGCTTCATGCAGTCCGGAATGCTGCAATATAACCTTCTGATAATGGTCCTTGCCGCCGGGGCGGCGGTCCTCTACTTCCTGTTATAGCGGGCGAGTAATTGACGGGTTTCGCTTCGTGTCGGTTTCGCTTCGTGTCGGGTTCGCTTCGTGTCGGGTTCGCTTCGTGTTGGGTTTGGCTTCGTGTTGGGTTTCGCTTCGCTTAACCCAACCTACTGATCCGAACGGTGAGTTGTAGGTCGGGTTCAGCGCAGCGAAACCCGACGTGGACTTAAACAGAATTATCCGCAAAGGTATCCAATGACTTCGATGGAAATGGCCGGTTTTCCAATTTTAACGGCAATTCTGATGTCAACGGTTCTGGGGTTGTTCGCAATCCTTCTGATCCCGGCGGAGCGGACCAGGCTGATAAAGCAGGTCAGCCTCGGCTTCGCATCGGTCGGACTGGCCCTTTGCCTGTGGCTCTACTTTACCTACGATACGCAGAAGGGCGGCCTCCAGTTCGTCGAGCGCGTCCTGTGGGTCAAGAGCCTGGGCATCTACTGGTTCAACGCGGTGGACGGGTTGAATGTGCCCATGCTCCTGCTGACCTCGGTGGTCCTGTTTACGGGCATCTGGACCATGTGGGAGCTCGAGTACCGGGCCAAGGAATTCTTCGCCCTCATATTCCTCCTGGTGGCCGGGGTTTACGGCGTTTTCATGTCGATGGACCTTTTCTGGATTTTCGTCTGGTACGATGTGTCGCTTTTCCCGATGTACCCGCTGATCGCCATCTGGGGCGGCACGCGCAAGGAATACGGCGCGATGAAGCTGACCCTGTACCTGCTTGCCGGAAGCGCGCTCATCCTGCCGGCAATCCTCTATCTGTGGGTGCAGGCGGGGGCCACGACCTTCGATCTGTTCGAGCTTCAGCGGATCGGGTTCAACGCATTCGACCAGAAGATGACCTTCCTGATGCTCTATCTCGGTTTCGGGATCCTCGCGGCCGTCTGGCCGTTCCACACGTGGTCGCCGGTCGGCCACGTGGCTGCGCCCACGGCGGTGAGCATGATTCACGCCGGGGTTTTGATGAAGCTCGGCGCCTACGGCGTTCTGCGGATCGCGATGACCCTCTGCCCGGAGGGGCTTGCGTACTGGTCGAATCTCATGGCGCTTCTCGCCTGTATCGGCATCGTTTACGGGGCGCTCGTCGGCCTGGCGCAGACCGACTTGAAATACGTCATCGGTTATTCGAGCGTGTCCCACATGGGGATCGTTGGCCTGGGGCTTGCCACGATGACCGTCAGCGGCATCAACGGGGCGGTCTTCCAGATGTTTGCCCACGGCGTGATGACGGCCCTTTTCTTTTCTTCTGTCGGCTATATCTACGACCGCACCCACACCAAGATCATCCCCGAGCTTGGGGGGCTGTCAAAAACAATGCCCGTCGCGTCGAGCTTCTTTATCATCGCGGCGCTCGCCGGTATCGGCGTGCCGCTCATGGCGAGCTTCTGGGCCGAGCTGCTGGTTTTTATTTCCGCCGTCCAGGTGTTCCCGATCGGGGGCATCTTCGCCCTGGCCGGCCTGGTCGTGAGCGCGCTGTTCATGCTGCGGGTCGTGCAGAAGACTTTTTACGGCGAAAGGAACGAGAGGTGGGCGCACATACCCGACGTGGGCGCTTTCCTTGCCGTTCCGCGCGTCATCCTGATAGGCATCATAATCTTTTTCGGGCTTTTTCCGAAGTTCATGCTCGATGTCATTCAGAGTGCCGTGATCCCTTTCGTGAAGGCATTTTAGCCCCGGGAGACCGGGTCGTGAGCGGTTTTTTGCAGGTATACGGAAATTAAGCGCGGGGCCGGGGGTGAGCCCGATACAATCCCGCTGGAGGCGAGGTTAACGGAACAAGATGATGACCGACTTTCTTCTTTTCCTCCCTGAATTGTCTTTCGTGGCGGCGGCGCTTGTTTTCTTCATTCTTTCGCTGAGGAAAACGAGCGTTCCGTGGGCGCTTCACCGGTGGGCGCTGGTCATTGCCGGGGTCGGCCTGCTTGTGGCCGTGGCCGCATCGCGCCAGCAGGGCATGCTTTTCTTCGACTGCTACCGCGTGGACCTCTTCAGCCAGGTGTTCAAGGTGCTTCTTGCAATGGGCACCTTCTGGGTCGTCTTTTCATCGAGCGAGCTCAAAGGGATCGATGTCCGCCAGCATGCCGAGTTCTATTTCCTGATGTTCGTGTGCACACTGGCGATGATGATGCTGGTCAGCTCGGTCGAGCTTCTGACGATCTATGTCTCCATCGAGCTTTCCTCCTATTCGCTCTACCTGCTCGTGCCCATGCGCCGCAACGCCGACCAGTACGTCGAGACCGGCATTAAATATTTCATGATCGGGGTTACCGCCTCCGCGCTCATGATTTTCGGCATCAGCCTGATATTCGGCGCGACCCACACCACCTATGTCTCGCAGATCCTCCAGAAGCTTCCCGCCGTGATCGGACAGCCCGCCGCGATAATCGGGCTCGTGCTGGCGCTTTCCGGGTTTTTCTTCAAGCTCGCCCTTTTCCCGTTCCACATCTGGGCCCCCGACGTGTACCAGGGATCGGCAAACCAGGTGACCGCCTACATCGCCACCGCGTCCAAGATGGCCGCTGCCGCGATGATCATCCGCTTTGCGGGGTTCTCCGGGGGAGCGAGCCAGGGGTTCGTCAATCTTCTCATCGTGCTCTCGATCGCTTCGATGACCTTCGGAAACCTGGTCGCACTGATTCAAAAGGACATCAAGAGGCTTCTTGCCTATTCGAGTATCGCGCACGCCGGCTATATGCTCATCGGCATTCTTTCGCTCACCGGCAGGGGATATGCGAGCGCGATCTACTATGCCATGGCCTATCTTGTCATGAACTACGCCTGTTTCATGGTGATAATGAAGATCGCCGACGACGGGCACAATCTGCAGATCAAGGAGCTTGCGGGCCTCCACAAGCGTTCGCCGCTCCTTGCCCTGACCCTCATGCTCGGCCTTTTCGGCCTTGCGGGAATTCCTCCCACGGCGGGCTTTACCGGAAAATTTCTCGTATTCGCCGCGGCCCTTGAAAAAGGCTACCTGTTTTTGATCATAATCGGTATGATCAACGCGACCATATCGCTCTATTACTATCTGATAGTGATAAAGGCCGCGTATCTGCTGAAGCCGGTCACCCCGTATCCCGATGTCAAGGTCGATTACTGGACGCGCGCGCTCAGCATCGTCTTGATGGTGGTGATGGTTTACCTCGGGATTTTTCCGGACCAGTTCGTGTCTCTCACGGAAGCGGCGGCGAAGAGTCTGTTCTAACGCAAGATCTGCCTTGAATGAACGGTATTGCGCTTACATTCCACTCCCTTCCGGAAGCGTGCTGAAATGAGAAGGTTCGGGAAATATCGGTTTGCGCCGGTCCTGACGGCGCTTTTTCTTATATTGTTGTCGGCTGCCTGCGCGTGCGCGCAGCCCTGGTCCTTCACGATTTTCTCCGACAGCAGGTCGGAATATTCCGCGTACCGAAGTGTCTTCGAACAGATCAAGTCCAACGGGCCGTCCGACCCGAAGTTCCCCCCGCCCGATTTCGTCGCGGCAGTGGGGGACATCGACCCCCTCGAGACAACCGTTCGGATATACAACGAAACCATCGGTCCCGGCGTTCCCTTCGTCCCGGTGCGGGGCAACCACGAATCGCGCTCGGACGTCCAATTCATGCTCAAGCAGGTCTTGCCCGCGCTGAAATTTCCCTTGAAATACTATGACCCCTTGAGCACCACCTACTATTTCGACCATAAGAACATCAGGTTTATCTCGATAGACACCTATACGGCCTACGGCAAGGGCCTCAGAGACCCCGGCCTGCTCGACTGGGTCGAAAAAGCGATCACCTCGGCCACAAGCGCCGACCACGTCTTCATCGCCTTTCACGAACCGCACCTGCCCCTCGAACCGATGCGCGATCCCTTCTGGGCGATATTGCTCAGGCACACCGACAAGGTAAGGGCGGTGTTTTGCGGGCACACCCACGTCCACACGCGCCGGTTCGTCCCCGATACATACGGCGGGGTCCATTTCATTAACTCGGGCAGCGCCGGCCAAAAGGGGCATAGCGACAAGAACCTGACGATTGTCGGTATTTCGGTGGACAGGAAGGATGTCCAGTTCAGGACAATCCAGGCCCCGCAGGGCATGAAGGTTTTTAGGGTGACCGACCGCTGGTCCGCGGCCTCACGTGGCGAGTGATGTGGAGTGGGGTTCTAGTTTATTGTGACGGGTTGCGCTCGCTCCACCAATCCGTCCTCCGGAGTTCCACCGGTATTTTCGCCCATGTTGCCGGTGCGGTGATTTGGATTTGAATAAAGCCCTGCCCGCGACAGAGTCTCTTGCCACCTTGAACCCGGAAACCGTAATATGATACCCTTGCCTGTGCTGGTAATCTTTCATCCAAGGGAGAAGCCATGAATTGTGAGCGGCTGGAAGACATCAAGTCGACTATTCAAAGACTTCCGGATCAGGAATTTCGGCGTCTGGCATTGTGGATTGCAGACTACGAACAGGAAAGATGGGATAGTGAAATTGAGGAAGACTTGAAATCCGGCAGGCTGAATAAACTTATTCAATCCACGTTGGACGACATCCAAAATGGAGCTTTCAAGGACATGTGATGATAAGCCGGACGACTAAAGGATTTTGGGACTGCTACAATAGTCTGCGGCCGGAAATTCAATAAACGGCCGATAAGAGTTTCAATCTTTTCAAGAAAAACCCTCAGGTGCTGCTCAATCCACCCCCACCACGCCGCTGCGACGCTCCGCAATGACCGTATCCCGCCATTTCCCGTCGCGGCGGGCTATGCGCTCACGCCTCCCGATGATTGTGAAACCGCATGATAAATGTAGATGGATGCTCGCGGCGTTCTCGGGGAATATGCTGGCAAAGAGCGACCAGACGCCGTTGCGTTCCGAGGATTCAATAAGCCCCTGGAACAGCATCTTTCCCAACCCCCGCCCCCGATACGCAGCCGCCACATACAGGCTGACCTCGGCGACGCCCGAGTAGCAGCTTCTGCGCGACACGGGGGACAGCGCCGCCCAGGCGGCCACTTCCTCTCCGTGGCGTATGACGAGGCGGCTGTGCGCAAGGTGCGATTTGTCCCACTCGTCCCAGGCCGGCGCGTCGGTTTCGAAACTGGCCATACCGGTGGCCAGGCCGTCGAGGTATATCTGCCGGACGCGCGGCCAATCCTCCGCCTTCATTTCATCGAGAATGAATTCCTTCATGCTTGTGAGCTTTTCTCCAATTCGGGCAATACGTAAAGTCTAAAATAATTGCGATATACATGGAAGCCAGGCAAACCACAAGCCCGTCATTCCGGCTTCCGCCCACGTCCGAGGTCACCGGATGCGTTAAGCTGGCCCGAGCGATAAACCCGTTAAGTTGACGGGCACGGGCTTCCGCCGGAATGACGGACCAGACTACTCCAAACCGTTTCCAGCGGCCTTTTGCAGGGCGAGTATTTCTTCGTGGCAGTGGTTGCGGTAGGTGTAATCGAGGCCGTTCATCGAGATGAGATGCTGGTCGTGGGTAAATTCCTCAAGGCCGTAATCGCGCGCGACCTTGCCCTTGTGGAGGACGGCCACCCTTTGGCAGAGCGCCCGTATGAGGGGGATGTCGTGGCTGATGAGGATTTTTGTCAGGGGGAGGCGGACGAGGATCTCGACGAGGAGTTCCTCGCTGTAAGGGTCGAGATGGGCGGTCGGTTCATCGAGGATCAATACTTCGGGATTCATGGAAAGGGCCGCGGCGACCGCCAGCCTCTTGCGCTCTCCGGCGCTGAGGTGCAGGGGGACCCTGTCGTCGAAACCCTCCAGTTTTACCATTTCGAGGGCTTCGGAGACCCTCCTTCTTACCTCGCCTTTGGGAAGCCCCATCTGTCTTGGCCCGAAAGCGACCTCTTCGGCGCACGAGGGGCAGAAGAGCTGGTCCGCGGGGTTCTGGAAGACGATCCCGACCTTGCGCCAGAGCTGAGATTTCGGGCCGGGTTTTACGGGTTTTCCCAGGAAGAGATGAGTACCCTCGCCCGAGAGCACCCCGACCAGGCAGTGGGCGAGGGTGGATTTCCCGGCCCCGTTCTCGCCGACTATCGCGAGGTCCTCGCCGCGCCGGATGGCAAGAGTTACGTCGCGAAGCCCCCAGATGCCGCCGGGGTATCTGAACGAGTAATCCTCGATCGAGATGAGTGAGCCGTTTTCGGCAGCGGGCGGCATCCCGGTCTTCTCATGCGCCGGGGTGTGATGGCGGTCCACGGGTCCCGAGGGACCGGCGTCCTCGCGCGATGTGCCCTCGGCCCCGTGATGGTGATGCTCGTGGCTGTGGTCATGAGTGTGACTTTCATGTTGGCGCGCGCGGCTGTGGTCATGGGTGTGCCCGTTATGGTGGTGGTGGACGGGGTCCCCGTCCTGGCAGCAGTGGAACCGGAAATTGAAGTCCAGCCCGTGCGAGCGCATGAGGGCGGGCTGCGAGACGAGTTCGCGCATGGTGAAGTCGTGGTGGATTCTCCCGCGCTCGAACACCACCGCCCGGTCGCACAGGCCGTAGAGGAATTCGAGGTCGTGGCTTATGACGATGAGCGTTCCGGCAAAATCCTGGATCAGGTCCCACAAGAGCCGTTCCTGTCGGGAGTCGAGATTTGCCGTGGGCTCGTCGAGGACCAGGACTTGCGGGCGCATGGAAAGGACGGTTGCGAGGGCGGCCCGCTTCTTCTGGCCGTAGCTCAACTGGTGGGGCGGGCGGTGGAGCAGGTCCGCCAGGTCGACGCACGCGGCGGCATGCTTTACCAGGGCATCGGCCTGCCCGGCGGAAATCCCCTGGTTGAGCGGCCCGAAGGCGATGTCCTCATAGAGGGTGTTCGAGAAAAGCTGGTCGTCGGGGTCCTGGAAAAGGATGCCGATCTCGGTCCTTGCCAGGCGGAGGTTTTCCGGGGCATCGAGCGGCGATCCCCTATAGGCGACATGCCCGCGCTCGGGACGGTAGAGGCCGTTTAGGTGCTTGATAAAAGTGGTTTTCCCCGCCCCGTTGTGCCCCGCAAGGGCTATCCTGTCTCCGGCGTAGACGGTCAGGCTGATCCCTTCGAGCGCCTTCCGGCCGTCCCCGTAGCGGTAGCAAAGGTCTTGCACCTCGAAAAGGGGCGTCCGGTCGGAAAAACTGTGGGGTGTGTACTCTTTTTGATGCATGTCGCCTCGAACTAAAACAGCTTAAAGGTGGAAAGACGATCAAAAAGGAGCATGGCAATGCCGGTTCCTCCCAGCACGAGCCCTTTTATCCAGTCGGATGTTCGGGCGCTGAATTCGGCGGTCCGCACGGTCTTCCCGGAATAGCCCCTGGAAAGCATCGCCTGGTGCACCCTTTCCGTACGTTCGAGGCTTCGGACAAACAGCATGCCGAGGAGGTTTCCAACGGCCCGCGCGGTATTGGGGAAACTCCCGCCGCGAAAACCGCGAACCCTCATCCCCCGAAGCATTCGCCTCGCTTCGTCGCCGATAACGAACATGTACCGGTGGGTAAGCGCCGCCATGCGGCAGATCGGTTGGGGGACCCTCAGCGATTCGAGCGCCTGGATGAGGACCGAAAAGGGGGTGTTCCCGAGAAGCATTTCAACGAGAAAGGCGATTGCGGCCGCTTTGACGCATATGAGCGCGGCGAGTTCCATTCCGCGCAGGTTGAACGAGATTCCCGGAAGACCGGATATCACCGCCAGGGTGTCCCCACCTCTCGCGGGCACGGTGAGGGGGAGTACGAGCACAAACATGGCGAGAAATCCAGCCATTGCCGCGAGCCTGCCGATGCCTTTCCGAAGCGATGCCCCCGATGCCGGAACGCTTGCGGCCGAGAGCGCCAGGGCGGCGAGGGCAAAGAGGAGATTTTGCAGATAAGCGGTGCAGAAGACAAACGTGAGCACGGATACGATCCGGACGCGCGGGTCCCATGAGCAATCGGGAAGACCGCCGTTATTTTCCGGGCGCGGGCCGGATAGATCGACCGCGCCCTGAAGATAGTCCGCGCTCGGGCCGTTTAATCCGCGCCGTGCAACCCTGATCGAGAGGAAGATCAAAATGCCGGCGGCAGCCAGTCCAAGGACTGGAAAAAGGGCGTTAATTTCGATTATTTTCGCCGCTTGTTCCATGGTCAAACGTCCGTGCGGGAAATCGGGGAAAAGCCGATGGTCTCAGGTTTTACCCTGCACAGAAAAGAGATGGTGCACGCCGAAATCGCGGCCTCGATTCCGGCGACAACGACATGCCACGCGATCGCCAGTTTTGCGACTCCCCAGAAATCTTCGTTGCTCAGATACAGGAAACCGGCAAGGAAGAGGGCCGCGATGATGACCCCGAGACCTCCGGCCAGCGCCCCGGCAACAACATGGCGCGCGGCGGACTTGCCCTTGAGGACGCGAAACAGGGAGGCGCAGAGGAGGGCGGGCACGCCCATCATGAGAGAATTGGCGCCGATTGCGGTAATCCCTCCCATCTGGAATAGCAGGCTTTGGAGGGCGACCCCCATTGTAATGGAGATGAAGGCGCTTCTGCCAAGAAGTATCCCGACCAGCCCCGGCAGCAGGAGGTGCACGCTCGTGACGGCGATCGGGACGGATACCAGCGATGCAACGAAGAACGCCGAGGTCACGATGGCGATTTTCGGCAGGTCCTCACCCCGCGCGCTCCGGGCGCTCCAGGCCGCGAGGGCGGCCGTTGCCGCATAGGAGGCAATCGAGACCGAGGCCGGCAAAACGCCGTCGGATATGTGCATAAACGGTTTCCTTATAGCCATGGGGCCGGATGTGGGGCGGGCTTTCCAGCCCGCCGTCCGGTCAATGCCCCTTGCTTTTCCGGCAATAAAAATAGAGCGCCAGCCCGGTTATCCCGAATATGTAGCCGAATCCGGCCAGCACGTCTTTGATCCCCGGATTTGTCATCTCCTGGCGCAGGGCGGCGATTTCGCGTTTGATCTGGCCGGTTTCGCGCAGCAACAGGGCCTTTTGTTGCTCGACGGCTTCGAGAAGACCCCGGCAATCGAGGGGCTGGGCGATATCGCCCGCGGCTGCAACGGCGCCTTGTTCCAGCCCGACCGGCGTGGTACCCGCACCCATCTCACGCACGACCGCCGCCGAGCCCCCGGCCTGTTCAGGCCCAGATGCCGCACCGGACACATTCCAGGCAAATCCAGCGAGTAAGACCGCAAGGAAAACGAGAATGGTCGCCCTTCTTCCCCGCATCATCGGCCCAACTCGCCTTTCTTGAGGGTATAGGAAGCCTTGTGTCCCATCGAGGCGTCCATCTGGATCGTCAGGTCCTCGGCGCGCGGGATCGGGAAATCGATCTTCCCGCCCTTTCCGGTTGTCCCCTCGAAGAGTTTTTCCCCGGAAGGGGATAAAACGACGATCTTGCCCCCCTCGACGGGTTTTCCGTCGGGGAAAAAACTCTCGACGAAAATCCTGTCACCCTCGACGTAGGCAAAGATATTGACCTTGTGGGCAAAGGCGATATTCGCCGGAAAAACGCAGGCGAGAAGCACCGAACATATCGCGGCCATGGCGAAAAAATGCCGGGAGTGCATTGCGGTTATCCCCTGTCCTCGATTAACTCCGATAATTCCAAATAACTCAAGCCGCTACTTCATATCGACTGTTCGCACCCAGTAGACGGCCCCGATTTCGATTTTCCGCTTCTTGCCGTCCTTCATGATCGTCCTCGGGGCATCGCTCAGGGCGGCAAATCCCCACCAGCCGGCCCTTGGCATCGCGTAGGTGAATACGCCGTTGGAATCGCACGTGGCGACCTGCATGACGAATGGCTGGGACGGAGGCCGCACTCCCGCTTCGCCGGCGGCATCGTTAAGATATTCGATCTCGACCCGTGCGTTGGGCGCCGGCTTTCCCCTCAGCAGGACGCGCCCGGTAAAGACATTGTTCGTCCACAGGCCGTAGGGGCGGGTAAGCGGGACGATTTCCGTTTCAAGCCCGAGGGGCTTCTCCCACCCCTGCTCGAGCCCGAGAGCGTTTACGCACACCTTGGTGTAATGGATGATGAACTTGTCCTCGGAGGGCTCCCAGTAGGGGGCCGGTTCGACGAAAAAGACGTGGTCGCCCGGCCTCTTCACGGAAAAGGTGGTTTTCCAGTACTGAAAGCTGCCTTCCCGGCCGGGGCAGTTGCCCGATTGCGCGGTCAGGGCGCCAAGGAGGTCCTCTGTCTTGCCGTGATGCGCGACACCGAATTTCTTCGGTCTTGCCATTTCAAGATACTGGCACTCCATCGGGTGCATGAACCTGACGGAGATCTCGATTGTCCTCGGACCTTCCGCCGTGATGATGTCATCGGATGGAAGGACCAGGCCGAAGTGGGCATTGGCCGAAGGCGCGGCGAAAAAGAACGAAAGGAACACGATGAGAAGAATGCGGAGCGGCGGTCGAAGCATGGCGTATCCTCTTTCCGGTTGCGGATCGTATGGCGGCGGGCAATAAAAAAGCCGGCTTGCCGCCGGCCTTCTTGACCAGATTGATGATTGTCCGGGATTGCGCATACAAGAGGATTGGAAGCTTCAGCTTCCGGTTGCTTCCTGTATATCGAATCGGGTCTGAAATGTCAACAAATCCGGAACTTGCCCGAAACATGCCCGGCCGGAGAGGCTAGGACCCCAGGATCGAGGCCATCGTGGTCCCGTCGATATTGCCTCCGCTGATGATGACCCCGACGCGCCCCACGGCGGGCGCCGAGCGGCTCAGCAGGGCCGCCACGCCCAGCGCGCCCGACGGTTCGACCACCATCTTCATCCGGTAAAACAAAAACCGGACCGCATCGATTATCGACAGTTCGGAAACCGTCTTCATGCCGTCGACGTACTCCAGTATCAGCGGGAATGTCAGTTTTCCGAGAGATGAAGTGCGCGTGCCGTCCGCAATGGTGGGCGGGTTATCGACCCTTTGCAGTACCCCGCTATAAAATGACCTGGTTGCGTCATCGGCAAGTTCCGGTTCTATGCCGATGACCTTGCACGTTGGGGCTGAGAGCCTGGCGCTGATGGCCGAACCGCTGAGAAGCCCCCCACCGCCGCAGGGTACGAGGAGCATGTCCAGGGATTTCAGTTCCCGAAACATTTCCAGGGCGGCGGTCCCTTGCCCGGCTATGATTTCCGGGTGGTCGAAAGGCGGAATCATCGTGTAGCCGTGCTCGATTTCAAACGCCCTTGCGACTTTTTCCCGCGTGGTTTCCCGGGGATCATAGCCGACGACGGTCGCGCCGTATTCTTCCGTGGCGACACGCTTGGTTCGAGGCGCGTCGTCGGGCATCACCACCGTCGTCCGGATTCCCTGGAGGCTGCCGACCAGCGCCACGGCCTGTGCGTGGTTACCGGAGGAATAGGTGATGACCCCGCGCTCTTTTTGCTCGTCCGAGAGCCGGGAAATAGCGTTGAACGCGCCTCGGAATTTGAACGCGCCGATCCGCTGATAGTTTTCACACTTCAAATAGACTTCCGCCCCCACCAGCCGGTTAAGAGTTCTCGAAGTCATGATCGGAGTTACGTTGGCTACGCCCTTCAGCCGCTCGGCGGCCGCCCTGACAAGTTCAAACAAACCACACCTCCCCGGCCGATCTTGCCGCTACGCCGTTTCTTCCGCCGCGCTCACCAGTTCGACTTCCCCGGTGTGGGTCACCACAAGTTGGTGGTCGTGGACATCCACGTGGATTGTCGATCCGTCCGGAATTAGGCCGGCTATGAGGGCGCGGCCGATCCGGGTCTCGAGTTCGCGCTGGATGAAGCGCTTGAGCGGCCTCGCCCCGTAGACGGGGTCGTACCCGGCCTCGGCGATGAAGTTCCGCGCCTCCTCGGTAAGATGCAGGCTCATGCGCCTGTCCTTGAGCCGCCGGGTGAGGTCCTGCGAGAGAAGGTCGATGATGCTCTTGATCTCGTCCAGCGTGAGCGGCTTGAACAGGACGATGTCGTCCACCCGGTTCAGGAACTCCGGTCGGAAGTGCCTGCGCAGCTCTCCCATGACCTTGTCCCGCGCGGCCTGGTTGATCTCGCCCCTGGCGGTCAGTCCCTCGATGAGGTACGTCGAACCGATGTTGCTGGTCATGATCACGACCGTGTTCTTGAAGTCCACGGTCCGCCCCTGCGCG
Source organism: Syntrophobacteraceae bacterium (assembly GCA_049300095.1). GTDB lineage: Bacteria > Desulfobacterota > Syntrophobacteria > Syntrophobacterales > Syntrophobacteraceae > SbD1. Next base: position 44,368 of record JBAQYM010000146.1, read on the forward strand.
TCGGTGAGCCGCCCGTCATCGAGGAGTTGGAGCAGTACGTTGAAAACATCCGGGTGGGCTTTTTCGATCTCGTCGAAAAGGATCACCGAGTAGGGTTTTCTGCGGACGGCCTCGGTGAGCTGTCCCCCCTCCTCGTAGCCCACGTATCCCGGAGGGGCCCCGATAAGGCGCGATACCGTATGGCGCTCCTGGTATTCGCTCATGTCGATGCGCACCAGGTTGTCTTCGGTGTCGAACAGGGCCTCCGCAAGGGTCTTGCCGAGTTCGGTCTTGCCCACGCCGGTGGGGCCGAGGAAGATGAACGAACCGATGGGCCTGCGGGGGTCCTTTATTCCCGAGCGCGCCCGGATCACGGCGTCGGCCACCAGTTGGACCGCCTCGTCCTGGCCGATCACCCGCTCGTGGAGCACCTCGTCGAGCCGGAGCAGCTTTTCGCGCTCGCCCTCCATCAGCCTGGTTACGGGAATCCCGGTCCAACGCGAGATGATCTCCGCTATTTCGTCCTCGGTGACCATTTCCCGCAAGAGCCTGCTTCCCGACTGCTTGTCCGTTAGCCGCTTCTCCTCTTCGCGCAGTTTGCGCTCCAGGTCGGGGAGCAAGCCGTATTTGAGTTCGGCGGCCTTCTGAAGGTCGGACCCGCGCTCGGAGGTTTCGACGTCCCTGCGGACCTTCTCGATTTCCTCCCGGATGGCCTGCACCTTCTTGATCGACTCCTTTTCCATTTCCCACTGCGCCTTCATGGAGGCGGCCCTGGAGCGGAGATCGGCCAGCTCTTTTTTCAAGGCTTCGAGCCTGTCCCGGCTCGGCTTGTCATGCTCTTTTTTGAGGGCGACTTCCTCGATTTCGAGCTGCATCACCCGCCGGGTCACCTCGTCGAGTTCGGAGGGCATCGAGTCGATTTCGGTGCGTATCATCGCACAGGCCTCGTCCACCAGGTCGATTGCCTTGTCGGGCAGGAACCGGTCGCTGATGTAGCGGTTCGAGAGCACGGCGGCCGCGACAAGCGCGCTGTCCTGGATCTTTACCCCGTGATGGACTTCGAAGCGCTCCTTGAGGCCGCGAAGAATCGAAATGGTGTCCTCGACGGTTGGCTGGTCCACGAGCACCGGCTGGAACCGGCGCTCCAGGGCGGCGTCCTTTTCGATGTTCTTGCGGTATTCGTCGAGGGTCGTCGCCCCGATGCAGTGCAGTTCACCCCTGGCAAGCATGGGTTTGAGCATGTTGCCGGCATCGATCGAACCTTCGGCGCGCCCCGCGCCCACGATGGTGTGCAACTCGTCGATGAAGAGGAGAATCCGGCCCTGGGCTTCCTTTATTTCCGCGAGAACGGCCTTGAGCCGCTCCTCGAATTCGCCGCGAAACTTGGCGCCTGCCACCAGCGACCCCATGTCGAGCGAGAATATGGCCTTGTCCTTGAGACCCTCGGGCACGTCTCCCCTGACGATCCTGTGGGCGAGGCCCTCGACGATGGCCGTTTTCCCGACGCCCGGCTCGCCGATGAGCACCGGGTTGTTCTTGGTCTTGCGGCTGAGGATGCGGATCACGCGCCGGATCTCGGAATCGCGCCCGATGACGGGATCGAGCTTTCCGTTCCGGGCCTCCTCGACGAGCTCGCGCCCGTATTTCTGGAGGGCCTCGTACGTGCCCTCGGGGCTGGCGCTCGTCACGCGCTGAGAGCCGCGAATCGAGGCGAGCGTCTTCAGGAGGGCATCCCTGCTCACCCCGAATTCCTGGAGAACTCTACCCGCCGGGCTTGCCGTCCCCTCCTGGATGAAGGCCAGAAGGATGTGCTCGGCGGATACGTATTCGTCCTTCATCCGATGCGCTTCCTCCTGAACTTGGTTCAGGAGCTTGTTCAATCTCTGGGAGATATAGATTTTGCCGCGCTCAACCCCCGGTCCGCTAACGCGGGGTTTCTTGCCCAGCTCCTCTTCGAGCCTGCGCCGCACCTGGTCCACGGGGACTTCCAGCCGCTGGAGAAGTTTTCCGGCAAGCCCGTCGGGCTGCTCCAGCAACGCCAGTAGCAGATGCTCCCCGTCCACCTCGATGTGGCCGAAGCGCGTCGCCTTGGTTTCGGCAGCCTGAACGGCTTCCTGGGATTTGAGAGTAAATTTGTTGATATCCATAATGAGCAACTCCGTTAAATGCTAAATATCAGGATGATTTCATCCGTTTGGGTCTTTTCTGCCGGAACGGGAAAAGGTGGTTCGCTCCATCCAGTCCGGGCGGGGATCAACCCCGCCCCTACGTTCGAATGACGGAATCAACCCCGCCCCTACGGATTTACGACAGGCCCGATGCCGCCTCTTGGACGTAGGGGCGGGGTTGACGGGCTGTTGCCCAAATGCAAAAGTTGCGACAGGTGTGGCCAAAACAGGGCGGAGGTCACCCCTCCCTTGGCGGGAGGGGCTGGGGGAGGGGGTCGTAAGTACTTGAAAATTCAACACCCTCCCCTAACCCCTCCCATCGAAGGGAGGGGGACTCACGCCCAGTCCAATAGTCGCACAGCTCGAATATTTCTTTGGGCAACAGCACGGGAAAGCCTGGTGTTCGTCGGGATGCCCGGCATCAAACATTCAGTGGAGCGGGAATATGGTCGGTGGAGCTGTCCTCATAGTCGAGGATGAAGTCAAGATAGCGGAAATACTGAAAGCCTATCTGGTCAAAGCCGGATACAAAGTCTTCTGCCTCAATCGCGGAGATGAGGTCGTCCCTTATGTGCGACAGAACCCGCCGGCCCTGATTTTGCTCGATATCATGCTGCCGGGAATCGACGGCATAGAAGTCTGCCGCGAGATAAGGAAATTTTCGGACCTTCCCGTCATCATGGTCACCGCCCGTGTCGAAGAAATAGACCGGTTGCTCGGATTGGAAATCGGGGCGGATGATTACATCTGCAAACCCTTCAGCCCGAGAGAGGTCGTTGCCCGCGTGAAGGCCGTGCTCAGGAGGTTTCTGCTCCCACAATCCGACAAAATGCTTGCCGTCGGAGACATCTGCCTGCTCCAGGAAAGTCATCGGGTGATCGTTGACGGAAACGAGCTGAAACTGACCCCGTGCGAGCACAATCTCCTCAAGACCTTCCTGGGCCGCCCCGACCGGATTTTCTCGCGAAACGAGCTGATCAGCGTCGTCCAGGGATATGATTTTGAAGGATACGACAGGACAATCGATTCACACGTGAAAAACCTTCGAAAAAAGATCGCACGGTATCTTCCCGACAAAGAGATCATCAGCACCATTTACGGGGTCGGCTACAAGCTGAACTCACGGCCCGAAAAGCAAGCCTGAAGCGGCTGCCGGGTTGCCCCGGCTTCGACCGTGGCAAACGCTCGGCCCACCTCTTATCACCCGCTTCCACGAACCGGTCCCGAATCCCTCCTCCAGCCGCCGCTTTTACAAAAAACGGACTTTACAAAACTTTACCCGATAGAAACATTCCCTTACGCAAACAAGCCCGCGTCTTGCTTTTGCCATTCAGCCCGTGAAACCGAAATCCACACACACAAAACCACACAACGAAGGGAGACAGGCAATGGTAAGCTCAATTGGGTCCGCGGGAGGGATGAGTTCGGACTATATCTCTCAGATGCGGGAAAAGATGTTCAACTCTCTGGACAGCGGTGGGGACGGCAAGCTGGATAAAACCGAAATCGCTCAGGCCCTGGGCGGTGCCTCCCAGGCTGGCGAAAGCGCGTCCAATCTGGCTTCCCAGCTTGATTCGGATGGCGACGGCGCGCTCAGCCAGGTTGAATTCGAAGCCGGCCTGGCCAAGCTCCACCACGAGATGAAACAGCAACAGACCGGCGACGGCGGCGATTTATTCAGCAAGATCGACACCGATGGCGACGGTTCGGTCAGCAAAGAGGAGTTCGTGTCCAACCGTCCGGAAGAGATGAGCGAGGATAAGGCCAATGAGATGTGGAGCCAACTCGACGCCGGCGAGACCGGCAGCCTGACCCAAAGCCAGTTCGCGTCGGCCATGACGAAACAGGGGCCGCCTCCCGGACCGCCCCCGGGACCGCCTCCGGACGCAGTCGCGGAAGAGGAGGATTCCGACGAATCCTCGACAAGCACGACCTCGACGTCTTCCAGTTCGTCGGTATCCAGCGAGTTGCTGCAGACCTTGCTGGAGGCGCTCGAGAAGGCCACATCGGCGACGGAGCAGGCCGACTCGACATCGGACGACACCACCCAGCGGCTGAGCGATCTGTTCGGCAAGATCGACACCGACGGCGATGGTTCGGTCAGCCAAGAGGAGTTCGTGGCCAACCGTCCGGAAGACGTGAGCGAGGACCAGGCCAACGAGATGTGGGGCCAACTCGACGCCGAGGGCACAGGCAGCCTGAGCCAGAGCCAATTTGTGTCGGCTATGGAGAAACAGGGGCCGCCTCCCGGACCGCCCCCGGGCGGATTTGCGGGGCAGGATGCCGTCGAGCAGGTTTCCTCGACCACGACAACGGGCAGTTCCGGGACGGACGATAGCGCGCAGACCGACAGCGCGGCGTCGGTAAGCAACGATTCCGGCTCCGATCTCGAACAACTGCTCACCGCGGCGCTCCAGAAGTACCTGCGGAGCACTTCGGGCTACTTTGGACAAAGTTTTGCGGCCAGCAGTTTTGCGGCTTACGCCTAACCGGGACCGGGAGGGAAAAAGTTGCAGGCCGGGCGACAATAATTGCCGCCCGGCAAAAACGATGCGGCCGATTCTCCCCGGCCGGACGGCAAGCGGTGATTTGCACAAGTGAAATACAGACCCGAAAGGGCCGCATGGAGATATTCCGGCCATGTGGCCCTTAAGTTGATATGATGAGTGTGTTTTCGATCGTTTGGGAAGGGAGCTTCTTCTTCTCTCTCCAAAGGACATTTCTGCCGGATTTATTTCCGCGGAACCGGGAGTCTCCCCTATGATCTGATGGTGGCTCCTTAGGAGATTCGGCAATGTTGAGGCATTTCACCCTGGAGTATTGGATCGATGACGGCTGGTGCGTCGGCAGGCTCAAGGAGGTCCCCGGTGTTTTCAGCCAGGGTGAGACCATGGATGAACTGGAGGAAAATATAAGGGATGCCTATCAGATGATGATGGCGGACGAAGAAACGGCGCCCCGCCCGGACGCTCACACCAAAGAACTGGTAGTGGAAGTGTGAAACGGCAAGTCTTCATTCGCGGGTTGATCCGTGCTCCGCGGCCCCTCAACCGCTTATCATATCCAGCAGGGTCAATTCCGGCGCTTCCGCCAGCAGGGCCTTGGCCTTCGACCTGAAGAGCTCCACGTGGGGCGTGGCGGAATGCCTGTCGAGATGCTCCCTGCTCTGCCAGTTTTCATAAAATATGAACAGCGCCGGGTCATCGATTCCCTGGTGCAGATCGTAATTGATGCAGCCCTCATCCGACCTGCTCGGCACAATCAACGCCAGCAGCAATTCCTTCAAGCTCGCTTCCATCCCGGCCCTGGCCCTGACGCGGGCAATCACCGTTATCTTTTTCCGCACTTTTACTCCCTCTCCCGGCTTTTGAATCCAATCAAGTCGGATCGCCATTCCGGCGAAAGCCGGTATGACGCCGCTCAGTGGAGTCAATCGCTCAAATCAGGTCTCATTTTGGATCCAGGCTCAGCCGCGCCTGAAAAGACAATCGGACCCGTCTTTGCGAACATCACATCAAACTCGACGCCCGCCGCATATCTTCTCGGCCGTCGCTTCGGCCAGATTCATCACATCCGCGTGAGATGCCACCTCCCCCGGCGCGCTCACCCCGAAAGCGCGGATGAGATGATTCTCCACAAAGCCGTAGGCTTTAAAAAAGTAATCGAACTTGGGAAAGATGTCGCCAAAGCTGTTCGGGTCCGGATTATTCTGGGCGAGAATGAAGACCAGCTTCTTCCCCGGCGCGAGACGCGACTTTTTGGGATTGGTGATAAAGTCGGGTACGAGATAGGAAAAAGTGCGGTCGAGAAAGGCCTTCATCTGTGAAGATACGTCCCAGTAGTAGACGGGAGACGCCAGGACAAGGACGTCCGTCTCGCGGACGGCTTCCAAGACCTCGGTCAGATCGTCTTCGAGCGCGCACTTTTCCAGGTTGGTCTTGCATGCCATGCATCCCTGGCACCCGCGGAATTCCAGGTCGTTAAGGGTGAAGGTCCGCACTTGCGCTCCAAGCCTCTCGGCCGTGTTGCAGACACGCTCGGCGATCGTGGAGCTGTTTGCCCTCTGCCTCGGGCTTCCAAGCACACACACGATTTTCATTTCTTTTCCTCTTGTAATTTGTTTATCGGAAGTTTTGGGAATTTGCCGATATCAGTCGCAGGGATCGCTAACGAATTTAACAGGTTTTTCAATTCTCGTCATCTTCTTCGAGGTCTGTGATGTCCACAAGGTCCAGGTCTGATCCTCGATACCGTTTGAGCCATATTGGCCCGCCCCATTTTTTTGGACATCTCCTTTACTGCTTTGATTTCTCGAACATATCCCTTATGCCGCCGATGGACCCAAGTATGGCGGACGCTTCGTAAGGCAGGTAGACCACCTTGTTGTTTTGTCCCGATACCATCTCCTTCAGGGCTTCGATGTATCGCACGGCGATGAGGTAGTTGGTGGGGTCCCCCTTGCTTCCGGAAATGGACTGCGTAATCATCTTGATCGCTTCGGCCTCCGCCTCGGCAACTTTGACCCTCGCTTGAGCGTCGCCTTCGGCCACCAGGATTTTGGCCTGTTTGCTCCCTTCGGCCTTGTTAATTTCCGCCGCCCTGAGGCCCTCGGATTCAAGGATGCTCGCCTGCTTCAACCCTTCCGCTTCCAGAATGGCCGCCCTTCGGTCCCGTTCCGCGCGCATCTGTTTTTCCATTGCGCCCCGGATTTCCGGAGGCGGGTTAATGTCCTGAAGCTCGACCCGGTTGACCTTTACCCCCCATTTATCTGAAGCATCATCAAGGATGGCCCTTAATTTGCTGTTAATCGTGTCTCTCGAGGACAGCGTTTCATCCAGATCCAGGTCCCCAATGACATTTCTCAGAGTGGTTTGTGTGAGTTTTTCAATGGCATCGGGAAGGTTCGCAATTTCGTACACCGCTTTTACCGGATCGGTAATCTGGAAATAAAGGAGAGCATTCAACTCGATGACGACATTATCCTTGGTAATGACACTTTGTTTTGGAAAGTCATAGACGGTTTCCCGCAAATCGATTCGTTTGACGCTCTGCTTCCGGATTATTGTCCTGCCGCTCTGGTCGGTTAGCACATAGCGCCACTCAATTTGCCGGGGTTTGTCAAACAGGGGCCAAAGGATGTTTATACCCGATGGAAGCGTGCGGTGATAGCGCCCGAGTCTTTCTATCACCATGGTCTCGCTCTGCTGGATGATCAGGAAACCCTTCACGGCAAAAATTATGACGAACACCGCAAGAACCGCCACAGTAACCAGTACACCCATCGATGGCTCCTTTTCAGGTTTGTATTGCCTTCACATAAATCTTGGCGCCTTCAACCTTAACGACCTCAACCTTCGCATTCTTCTCGATGAGACTTCCGTCAATGGCGACGGCCTTCCAGTCATCCCCCCCGACCAACACACGGCCGGAACCGAGTTCATCGATTGTTTCGGTAACGCGTCCCGTCTTTCCGATCAAGGCCTCCACATTGGTTTTGATCCCCGGCGAGGCTTTGTAACAGTATTTTGTAAAGAACGGCCGAACTCCGAAAAACGCCCCCAGCGTGCCCAGCATAAAAGCCGCGATCTGGACCTTGAGTCCGAGGCCAAAGGCGGACACAAGCGATGAAACCAGACAGCCGATCCCGAAAGATGCCAGAACAAATGTCGGCACGAGCATTTCCGCAATAAAAAGCATGATCGCGGCGATTACCCAAAGATGCCATACGGAGATCATTTTCTTTCCTCTCGATGAGACATTGGAGATTGGCCTGGATCTCCAATGGTTGCTGATGCCGGATGCGCGGCGTAATACCTCATCCGCTGTTTTTCTCCGCGCCCTCCGCGTCCTCCGCGGTGAACGCTTGCCCTTTTCGCTCGATATCGAGAATGCTTTGTTTCAAATCAGCGGGCATGGGGACTTTTCGCTTATTTTGGTAATCATAGGTGATCAAAACTCCTTCACCCTCGGCCGCCACCTTCGAGAGCCGGTGGCTTACAACGCGGTACTCCATCGTGAATCGATCTTTTTCGATTTTCGAAACCCGTGCTCCCACCGAAAGCGTATCGGGGTACGTCAACGGCGCCCGGTACCTGCACTGCGTCGAGGCCAGGATGGGGCCGATTCCGGTTTTTTCCATGAACTCCCACATTTTAACCCTGTCGAAATAGGCGATGCGGGCATTTTCGAAATAACGAAAGTACGCCACATTGTTCACATGCCCGAGAGCATCCATTTCCCCCCATGCCACGGGACACTCTATAATGACCGGAAAGTCTTTCAACGTATCTTCCATGTGAATTTTTCCGATAGGCTGAATGGCGGAACCTCTGAATAATGCATTAAGAACTTGTCCAATGCATTAAGAACTTGTCCGCAAATAACCTGTGTAGGGTTTTTATGGCTGTTACCCAGAGAGCATATCGCAACATCCATACCGTCCGCGTACAGTTCAGGACCCATGGATCGTCATTCCCGCGGCGTTTCTGGGCGGGAATCCAGTTTCTCTTCAGCCTGTTACGCAAAGCAAGGCCCTGGATTCCCGCCCAGAAACGCCGCGGGAATGACGGTTTGGATGTCCCAGCCGGACTTCAGTGCGATTTGGACGGCAGTTCGTAGGGCTGTGCTCCTAGCTAAACGATTTATTTACGGACAAGTTCTAAGTTAATCACCAACGGATGCCCGAGTGCATCTTGCATCCGGATCATACCCTGGAAAGTCTGCGAAGACTCCCAAGGCCCCTTGGAAGCATCCAATATCTCAATGAAAAACGCAAGAGAAAGGTCAACGGGACCGGCTTTGGCAACTTCAGGATGCACCGGTCCCGGCGCAAGATCGGCCGGTCGTCAATATTGCTGGTTGAAAATGCGATTGAAATCCCGCATATTGGATATAAAATCGATTTGCCGTCGCTTCACCGACTCGGGTGCATTAAACCACGGGGGCTGTACAAATGACGCGTGTTCTGTGTGCGGTACAGGTCCTCCTCGTTCTCCTGACCGGGATCGGCTTCGGGGCGATCCACCCCTCGCTGGACAGCGCCTATACTCAGAATGGGTTTCCTCTGCTGCCCGCCGACAGCGACAGCATTTCACTGGTGGCGGGCCAGGCCGTAATTCAACCCTCCGTGTCGATTCAGACGGCAAAAAACGAGCACCACCTGTTTATAGTGAAAGTTTCTAATCTCGACATGAGCAACACGGTCGCCGTCCGGCTTTTAGCCCCGGACAGGACCGCCCCTGCCTGGCTGCGGGCGGATGCGTTTCAACTTCTCCCCGTTCCCCAAGACCTGTCTAACGAATTTTTCGCCGACGGACTTATCCCGCTCGACTCCGGCCTGACCGTGCAGATGGACCCGGTTTACCTGGCGGTGCGCATCACCACGACAGAAGCGCACCCCTCGGGGATACACCATTACACGCTTTGTATCAGCGAAGGCGCAAAAGCCCTGTATGTTCCGCTTCGCCTGGATGTCCTGCCTTTTGCCCTGCCGCGCGATCTCGATCCGATTATCGAAGCCAACAGCGGGTATACCGTCGCCGGGTTCACCAATGCCGACGGCATCGATGTTTTCCCTTCTTATCTGGCCGCCCTTCGGGAATACCGGATCAATGCGGTCGCCTCCATCTATAGCTTCAACGTGAATTCGCTGGTCGCCGGAAAAGCGATAGAAGATTATGACAAACTTACGCAACGATTGGATAACCTGTTTGACCCCGGTTCCAACCCGTTTTTTGGTTTCAAGTATTTTCGCCTTCCCAATCTGACAAAACCCTACGACGCACAGACCGTGGGATGTTTGGGTGAATATAACCCTCGTGAGAGTTGTGCCGGAGAGGACCTTTTTTCCGGAGTGGCCAACGAATTTTATAGCAAGTGGCACAACTATATGAGCGGGAAAGGGTGGGAGGATAAAGCCCTTGTGAAGCTCTGGGATGAGCCCTCGCCCGAAGAAATCCCTCCGATGATTACGGCTTACGGGATCGTAAAGAATGTTTTCCCTTTCAAAACGGAAGTCACCGGGCGCGCGCCTTCTGCCGAAATGGCGGGGAAAATCGATACATTTATAAATCACTTTCAACTGTATGATCCCTCCGTGGTTAAACCGCTGCGGGACCGAATAGACAATGCCCTGTACGCCAATATGAGGCACTGGATAAAAGCTCCCCCCTCCCATCAGCGCGCCGTCGGCTCCTACCTGTACCGAAACAACGCCTCCGGATATCTTTTGTGGGGAATCATAAGCAACGGGGCAGGAATAGAGGGCGACACCATCGACCCCTGGACGACCGCCCCCTCCGTGGATGGAGATTTCCGATCTGGCGCATTTTTTTATCAGCATCCCACGAAAAAAACCCCGATCCCGACCCTGAGGCTGGAAGCATTGAGGCGCGGTTTCGAAGACTACCTCTACATGGACCTGCTGAAAAAGAACCGGGACAGTGTGCCGACGGTGGTCTGGGACTTGATTCATGCGCGGATCGCGCAGGTGACGGCTGACTGGCAATCGGACGTGGCCGAGGTCACGTCCACGTGGGAGGATTTCGAAAGCATCCGGATCTGGATAGGGGGAATTCTTGGTCAGTCGATTTCAGGCGGCCACCGCGCGGCCCTCTGGGAAAACCAAAGACCGGTCGATCTCGGCACACTCGGAGGCATGGACAGTTGGGCGAACGCCCTCAATAACCAGGACCCGCCGACGGTGGTCGGCGCATCGACCGGTGGGGGCTCGCAGGGTTTCACGCACGCCTTCGCCTGGCGAAACAATGTGATGACCGACCTGGGGACCCTGGACGGCGATCAGTGGAGTACGGCAACCGGGGTCGACGATTCGGGCCGGGTCGTGGGCGTCAGCGCCTCGGAGATTTCCGCGGGCTTGCCCCGGACGCGGGCGTGCCTCTGGGTCCCGGACGGCGACGGTCGTTACACGGTCGCCGAATTGGTTCCCCCGGACGGCAAGAACAGGCATGCCTCGGCCATAAACAACAGCGGGCAGGTGGTCGGAGAAGTCCAGGAGGAAGACGGCCGCTTTCATGCCTTCTTATATGACATCGAACAAGGCGTCGAGCGGGACCTGGGCGATTTCTCGCCTACCGGCATAAACGACGGGGGAGTGGTGGTCGGCGCCACCGCGAACGGCGTTGCGGTGCAATGGGAAAACGGCGTAATAATGCCTGTCGGTTCACCTGGAGATGCAGCCGGTTTTCCGGGCGAGCGGTACGTCTCGATGAGCGCGGCGGCTATCGGCCAATCCGGGTGGATCGTCGGCGGGGCGAGGGGTGAAACGGCGGAGGGACTGCCGTTCAACCGGGCGATACGCTGGGAAGGAGAGCGGGAGGAGACGGTTTTCGCATCCCCGGAAAAATCCGACAGCTACGCCCAGGCCATAAATGCCTCGAATGCGATCGCGGGATATATGGCGGCAAGATACCCTGCGCGGGACTACTCGGCTTTCCTGTGGCAGGAAGGCCAACTCACGCGGGACCTTGGTCCGGGGGCCGCATTCGCCCTGAATGACCGGGGACTGGCGGCCGGTTTTCTCGGGCCCCCTACGGGGACTGTGAACATAAACCGCACCGGATCGCCCTATGCGGTGGACCTGGTTCTTTCGGCAAAGACCGGCGGCCTGCTGATGAGCTTCAGCGACACGCCGGATGTTGAATCTTCATGGTCGGATTGGGAGCCTTTCGCCCAGACGAAACCTTGGACCCTGACCCCGGGAGAGGGCGTGAAAACAGTCGGAGTCCAGTTCCAGGACCCCTCGACCGGATTGATTTCCAATGTGATAACGGCCTCGATAATCGTAGACCTGATTCCTCCGGTCGGCTACACGATCACCGGGGACAGCCCCACAAGGACCGCGCTGGTCGGCATCACCACCGTAAAGCCCGAATATGACCAGGAAACAAGCGGCCTCGCCTCCCTGCTTCTCTCCAATACCTGCGCCGAGGATTCCTGCTTTACGGAACCGGAGGCGCCGTGGGAGTGGAACGGACCGGTATGGTGGGACCTGAACAAGGGGGTGGGTAATCCGGATGAAGACGGTCCGCGTACGGTTTTCGCGAAATTCAAGGACAGGGCGGGAAATATTTCCACCCTCACCCAGGCGCAGTGGCTGCTCGACAGGAAATCCCCTTTGGGAAAGATCGGCCTCAACATCGGAACACCCTATACCGAGTACACAAAAGACCAGGTAGTCAGTGTCACCCTCACGGAAGGCGAGGATTTCGGGGGCAGCGGCATCACGCGGGTGCTCCTCAGCAACGACACGGCCGAGAACAAGAGATGGACCGATTTGCCGCTGCCGTGCTCGTGGGACATAGGTGGCATACAAGGCCTTCATACGGTTTACTCGAAGCTCGTGGACGCCGCCGGCAACGTGAGCAACGAAACACAGAGCACGCTCATCACACTGGATACTTCGAGACCAACCTCAATCCCCGACCAGCTTCCCATCCTCATTAATAATGGAGAGAGCATTACCAATTCGGAATCGGTCGTGCTCACACTTGCCGCGAGGGATGTCTACAGCGGTGTCGATCAGATGCGGTTCAGCAACGATGGAACGACCTGGTCGGACCCTGAACCCTACGGCGTGAGTAAATCCTGGACACTCTCCGAAGGTGACGAGTTCAAGACGGTTTTTGTTAAGTTCATAGACAAAGCCGGCAATGAGTCGTCGGTCTTCTCCGACCGGATTAAGCTCGATAAGACCCCACAGGCAATAGTGGTCGGCAGGCCTTCCCTTTCGCTGACCCAAAACGGCCCGATCACCTACACGGTAACCTACACCGGGGCCGCTTCAGTCAGTTTGGCAACCGCTGATGTCACCCTCGCCCAAACCGGCACAGCCACCGGAAACGTCGGCGTTACCGGAAGTGGGAACACGACCCGGACTGTGACGATATCCGGCATCACGGAAGACGGCACGATTGGAATCAGCATCGCCGGGGGAACGGCAAAGGATAGCGCGGGGAACGAGGCCCCCGCCGCGGAAGGCCAGGCTTTCATCGTCGACAACACAGCGCCCGGCATCTCGATCAGCGCGCCTTCCGTATCTTTGGCCAGAAGGGGACCGGTCAAATATACGATAACCTACGATGGCGCAAGTTCCGTAAACCTGACGCCGGACATGGTGACAACCACGGGGACGGCGGTCGCGGGCAGTGTCTTGATCACCGGCATCGGCGCCGCCAGTCGCACAATCTCGTTATCCGAAATCACGGGAGACGGCACACTCGGGATCAGCATAAATTCCGGAAGCGCGGTCGATAGCGCCGGAAACAGCTCCCCCGAAGCCGGTCCGAGCGAAACGTTTACGGTTGATAATACACGGCCATCGGTAATTCTTTCCACCACCGCGCCCGATCCGACCAGGACCTCGCCCATCCCGGTCACCATCACCTTCAATGAGGTGGTCGCGGATTTTACAAATGCGGGCATTACCGTCACCAATGGCAGTATCGGCATTCTGTCCGGATCGGGCAAGGTCTATGCCG